>NZ_JAVYJB010000003.1:0-414786 GCF_032490495.1 Pilosibacter fragilis | reverse complement strand
ATCATCTTCTATGTATTCCAGCCAATCTAATAATTCCTGCATATACCAACGCCCCTTTTCTTTTAATTTTACCAGAAAAGGGGCATGTTCACAATTTATTTACTCATGCGTTTTTCGTGGTGGGCGGAGCGTGAAATATCTGGCGGGAGAAAGCCAGAGAACGGTTGATTTGGCATCGAGTATGCTCGGTGCGAGAAGGAGAATGCGAGGCTTGAGAAAAAATCGGACTGAGGTTATAATGGAGAGCGTACATAACAAAAATGCCCTTGTTTTTACAGGACTGATTCGGTAAAATAGAGACAGGCAGAACGATCCCCCTGAAAATGTTCAGGAGGGAATGTATGAAAGAAGATAAGAAAAAAATTTTGACGGCCGCGGCTTTCTTGATCGCAGCCGGACTTGTGTTTGGGATGACAAGAAGCCGGAGTGGAATCCAGAAGCTGGATGAATCCGGAGCGGTCGTTATGAGCGGATCACTGGATGCGGATGGGAACATCAGCTGGGAGAAAAACGGCTCTGCAAAAAGCGACGGTCTGCCGCAGGGGGATTCTGGAAGCAGTACCGAGAAACAGGAGATTCAGGAACCATTCAGGGATGAAAATGGCAGTGTACAGGGAGAAAGTACCGTGGAGACGCAGGAATATGTGGAAAACTCTGAAAAATCCGGAGTTTATGTGTATATCTGCGGAGAGGTGGCAGCCCCAGGTGTGTATGAGCTTTCGGAGGACAGCCGGATCTACGAGGCAGTGGATGCCGCCGGGGGATTTACGGAGAACGCGGCGAGGGAGAGTGTAAATCTCGCCTCAAAAGTTTCTGATGGCATGCAGATCACGATCTACAATAAGGAAGAGGCCGCGTCGCTTCCGGCGGGCAGCGGGTCTGCAGTAGGAAACACCGGTCAGGGCGGAACCTCCGGTTCCGGGCTTGTGAACCTGAACACGGCGACAAAAGAGGAGCTGATGACCTTAAAGGGCATCGGGGAGGCGAAAGCCGAGGATATTATCCGCTACCGCGAAAAGAGCGGTGGCTTTAAGAAAATCGAGGATATCATGAAGATATCCGGTATCAAAGAGGCCGGGTTTCAGAAGATAAAGGATAATATTACGGTGTGAAAAGATGAAAAAACGGTAACTATTCAGTGCCTTCATAGTTACGTGCAAAAATCCATTCCAGATCAGCTTCGCTGATGGGATTTTTGCCTTCCAGCCTATGTTTTCTTACGGTCAGCGCAGCAAGTGCGCAGACCTACTGAACAGTTAAAAAAAACGTATAATTCATGCTGATTGTGACATTTAAAAACACAGGAGGCGGAAATCAGGTCATAGACATTAGAAAAGCAGCAGGAGAGGACCTGCGCATTACAGCATAACGTGGAGGAGAGAAATGGCAAGAGTTCTGGTAGTTGATGATGAAAAACTGATCGTGAAGGGAATCCGCTTCAGTCTGGAACAGGATGGATATGAGGTGGACTGTGCTTACGACGGTGATGAGGCGATCGAGAGGGCAAAAGAACGGGAGTATGACGTGGTTCTTTTGGATGTCATGCTTCCGGGACACGATGGATTTGAGGTCTGCCAGACGATCCGTGAGTTTTCCGAGATGCCGATCATCATGCTGACGGCAAAAGGCGATGATATGGATAAGATCCTGGGACTGGAGTACGGCGCTGACGATTATATCACGAAACCGTTCAATA
Organism: Pilosibacter fragilis; assembly: GCF_032490495.1. Lineage (NCBI taxonomy): Bacteria > Bacillati > Bacillota > Clostridia > Eubacteriales > Clostridiaceae > Pilosibacter > Pilosibacter fragilis. Next base: position 413,090 of record NZ_JAVYJB010000003.1, on the reverse strand, counting down.
TCCTGGAAGTAAAAGCGCGGATCAAGGCGATCATCCGCAGAAACAATAAGAAGAGCGGCGCCGCGAAACGCCAGAAATCCAGCGTAGTCACAGAGGGCGACTTAAAGCTTGACAGGGAGAGCCGCAGAGTCTTCATTAAAGATAAGGAGATCAACCTGACCGCGAAGGAATTCGACCTGCTGGAACTTCTTGTCACAAATCCGAATAAGGTCTACAGCCGTGAGTCCCTGCTTGAGTATGTATGGGGAAACAAGGCCATGGTAAGCGGGGATGTCCGCACGGTGGATGTGCATGTGAGAAGACTGCGTGAAAAAATTGAGCCTAGCCCGAGTGATCCGAAGTATGTACACACAAAATGGGGCGTAGGCTACTTCTTCCGCGCATAGCGATGAGCAGTGCAAGATCAACAGACTGACTTTCGGCGTTGTGCTTGCACATAAGCCGAAAGTCGGACAGTTGATCTTATAGGGCGAATGCCCGCGAGCCCTGAGTTGGGGCCTGCCCCAATTCAGGGCTCCACTGCGGACTAACCAACAAAATTAATTAAAACTTAAAGGAGAAAAATTTTATGACATACACAATTCGCCCAGTCCGCCCGACGGACCTTGCGGCAGTTACCGAGGTGGAAGCAATCTGCTTCCCGGCGGCGGAAGCCGCAGCAGAGGAATCATTTAAGGCCCGCATCGCGGCATTTCCGGAGTGCTTTTTTGTTGCGGAAGCGGACGGAAAGATCATAGGCTTCATCAATGGCTGCGCCACAGATTCCAAAACGATTTATGACGAGATGTACGAAAATTCCGCCTGCCATAGGCCGGACGGCGCATACCAGTCTATTTTCGGACTGGATGTGATCCCGGACTACCGCTGCCAGGGAATCGCGGCGGCGCTCATGGATCACATGATCGAAGACGCGAAAAATAAGGGAAGAAAGGGCCTGATCCTCACCTGCAAGGACCGTCTGATCCACTATTACGCGAAATTTGGATACAAAAACATGGGCATTTCCAAGTCTGTCCACGGCGGGGCAGTCTGGTACGACATGATCCTGGAATTCGGGGATCAGAAATCATGAAGGTCACATTGATCACAGTCGGAAAGATCAAGGAAAAGTTCTTTCAGGACGCCATCGCGGAATATTCCAAGCGCCTGAGCCGGTACTGTAAGCTGGAGATCGTCCAGGTGGCGGACGAAAAGACGCCGGATGGGGCCAGCGAAGCGGTGGAGACGCAGATCAAGGAGAAAGAGGGCGAGCGGATTCTGTCTAACATCAAGGATGGTAGCTTTGTCGTTGCCCTTGCGATCAACGGAAACATGCTGGATTCTGAGGAACTTGCGGCAAAAATAGAAAAATGGGGTGTGTCGGGGATCAGCCAGATCGTGTTTATCATCGGCGGATCTTTAGGACTTTCCAACCAGGTCCTGGCACGGGCCGACTATAAACTGAGCTTTTCAAAGATGACATTCCCGCACCAGCTCATGCGGGTCATTCTTCTGGAACAGATCTACCGGAGTTACCGGATCATCCAGGGAGAACCATATCATAAGTAAAAAATGGGGACTTGGCAAGGAGGCAAAACGAGTGACAGAGGAACAGAAAGCGGGGAAGATCTTTCTTTTCTGCAAGGAATCTTCACAGGAGCGGATCATGAAGTGCCTGCGGGACGCCTTTGACGTTCCGGGCAGCGCACATGATACAGGATTGGAACTTCACAATGGGAATCTGAATGTGACGCTCAGGATCTACTGCGAGAGCGCGGGTGACGAGGAGCAGGAGCTGGTCCGAAGCTGGTCTGACCGGGCAAGAGGCCACTTTTCCAGGGTCGAGACCGCGGTGGTGGATGTGAAAACGAATCTTCTCTATCAGCTGGAAGGAACCGAGAGTATCGTTTCGGTGGACTATGTGTTCGAGGGGGAAGAGTCCGAATTCCTGACAGAGGCAGAGGAGGCCGCGAAGAGAAATATGGAGCAGACACTGTTTCGTGTTCTTTCCGATCTTCGTGCAGTCATGGCGTTCAGGGGAGAAAAAAGGGGATTTTACTGCCTGGATGCGTCCGGCATGGAGAAGCTGATCCTGGACGGAAACGGAAACAGTGAGATGGAGCGGTTTCTGCCATATCAAGCGGTGGGCTATGTTCCGGGAAATGAGATCGAGACGGAACAGTTGAACCGCAGGGAGAAGAACCGGAGAGAGTTTGAGGCGCGGGGCGTGTATGTTCCGGTATTTTACCCGCTTTTGGAGACGGAGGCGGAGGCAGACTGCCGGACACCATATGAGATCGCGGCGAGAGCGGTGGCGCTCATGCTGGTGGCGGTATTTTCTGAGGCCATGCTGGCGAAAAAGATGAGCCAGAAAGAGGCATTGGAATTTATCCAGAAGCGGATCAACGAGTTCGGGGCGGATGATTTCTTCTCCCTGAAGGAGTGGAATTACCTGCACAACGAGGATCCGAAAGAATCAGAGAAGATATCCTATTCCTGGCAGTACGAGAATCTGTATGTGATGGAGTGGGCGCTGGGACTGATCGACGGGCCGTTAGATTTCCCGGATCACTTCTGCGCAGTGGCGGAGGCGGCGCAGCTTCTGACAGCCTTTCACTCCATGAGGGAGATCCTGGAGGCGGCGAAGCCGAGGAGCGCGAAGGAACTTCTCGATGCCTGCGATATGATCTTCTGTCTGGACTGGGCATGCACCGATACGAGGATGCGGGATCTTCCCGCGCCTGCGGGAATGGACGGAGGTGTGGTCTTTGAGCGCCATAAAGCGTTAAACTGGCTCGTGGGAGCCGGGGAGAAGGCAGACTGGGACCATGTGCCGGTGGATACGTGAGGAGATAAAGCACAGTAACAAAACACATCATGGAGAGATCTATGGTGTGTTTTTTAATTGCATTTATAACTGTTCAGCAGGTCTGCGCACTTGCTGCGCTGACCGTAAGATAACATAAGCGGGAAGGCAAAAATCCCATCGGCGCAGCCGATCCGGAATGGATTTTTGCAAGTAACTATGAAGGTACTGAATAGTTACTTGCATTTTTTAACGTAGTGTAGTATAATTACGTCACTTTGAAAAAAGACAAATGTCCACGACTCACGGTCATGGAAGAATAAAAGAGAAGACTGACGGATGTCTGCAGTTACTAATGCGGCTATTCCGGGGATAGAGGAGATACGAACCATGGGAGAGAGAAATGTGATCAAGGCGGCGCTTCTCGGCGCTGGAACGGTTGGAAGCGGCGTGTATGCCCTCGCCGAGATGTTAAAGGATGAGATGTTCCAGAAGACCGGTGCCAGCCTGGAAATTAAGAAGGTCCTGGTACGGAACACAAAGAAGGACCGCCCGGGGATCCCGAAGGAGATCATGACGGACAACTGGCAGGAGATCCTGGAAGATGAGGAGATCCAGCTTGTGATCGAGCTCATGGGCGGCGTGGAACCGGCGAGAACCTATATCGTGCAGGCCCTGGAAGCCGGAAAACAGGTGGTTACCGCCAACAAGGACGTGCTCGCGGAGCATGGACAGGAGATCCTGTCACTGGCGGAAAACAGCGGCTGCGATATCCAGTTTGAGGCGGCAGTCGCAGGCGCGATCCCGATCATCCGTCCCTTAAAGCAGAGCCTCGCGGGCAGCATGCTGACGGAGATCATGGGAATCGTTAACGGAACCACGAACTACATTCTGACAAAGATGTCGGAAGAGGGGATGGATTACAAGGAAGCGCTGGCAAAGGCCACAGAGCTTGGATATGCGGAGGCGGATCCGACGGCGGACGTGGAAGGCTACGACGCGGGACGAAAGATCGCGATCATGTCCTCCCTGGCGTTCAACTCCAAGGTGACCTTCAGCGATGTCTATATGGAAGGGATCACGAAGATCACCTCCGATGATATCCGCTACGCGAAGGAATTCGGCTATGTGATCAAGCTTCTCGGCGTTACAAAGCTGGTGGACGGAAAGATCGAGGTCAAGGTCCACCCGATGCTGATCCCGGAGCAGCATCCGCTTGCGACGGTCCGCGACTCCTTCAACGCGGTGTTTGTACACGGCGAGGCCTGCGATGACGCGATGTTCATGGGACGCGGTGCGGGAAAGATGCCGACGGCCAGCGCCGTTATGGGTGATATCATCATCGTCATGAGAAATATCGTTCACGACAATTGTGGCTGGAACGGCGGCGTGGCGTACAAGAATTATCCGGTGAAGCCGATCGAGGAGACGAGATCGAGATATTTCCTCCGTCTTCAGGTCGCGGATAAGCCGGGCGCCCTCGCAAACATTGCGGGCGTTCTCGGAAACAACGATGTCAGCATCGCCCAGGTCGTTCAGAAACGCGCGAGGGACGGTGTTGCAGAGCTTGTTGTGATCACGGATTCCGTTCTGGAGCGCCATTTCAATGACGCGCTGATGATCGTGAAGGGCATGTCCGTGCTTCGTGAGGTGTCCGGAATTATCAGGGTTTACGGGGATTAACAGCCGGTATTTGAAATAATGGAATTAGAAAGCATATCTGTCTGGTCAGGTGAAACTGACTGGGTGGATGTGCTTTTTTATTTTCCGAGAAATATCATAAAAATCCGGGGTGTTCATATATTGTATCAATTCCGGGAAAGGCGGACAGGCAGAACACGGGGAGAAAGGAGCGCGGGATGAATACGGAAACTTTTGAAAGACTGCTGAAACAGGCGGTTCCAGACGGGAAAACGATTCGGGAGATCAGAATCCGGACGGAAAAACCGGTGATGATACTGCTGGAAAGCGGGGAAAACCTCCTTTTTTCGGATGGGACCTGTGGAAAGACGGAAAGTTATGGAAAGAAAAAGATGGGGTCGCTGGAGATAAGAGAAGACCGGAGCGTAGTTCTTGCAGACCAGGAGCTGATCCGCGGGATTCTGGAGACCTGTTCCAGGCATTCGCTGTACGCCTACGAGCGGGAGATCAGCCAGGGATTCCTCACGATCCGCGGGGGACACCGTGTGGGAATCGCAGGGAAAGCGGTGGTGGAGGACGGACATGTGAGGACGGTCCGGGATCTCTCATCTTTAAATATCCGTGTTGCCCATGAGGTAAAGGGCTGCGCAAAAAACGTGCTGCCGTACCTGATGGATGGGGAAACATTTCTGGACACGCTTTTGATCTCCCCGCCGGGAGCAGGAAAGACAACACTTTTGAGGGACCTGATCCGGGAACTTTCATGCGGGGGAACATGGGGAGCGGGGAAGAATGTGTCCGTGGTGGACGAGCGTTCGGAGATCGCAGCGTGTTTTGGAGGAATTGCCCAGTGTGACCTGGGGCCCAGGACCGACGTGATGGACGGGTGCCCTAAGTCTGAGGGAATGCTCATGATGCTGCGCTCTATGGCGCCCCAGGTGCTGGCGGTGGACGAGGCAGGAGGGGAAGGCGAGATCCTGGCGATGAAGTATGGGATGAACTGCGGGTGCAGGATCCTGGCGACGATCCATGGTGCAGATGTTGGGGATATCATGAAGCGGCCGGCGTGGCGGGAACTGGCGGAAGCGAAGGTGTTTTCCCGGTATGTGGTTCTTTCCGGAGTTCCGGGACCGGGAACGATAGTGGGAATTTATGATGTGAATTTTCAGCGAATGGATAAAGGAAGTTAAGGTTTAAACAAGACATAGATCGTGAGTGGGCGGGGGATGAGACATGAAATATTTAGGACTCTTGTGCATGGCGGCAGCGGCGGTAGCTGGAGGTTTTCTGCTGGCGGGGGAGTGGGAGATGCGGGTAAAGATGCTTGGAATCTTCCGGCAGATGGCGGTCTATCTGAAGGCGCGGATCCTATACTCCAACGAGACGCTGCCGGAGGCGCTAAAGGAGATCGGCAGCCGGTTTTCAGACGGGAATTCCGGGATGGCGGCGGAGGCAGGATTCTTTTTCCTACGGGTGGAAAAGCGGATGGAGGAAGAAGCTGGGAAGGCGTTTGCTGAGATATGGAAGGAAGAGATGGAAAAATTTCCGGACGATCTTCCTTTAAGAAAACAGGATCTTGAAGCACTCCGGGCACTGGGGGAAAATCTCGGTTACGCGGACAAAAAGACCCAGGAGCGGACGATTCTGTTCTATCTGGAACAGGCGGATGACTCCCTGGCGTTCTTAAAGAAGGAGATGGAGAGCCGGACGAAGCTTTACCGGTCTCTCGGAATGGCGGCAGGACTTTTTATTCTGGTACTCTTTGCGTAAGGGGGAGACTATGGGGGTAAATCTGATATTTAAGATCGCGGCGGTGGGGATCCTGGTGTCGGTGATGTGTCAGGTGTTGAAGCACAGCGGGCGCGAGGACCAGGCGTTTCTCACGAGTCTCGCAGGATTGATCCTGGTGCTGTTTTGGATCGTGCCGTATATCTATGATCTGTTTGAGACAATTAAAAATCTGTTTTCGCTGTGAAAGGAGGGAGAGTTATGGCGGTAGTTCAGGCGGCACTTCTGGGGCTTACGGCAGTTTTGCTTGCGGCGCAGTTAAAACCGCTGAAGCCAGAGTACGCGGTGTACCTGGTTCTGGCGGCATCCATCGGAGTCGGATTTCTTGGTCTGGCAAGACTGGGTGTGCTTTTGGACACCCTGCGGGAGATAGGAAACGGGATCAGGATCCGGCATGTGTATCTGGCGGCGTTATTCAAGATGGCGGGAATCACATATATCGCAGAGTTCACGTCGGGGATTTGCAAGGATGCCGGATACTCTGCGGTGGGGACCCAGGTGGAAATGGTTGGGAAGCTGGCGATCCTCGCGGTGAGCGCGCCGGTGGTGCTGTCGCTGGTGGAGACATTGAAGGTGTTTATGGAATGAGATGGAAGAGAAATGTATTTCTGATGCTGGGGCTTGTTGTGGGGATATTCTGGGGAATCAGACAGAGTGAGGTGACAGCTTTTGCCGCAGAGCAGACCGGTTTCAGACAGAAAACAGGGCGGCAGGCTGGATTGTGGACAATTCAAATGCCAACAGCGGAAACAGTGGATTTCGGGCAGAGAGCGGAACCGCAGCAGGATGATGAGATAGCAGATATTGACGTTACAGAAATCCAGGAGTATTTAGACCAGATCGGCGGTGATGATACAGCGGGACTTACATTCCGGGACTTAATGGACATGATCCGGAAAGGTGATGCGGAGAACGTCTTCTTATATGGAAAGGACAGGATCGTCTCCGCACTGTTCTCGGAGATCCGGACAAACACCTCGTTTTTAGCGGAAATCCTGATCTTGTCCCTGTGCGGGGCGGCATGTTCCGGCTTTTTCGGAATTTTCGGTTCCAGCCAGCTGTCGGAGACGGGGGCCTACGTGATCTGTATCTGCGTGCAGACATTCCTGGCGGCGAGCTTTTTTGCCAGTATTCGCATCGCAGAGGAGACCACAGGGGATATCTTAGGGTTCATGAAGGTTCTGCTCCCGGCATATTTCCTTGCAGTGACTATGGCGGGTGGGGCGGTGACATCGGCATCGGTCTGCGGATTCACGCTGGGGGCCATTGGCGTGATCCAGGCGGTGGTTTCGGGATTCCTTTTGCCGATCATGAAGCTCTACATGGTGCTCTCCCTGGTGGGAAATCTGTTCCGGGAAGAAATGTTCTCGGTGATGACGGAGTTCCTGGGAAAAGTCGTGGGGTGGACCGTGAAGACCATGTTCGGTATCGTTGTGGGATTTCACCTGATCCAGGGTCTGGTTCTGCCCCAGGCGGATGCCATGAAAAACGCGGCGGTCGTGCGGACCATCGAGGCGGTTCCGGGAATCGGCGCAGGGGCCGGGGCAATGTCAAATCTTCTGATGGGATCGGCGGTTCTCATAAAGAACACGGCGGGTGCCGCGGCGGTGGCGGTCCTGATCTTTCTGGCGTCGGTACCTATGGTGAAGCTGGCGGTGCTCATGGCGCTCTACTATCTGGCAGCGGCTGTGATGCAGCCTGTATGTGATAAGCGGCTGGCTGCATGTATGGCGCAGAATGCCGTGGGGCATGGGATGTTACTCGAAATCGTCGGGTATTCGCTGGCGTTGTTTGCGGTGACCATCGCAGTGATCAGTTATTCTACGAATGCGGTGTACTATGCGGGATGAGTTGTTGTCACACTGCATATTATCAAGGTGGCTGTGCAAAATGTGAACAGCAGCGGAGAAGTGGAGGAGCGGCATGAAAGCGATTGAAAACTGGGTAAAAGACATCGTTTTTTACATGATCTTCGTGACCATGGTCATGAATCTTCTGCCGGATCCGAAATACGAAAAGTACTTGCGGCTGTTTGCCGGGGCGGTTATGATCCTGCTGGCTTTTGGGCCGCTTGCACGGATCACGGGGATGGAGACAGCGATAGCGGGCATGTTTGAGAAGATCATCTTTGAGGACGATGTGCGGACGCTGAAGGAGGAACTTGGAGCCGTGGATGAGAGGCGGATCGCAGGATTTTATGAGCGGTACCGGGCGGCGGTGGAGTCTGATATCCGGACTATGGCAGAGAGTGATGGTCTGGAATGCGTGAGCGTATCGGCCCGGGTGGCGGATGCCGGGAATCTCAGCCATGTGAAGTTAGTGGTCCGGGGAGAGCAGAATCAGGCAGGAGCGGAGATCGCTTCGGTCAGAAGGAAGATAGGAGCTTATTATGGAGTGGAAGAACGGGACATTGAGGTCGATGTTGAAAGGGAATAAGGAGAAGGTGATTTTTCTATTCTGTTCCGGGCTGCTGCTGTTTGTGATCTCACTGCCGAATGGGAAGACAACGGATTCCGGATTGAGAGCTGGAACGGTGGAGGTGGTTGCGGATGTCAGCGGGGACGATGAGAGCACTGCGTTGGAAGATGCCGGGGAGGAAGCTGCAGCGAAGGAGGAGAGTGGTTCTTACGAGGAGAAGTTGGAGCAGCGGATCCGGGAACTATTAAAGAGTGTGGATGGCGTCGGGGAGGCGGATGTGATGGTGGTGTTGAAATCTTCGGAGGAGAGGATCTGGCATGTGGATAAGAGCAGCACGTCCTCAGTGACGGAGGAGAGTGGGAGCAGCTCCGGGAGTTCACGGGTCATAAGGGAGGAGAACCAGTCAGAGAGCACGGTGCTTGACGGGAAGAGCCAGTCACCGGTGATGGAGAAGGAAGTGAAACCGGAGATCTCCGGTGTAGTCATCAGCGCGGACGGCGGCGGAAGTGCGGTGATCCGGGCGGAGATCTCGGAGGCGATGGAGGCGCTTTTAGGACTTCCGGCGAATAAGATCAAGGTGATGAAGCGGGCGGTGAAATAAAGGCAGTGGATTGCAGAGTATCGGCAAAAATGGGTTCTGTTTTTTACAGAGGAGAGAATTACAGCGGTATATTTCAAGCCTGGAATCATAGAATGGAAGTATGAAAGTATGGGAAAGAAGGAGTTTTGCGATGAAACGGATCTTCAGAAGAAATCAGATCATTATCACGACGCTGGCGGTCATGATCGCGGCAGCGGGATACCTGAATTACTCGTCGAAGAAGGAAGTGGCGGGGGCAGAGGTGTACGAGGCGGGGATGATGGATATTTCCGATTCGGACATTCTGGCGGAGAATCAGGCGAAGAATGGGGTGGATGATGGAAAGCTCAAGGAAATTGCGAGTCTTGACGGGGATGGAGAGGAACTTCTGCCCGATGGAAATGAGGTGGCGGCGATGCCTGAGAGTGCGGAATCTGCTGGTGCAGAAGTTTCCGGGCAGGAGACAGCGGCTGCGGGAATCGAGAATCCGGGCGAGGCGGTGCTCACCGGCGGAACAGGGATCTCCGAGTACATAGCTGGCGTCCAACTTGGCAGGGAGCAGATCCGGGCAAAGAATAAGGAAACTCTGATGCAGATCATCAACAGTGACCAGATCTCGGAGGAGGAGAAGCAGACGGCGATCCAGAACCTCATCGGGATGACGGAGATCTCGGAAAAGGAGAACGCGGCGGAGACGCTTTTAAAGGCAAAAGGCTTTGTGGACCCGGTGGTCAGCATCACGGACGGGAAGGTGGATGTTGTGGTGAACGCGGCATCACTCTCGGACCAGGAACGGGCGCAGATCGAGGATATCGTGAAGAGGAAGACGGAGATCGGGGCAGACGGGATCGTGATCACGCTGCTGGATGTGGATGAGTGATAAGGACGATGGTGCCGGAATATTGGCGTAAAGTGGTATGGTTCCCGGTATCTCTGGCGGCAGGCGCAAAGTGTGATAAAAAGAACTATGCAAAGAGAGGAGAAAATGGTATAATAACTGTATCTTTGATATACAGGAGGTAATTGTTGTGGCAGCGGAAACAGAGAGAAGCAGTCATAAGGTTTATGAAAAGGACAAAATTGGAGAAGTCCAGATTGCGGATGAAGTCGTGGCAATTATTGCCGGCCTGGCAGCAACTGAAGTTGACGGCGTGGACTCCATGGCGGGAAATATTACGAACGAGCTGGTTGGAAAGCTTGGAATGAAGAACCTTTCCAAAGGCGTTAAGGTGGAAGTTACGGAGGAGCATGTAAGTGTGAATATGGCTCTGAATCTGAAATATGGATATAGTATTCCGGACGTCTGCGAGAAGGTGCAGGAGAAGGTTAAGAACGCGATCGAGAACATGACGGGGCTTACGGTGCTTGATGTGAATATTAAGATTGCCGGGGTCAGCCTGGAAGAAAAGTAAAGATTGTGACTGCGTGAGGGCAGGATTCCCGGGAGACACTGGGAGTCCTGCCCTTTTTGGCGAACTTATTTTATCTCGATTGTGTAGTTATAGCTGTAGGTATGGACGTAAAGTGTATTATCCTGGTATACGAGGAGATCAGGCTGCTTTTTTAGTTTCAGGCGGGAGAGGACTTCTCCGGTGTGAAGATTAAGCTGGTAGAGGTAGTCGTCCTCGGAGGTGAAGCCGTATCCGCAGATGATCACATTGTCTTTTACGATAAAGTTCATGGAATTACAGGTCTGGTCAGCGCTTCTCCAGAGGAGTTTGTTATTTTCCAGATCATAGGCAAACATGAAACAGGTATCCAGCTGGGCGTAGCCGTTTGTCACGCTGGCTCCGTAGAAAATACCGTCCTTCAGACAGGCATTGTTTCCATTGATGTACCATTTGTCGGTGGGATAGGTTAAGACATACAGGCAGTTCCCGGTACCGTTTTCAAAAATATAAAGCTCTTCGCCGGACCAGAGGTACTGGTAGTTGTCATCATAAAAGCTGTTCCAGTCGGTGCCGATCATTGGGAGGGATAATCCTTTCCTGTCGTACCATTCGTTTGCAAAATCGATACCGTTTTCTTCTTCGGATACGATTTTTAAATCAAAAGGAGCGGCGGCATCACCGGTGGGATGTGTCTCCCTGGCTGTGGACAGGTCGATGGTAATGTATTTTGTCTCAGAAGCCGTATTTTCGGTGTCAGTATTGGCAGCAGGGCTGGTTTCTGTTTTCATATCGGTTTCAGAGCTTTCTTCTGCCACTGTTTTCGTGTCAGATTCAGAGGTGCTTTCTGACTCTGTTTCCACTGCCGTTTTTAATTCGACTTCGGAAGTATGTACGGCTGTTTCTGTGGAGACTTCCTTCGAAATATTATTTTTGTTGCCGCATCCGGTTAATAGCATGCACAGGATGATGAGCGGCAGGTATTTTACTTTGTTCATTGTATTATTTTCCTTTCTGAGGTAAGTTTGGAATTCTGAAGGGATCAGAAAGAGTATACCATACCACAAGGATAAAAGAAACATCTCTCACATAAGGACTTGTGAAAATATACATTTTCATGTATAATCGTAACTGTTCAGTAGGTCTGCGCACTTGCTGCGCTGACCGTAAGAAAACATAGGCTGGAAGGCAAAAATCCCATCAGCGAAGCTGATCTGGAATGGATTTTTGCACGTAACTATGAAGGTACTGAATAGTTACGTATAATCCTAAATTAGGAGTACTCTGTTCTGCGCTCACATCTGCAGAAGCTGCAAAAGGCAGCTTTTTCGGAAGCATGGCTGCAAAAGAGCAGTTCAGAGATTGATAATCAGAGCAGCACGGACTGACGGAAAAGCCCGTCGGCCCGTTCAGATAAACGGAGGTAGAAAAGTGACCAGAAGGGAAGCCAGAGAACATTGTTTTAAAATGCTGTTCTGCCAGGATTTTTACCCGGCAGAGGAGAAGGAAGAGCAGTTAGAGAGATATTTTGAAGCGCCGAAGGAGGATGTGACCGGCGAAGACGGAAAAGATGAGATCCTTCATGATCCGTTTGAGAAAGAAGAGGATCGCGCATATCTCGAAAAACGCGTCGAGAAGATCATGGAACTGATCCCGGAGATCGATGAAAAGATCAACGAGATCGCGGAAGGCTGGAGAACAAGACGTATGGGTAAAGTTGAGCTTACGATTTTACGTCTTGCAGTGTTCGAGATGAAATATGATGAGGAGATCCCGGAGAAGGTTGCCATCAACGAAGCGGTTGAACTCGCAAAGAAATTCGGCGGAGATGAAGCTCCGGCATTTGTAAACGGTATCCTTGCAAAACTGATCCAGAAAGGCAATTAAACGATGGCAGGTGTTTACTCTGTTGCACAGGTAAATTCATACATCAAAAATATGTTTGCACAGGACTTCCTTCTTCGCCGCCTATCGGTGAAGGGGGAAGTTTCCAACTGTAAGTATCACAGTTCCGGACATATCTATTTCACACTGAAAGACGGCGGCGGAACACTTCAGGCTGTCATGTTCGCAAGCCAGCGCCGCGGCCTCAACTTTAAGCTTGCCGAGGGACAGCAGGTTGTTGTAAAAGGAACTGTGGATGTCTACGAGCGGGACGGAAAATACCAGCTCTACGCGTCAGAAATCGAACTTTCCGGGCGCGGGGACCTGTATCTGAGATTTGAAAAACTCTTAAAAGAGCTGGAAGAGATGGGGATGTTTGACCCACAGTATAAGCGGCCGATCCCGCGGTTCGCAAAGACCGTGGGAATCGTCACAGCGCCCACGGGAGCTGCAATCCGGGATATCATGAATATCTCCCACAGACGGAATCCATATGTCCAGCTGATCCTCTACCCGGCCCTGGTTCAGGGAGACGGCGCAAAGGACAGCATCGTAAAAGGAATCCGGACGCTTGATGCGATGGGACTGGATGTCCTGATTGTCGGGCGCGGCGGCGGTTCGATCGAAGACCTTTGGGCCTTCAACGAGGAGGAAGTCGCCAGAGCGATCTTCGCATGCAATACGCCGGTGATCTCCGCAGTCGGTCACGAGACCGATGTGACGATCGCGGATTACGCGGCAGATCTTCGGGCACCGACTCCGTCAGCGGCGGCAGAGCTTGCGGTATTTGATTATTTCCAGTTCCGGATGGATCTGAATGCGAGAAAACAGCGCCTGATGAAGGAGATGGGTACAAGTCTTGAGCGGGCTAAAAGCAGGTTAAAGCATGATGAGCTGACATTGCGGTTTTATGACCCGAAGAGCCAGCTGAATGAGAAGAAAAAACGGCTGGCGGACGCGGAAGATACACTTTTACGTCTGATCGCAGAGCGGCAGCAGGAGACGGGACGTGATCTGCAGAATGCGGAGACACTGCTCAGAAGATCCATGGCGGACCGGCTTGCGGCTGATAAGAGAAATCTTGCGGTGAAGAGTGAACGTCTGTGGGGACTGTCCCCGTTAAAGAAGATCAGCGGCGGATTCGGATTTATCACGGACAGGGATGGCAAACGTCTGGAGACTGTGGAACAGGCGGAAGCCGGAAAACGGATCACGGTCCGGGTGAAGGACGGTCGGATCGGGGCTGTTGTAGATCATGTTGAGAAGTATCAGTAGAAATGGATTTTTGCACGTAACTATGAAGGTACTGAATCGTTATGTAGTTTGCGGGAAAATAGAACAACACGGCAGTACATTCTGCCACAGTGAGGAATCATATGGATGACGAGACAAGAAAACAGATGAATGTCGAGGAGACATTTGCGGCTCTCGACCGGATCATCGGAAAGCTGGAAAAGGGAGACGGATCTTTGGAGGACGCTTTCGCTGATTATGAAGAGGGCATGAAGCTTGTAAAGAGCTGTAACGAAAAAATTGAGACGATCGAAAAAAAGATCCTTGTTTTGAGTGGAGATCAAACGGAGGAAAAGGAAAATGGCGGACAATTTTAAGGAAAGGTTCAGTCAGGCGGTCAAGGAGACTGAGACAGTCGTATATTCATATTTGCCGGAGGAGACCGGACATCAGAGGACGATCTTTGAGGCAATGAATTACAGTGTAAAAGCAGGTGGAAAGCGCTTAAGACCGCTTCTCATGCGGGAAGTGTACCGTCTGTTCGGCGGAAACGGTCCGGAGATCGAGCCGTTCATGGCGGCCATGGAGATGATCCACACCTCGTCCCTGATCCATGACGATCTGCCGTGCATGGATAACGACGAATACCGCCGCGGAAAACTCACCACCTGGAAAGCCTACGGCTATGACATGGCAGTACTGGCGGGTGACGCGCTGATGATCTACGCGTTCGAGACTGCGTCAAAGGCCTTTTCCATGGGCGCTGATCCGGCAAAAGTCGGCCGCGCCATCGGGATCCTCGCAGAAAAGACCGGAATCTATGGCATGATCGGCGGACAGACCGTCGATGTGGAGCTCACCGGAAAGGCGGTTCCGAGAGAAAAACTTGATTTCATCTACCGGTTAAAGACCGGTGCTCTCCTCGAGGCCTCCATGATGATCGGTGCAGTCCTTGCGGGCGCGACCGTGGAAGAGATCAAAGAGGTGGAAACGATGGCCTCCGAGGTCGGTCTCGCGTTCCAGATTCAGGACGATATCCTCGATGTGACGAGCACTCAGGAAGAGCTTGGAAAGCCGGTTCTGAGCGATGAAAAGAACGAAAAGACCACTTATGTGACCTTAGAAGGCCTTGAAAAGGCAAAACGGGATGTAAAGGAAATTTCTGACCGGGCAGCAGGAAGACTTGCGGGGCTGCCGGGAAAAAATGAATTTCTGTACAATATTATTGAAATGCTCGTGAATAGGAGAAACTAATCACTATATAAAATATGTAAGGGAGTAGTCTGGAAACATGCTGCTTGATCATATAAAACAGTCTTCGGACATCAAAAAACTGAAAGAAGACCAATATCCGGAGCTTGCGCAGGAGATCCGCCAGTTCCTGATTGAAAAAATAAGTAAAACAGGCGGTCATCTCGCCTCAAACCTCGGGGTTGTGGAACTCACGATGGCGCTGCATCTGGCGTTCGACCTTCCGAAGGATAAAATCGTCTGGGACGTGGGCCATCAGGCCTACACCCACAAGCTTTTAAGCGGAAGAAAAGCCGGATTTGATGACCTGCGCCAGTTTGGCGGAATGAGCGGATTCCCGAAGAGAAAGGAAAGCCCTTACGATGCCTTTGACACAGGACACAGCTCCACCTCCATCTCTGCGGGTCTTGGACTTGCCCAGGCGAGAGAGATCACGGAGGAGGATTATTCGGTGATCTCGGTCATCGGAGACGGCGCCCTGACCGGCGGAATGGCATATGAGGCATTGAACAACGCGGCCCAGATCAAAAAAAATTTTATTATTGTTCTGAATGACAATGAGATGTCCATTTCCAGAAACGTAGGCGGAATGTCGAAATATCTCAGCAGTGTCCGCACAAAAGAAGGCTATGCAGAGTTAAAACTCCGGGTGGAACGGGCACTCTCCGCGATTCCTGTGATCGGAAGACCGCTGGCATATGGTCTGTACCAGCTGAAGAACGGGATCAAACAGTTCCTCGTTCCCGGAATGCTGTTTGAGGACATGGGGATCACGTATCTGGGACCTGTGGACGGCCATGACGTGAAGGAAATGATCCGTGTATTTAAGGAAGCAAAGCGCGTCCAGCATGCGGTTTTAGTCCATGTTATCACGAAAAAGGGAAAAGGCTACAAGCCGGCGGAAGAAAATCCGGCGAGATTCCACGGTGTGGAACCATTCGATATCAAGACCGGAAATCCTTTAAAGAAGAAGGAGTTTCCGAGCTATACGGATGTATTCTCAGAGAAGATCTGCGAACTTGCCGGAAAGAATAAAAGAATCGTGGCTCTGACGGCAGCCATGCCGGATGGAACAGGACTCACGAAGTTTGCGAAGAAATTCCCGAAACGTTTTTTTGATGTGGGAATCGCGGAGGCCCATGAGGTGACATCGGCGGCAGGTATGGCGGCAGCGGGACTGAAGCCCGTAGTTGCGGTGTATTCTTCTTTTTTACAGCGCGGCTATGATCAGGTGCTTCACGATGTCTGTATTCAGGATCTTCCAGTGCTGTTTGCCATCGACCGGGCTGGTCTTGTCGGAAGCGACGGGGAGACGCATCAGGGGATTTTTGATATTTCCTTCTTAAGTCTTGTGCCCGGAATGAACATTATGGCGCCGAAAAACTGCTGGGAGCTTCAGGACATGCTGGAGTTCGGCGTGAATTTTGATGCGCCCCTCGCCATCCGTTATCCGAGAGGACAGGCGTACCGCGGACTGGAAGAATTTCGCGCTCCTGTCGAATATGGAAAGGCGGAGATGCTCTACGAGGAGTCGGAAATCGCACTTTTTGCCCTCGGAAGCATGGTGAGTACCGGCGAACACGTCCGGGAAAAATTAAAGGAAAAAGGACAGCCCTGTACCTTAGTGAACGCGAGATTTGTAAAGCCGCTCGATACGGATATGATCGATCGTCTCTGCATGACGCATAAACTGATCGTCACCATGGAAGAGAATGTTCTCCGCGGCGGCATGGGCATGTATGTCACAAAATATATCCATGAAAAACACCCGGAGATCCGCGTGATCCAGATCGCGCTTCCGGATGCCTATGTAGAACACGGAAACGTTTCTGTGCTCAGGGAGATGCTTGGAATCAACAGCGATTCTGTGATCAGACGCATTGAGACGGAATTTTTAAACGAGAAGAGATAAGGAGCAAAGCCAATGAAAGAACGGTTGGATGTTCTGCTGGTAAAGAGAAATCTGGCGGAGTCCAGAGAGAAGGCGAAGGCGGTCATCATGTCCGGCATCGTCTATGTGGATGGACAGAAGGAAGACAAGGCGGGATCCATGTTCGACGAGACAGCGAACGTGGAGGTGCGCGGAACCACATTAAAATATGTGAGCCGCGGCGGACTGAAACTGGAGA
This sequence comes from Pilosibacter fragilis, assembly GCF_032490495.1. NCBI lineage: Bacteria > Bacillati > Bacillota > Clostridia > Eubacteriales > Clostridiaceae > Pilosibacter > Pilosibacter fragilis. The sequence continues at coordinate 395,993 of NZ_JAVYJB010000003.1, read as the reverse complement.
AGGCCATGACACATTTCGGCGTGACATTAGAGGGAAAGATCTGTATGGACGTCGGAGCGTCCACGGGCGGATTTACGGACTGCATGCTTCAGAACGGGGCAGTGAAGGTTTATTCTGTGGATGTGGGGCATGGACAGCTGGCGTGGAAGCTCAGAAATGATGAGCGCGTGGTCTGCATGGAAAAGACAAATATCCGTTATGTGACTCCGGAGGAGATCCCGGACAGGATCCAGTTTGTATCCATTGACGTCTCCTTTATTTCTTTGACGAAAGTTCTGGGGCCGGTGAAGGCGCTCATGGAGCCGGACGGAGAGGTCGTATGCTTAATTAAGCCGCAGTTTGAGGCAGGGCGTGAGAAGGTCGGAAAGAAGGGCGTTGTCCGCGAAAAATCTGTCCATCTTGAGGTCATTGAGATGGTCGCCTCCTTTGCGGGCAGCATCGGTTTTGAGGCCCTCCATCTGGAATTCTCCCCGATCAAGGGGCCGGAGGGAAATATCGAATATCTGCTCCATTTAAGAAACTGCACGGATGGAAGTACATTTGCGAACGACACCATCGGCGCTTCCGAGATCGTTGAAAAGGCACACGAGACACTGGATAAATAAGGCATAACAGGCATAATTTTATGAAGAAATTTTACATCGTTGCAAATCCTGACAAAGAGAATACGAAGAATATGCAGGCGGCTATTGAAAAGTATCTGAAGGCTCACGGCGCGGGAGTTTCCGTGGGGAGAAGTGTGTCCGGACATGGAAATCCGTACACGGATCCGGAGGAGGTACCTGCGGGTACCGAATGTGTCATCACGCTGGGTGGGGACGGAACCCTGATCCAGGCGGCAAGGGATCTTGCCGGAAGAAATCTTCCGATGATCGGTATCAATCTCGGCGGCCTCGGCTATCTTACCCAGATCGGCCGGGAAGGCGATGTGAAGGAGCTTCTGGATGCACTTTTGGAGGACTGTTATGAACTTCAGGAACGCATGATGTTGAAGGGCTGTGTTTACCGGAACGCAAGACCGGTGAAAGAGAGCATTGCGCTCAATGATATCGTCCTGACAAGGGACGGAGATCCACGGGTATTAAAGTTAAAGCTTTACGTGGATGGACAGTTCTTAAATGAATTCAGTGCTGACGGTATGATCGTTGCGACGCCTACGGGATCCACAGCGTACAATCTGTCGGCAGGGGGACCGATCGCCCAGCCGGACGGACAGCTGATGATCCTTACACCGATCTGCCCGCATACGCTGACGTCGAGAACGATCGTTTTCGGAGCGGATAGCCGGATCAGGATCGAGATCCCGGCAGCAAACCGGGGCAGTCAGGTGGCGGCTTTTGACGGCGACACGTTAGTGCGGCTGGAAAATGGGGATTATATTGAGATCACAAAGGCAGAGACGGTGACAAGAGTTGTGAAGCTTGATCACCGGTCATTCCTTGATATTTTAAAGATGAAGATGTACGACGCGTGAATTTACAGCGGAATAGCGCTGCAGGACACGCAGGACGGTGTGCGGATTTCTTCAAAAGAAGTGAAACGGACACTGATACAGGACGAGATCAGAAAGGGGCAGCAGACATGAAGGTTGACAGACACAGTAAGATCGTGGAGCTGATTGGAAAATATCAGATCGAGACGCAGGAGGAGCTTGCGGAGTATCTGAAAAAGGCCGGATATCATGTGACACAGGCGACAGTATCGAGGGATATCCGTGAACTGAAGCTCACGAAAGCTCCTGGAAAAAATGGCCGCCAGTGCTATGCGGTCATGCAGCATCAGAAAGATTTTGGCGAGAAATATATCCGTATTTTCAGGGACTGCTATGTGTCCATGGACATGGCACAGAATATTCTTGTGCTCAAGACTGTTTCAGGTATGGCGATGGCAGTTGCTGAGGCACTGGATGTGATCGGTTTTCATGAGATCGTCGGATGTGTGGCCGGAGACAACACGATCATGTGCGCGGTGCGGACCGTGGATGACACGATCATTCTGATGGATAAGCTGAAGAAGATCATTGAAGGAAAGTAACTGTTCAGTAGGTCTGCGCATTTACTGCGCTGACCGTAAGAAAACTTAGAATAGAAGGCAAAAATCCTATCGGCACAGCCGATTTGGAATGGATTTTTGCGCGTAACTGTTTCCTGAACAGTTACGGAGGAAAATAGGCTTTGGACTTTTTTGTTTAAGGCAGAATATTGCAGAAATATTGAGCCCTGCAAAGCAGAAACGGGATAATTACCTGGTTTTGCTTTGCAGGGATTTTTTAGGAAACAGAACGGAAAAAAGAGAACAACTGTTCGAAAAACACTGGACAATCGAACATATGTGTGCTATACTCGTTTTACAAAATCGAACAAATGTTTTATTTTCATAGAGGGAAAGCGAGGGAACAGGATGCTTGTTGGTTTACATGTTAAAAATCTTGCTCTGATTGAGCAGGCTGATGTGGAGTTTGGAAACGGTTTAAATATCCTGACCGGTGAGACCGGAGCCGGAAAGTCGATTATCATTGGCTCTGTTGCCCTGGCGCTGGGCGCGAAAGCGTCAAGGGATATGATCAGATGTGGGGAAGAGTATGCGTATATTGAGCTTATTTTTTCGGTTGATGACGAGAAAAAACGGGAAGAATTAAAGAAAATGGATGTGTATCCGGATGAAGATGGTCTTTTAATCATCTCAAAAAAGATCACCCAGACGAGAAGTATCAGCCGGATCAATGACGAGACAGTGACGACGGCGCGCTTAAAAGCCGTGACCGGAAAGCTTCTCGATATCCATGGACAGCATGAACATCAGTCTCTCCTTCATAAGCAGAAACATCTGGAGATCCTTGATGAATATTCCTGGAGAGAGACGGGAAGCTTAAAAAGAAATGTGGCAGAGAGTTACCGGAGATATCTGGAATTAAAGGGAAAGCTTGACGGATTCTCTCTGGATGAGGAAAGCCGGAAACGGGAACTTGATTTCGTGAGATTCGAGATCGATGAGATTGAGGATTCTGCATTAAAACCGGGCGAAGAGGAAGAACTTGCGGCGAAATTCCGTAAATTTTCCCATAGTCAAAAAATTATGGAAAGCTTACAGGGAGCTTATCAGGCGGTAGATGGGGACGCGATCGGGCGTGCGTACCGTGAGATGGAAAGTGTGGCATCCTACGATGAAAGGCTGTCCGGGATCGCTGCGGGTCTTTCTGACGCGGAAAGTATTTTATCGGATATCTGCAGGTCGATCTCGGACTATATGGATGAGATGGAGTTTTCTGGGGAAGATTTTAAAAAGACGGAAGAACGTCTGGATCTTGTCCGTGGAATTATGGCAAAATACGGAAACAGCGAGGAAGCTGTCTTAAAGAGTCTGGAAGAAAAGAAAAAACGACTTGAGGACTTGGAAAACTATGCGGAACTGGCGTTTGCCGCAAAAGCCGAGTTTGAGGAGCAGAAGCGGGTTCTGGGACTTCTCTGCGGACGGCTCTCGAAGGAGAGAGAAAAAGCAGCAAAGATTCTGGAGAACCGGATCACGGAGGAGCTTGAGGATCTGAACTTCCTTCATGTGGAATTTCGGGTAGATGTACACCGGACCGATCACTTTACGGCAGCCGGCTCCGACGAGGTGGAATTTTTGATCTCCACAAATCCGGGAAGTATTCCGCCAAGGCCGCTGGGGGAAGTTGCTTCCGGCGGTGAACTTTCAAGAATTATGCTGGCGATCAAGACGGTCCTTGCGGACACGGACGATATTCCAACTTTGATCTTCGATGAGATCGATACCGGTATCAGTGGACGGACAGCCCAGAAGGTATCGGAGCGCCTGTCCTATATCGGAAAAAAGCACCAGGTACTCTGTATTACCCACCTTCCGCAGATCGCGGCAATGGCGGATACGCACTTTGAAATAAAAAAATCTGTGGAGAATGGTGTGACTGCGACGAAAATCAGAAAACTAACAGAGAAGGATGAGGTGGATGAACTCGCAAGACTCCTAGGCGGAGCTGAGATTACGGAAAAAGTACGGGAAAATGCCGAGGAGATGAAACGTCTGGCAGAGGAGACGAAGAATCACAGAGCTGTACTTCAAACAGCGGGATGAATCGGCAGAATGAGAAAAAACTGACAGGGTGAAAATAAAAAAGCATCACATAATAGGAGAGGAGCAAAAAAGCTGCCTCTCCTTTTTTTATAACGGTTTCTGTGACGGCTGGGAATGACTGTCTGATAAAGTGGAAACGATAAAAGGGAAGCGGCAGCTTCGGAAAACTGCAGTGCAGGCGCGACAGCGGCGTTGCAGATAAAGAATGAATAAAGGAGGAGCTGCCATGATGAAAAAAGAATCGTTTCGACGGATCCTGATCCGGACATTCTGGATTTCTCTCGTCTTTACAATCGGATTTTCCTGGGTCTATATCCGGTATGCAGTGCCGGATCGGCTGAATCTGGTGGTCAATGAGGAAGAAGTCTTTCATTTTGCTCTTCCTCCCGGAGTGACCTTTGAGAGTGACAGCGAGGAGGTTGTCCTGAAGAATGCTTCAGAAATCCCGCAAGGAATGATCCGGATCGAACGCCCGGATGCAGTCTCTATGTATGGGAAAAATGAGGGAAGCTACCGGGTTGGAATGAAGTTCCTGGGACTTATCCGGATGAAAGACATTCAGGTGGAGGTGGTGGATGGATCTTATGCGATCCCCTGTGGAATGCCGGTGGGAATCTATTTAAAATCAAAGGGCGTTATGGTGATCGGGACGGGGCAGGTCACAAATGATACGGGAAACGTTGTGGAACCTGCTTATGGGCTTTTAAAGTCCGGAGACTATATCCAGACGGTGGACGGAGAAGATCTGGAAGATAAAAATGATCTGGTGGACGCGGTGAGCGCGTCAGACGGAAAGACGCTGGCGCTCGGAATCCGGCGTGATGGTCGCAGGATCGAGGTCGATATGACACCGGTTCTTGCGGAAGACGGAAGCTATAAGCTTGGTGCCTGGGTCAGGGATGATACTCAGGGAATCGGAACCATGACTTATGTGGATATGAACGGAAATTTTGGTGCTCTTGGGCATGGAATCAGTGACAGTGATACCGGGGAACTGGTGGATATTGAAGGTGGGGAACTCTACGAGACCCAGATCCTCGGGATCGAAAAAGGCCAGACCGGAAAGCCGGGAGTCATGTCAGGAGTGATCTATTACGGAAAAGGAACAAAACTGGGGGAAGTGAAGGAGAATACGGCAGAGGGAATCTACGGAACCGTAAACAACCATTTTCTGGATTCAATAAAAACCGATGCGATTCCCGTCGGCTTCCGACAGGATACTCACAAGGGAACTGCGTACATCCGAAGCAATGTGTCCGGGGAAGTAAAAGATTATGAGATCGAAATTCAGAAGGTGGATTACGGCAGCATTCAGAAAAATAAAGGCCTGGTTCTCCGTGTTGTGGATGAGGAACTTTTAAATTTGACAAGCGGCATTGTTCAAGGTATGAGCGGTTCACCAATTATCCAGGACGGAAAACTTATCGGGGCTGTGACCCATGTGTTTATCAACGATCCGACGAGGGGGTATGGGATCTTTGCGGAGAATATGATCTCGCATTGAGCGGGTACAATTTATGGTAAAGGTATTTAGAGCTTATAGGGGTTTAACAGAAAGTGAGCAGAGGGGAGCTGGACACAGGGGGGTATCGTTGTGAAGGAGCTCATATCCGTGTGAACAGTCATTTATGCCAGCGTTTGCAGGAACGTGCTTAACAGGTTCGCCGGGATCTGCCCTGGCGCAGATGCCTTTCCTGCGGTTCCGAAGGTCACGCAGGAGCCGACGAGCTGACCGCAGATACGGCTGATGACGCCGGTGGGGCTCATGGACATGGTGATCACCGGGGTATCACTGTGCTCCTCCTTCATGGTCAACGTTGCGTCAAGCAGTGTCAGGACATCCCGCTCACACTGCGGCATCACCGCGAATTTCACGATATCAGCGCCCAGGGACTGCATCAGGCAGAGATTGCTTATGATGATGTTCTTATCCGGCGTTGCGGTAAAGTCATGGCGGGAAGCGACGACCTTCACACCGACCCGGTGGGCTGCCGCGACGATTGTTTTCATCGTCTCTTCCCCGCGGGAGAGTTCCACGTCCACGAGGTCAATAAGACCGCTGTCGATCACGGCGAGGATCGTCTTCGTGTAGGTCTCCGTATCGATCTCCATCATTCCGCCTTCCACTCTGGTACGGATCGTGAAGAGCACCGGAATATTTCCTAAAGCATTCCGGAATAAGGTCATTGCCTTGGTCCGGACTTCGGGATCTTCCATACCGGTGTAGAAGTCCGCACGCCATTCGATCAGGTCGAACGGAGTATTCCGGATCAGATTTACAGATTTTTTCAGGTCATCGAGATTTGTATCCGTAACCGGAATGCAGATCTTCGGCATTCCGTCTCCCAATTTTACATTTCTTACTTTTACAATTGCTCCCATAAGCGGTTACTCCCCTGTTTCTATATGATTGATGTAATATCCGGTCATGCGTTATATAACGCACATCTCGCAGAAAGAATGCCGGTGCTTTGTATTCCAAATCGGCAAAGCCTGCGAGGCGTGATCCGCTATGTCCATAGTATAAAGACAGGAGAGAGAAAAGTCAACACTTATGCGCGTTAAAGTTTAAAAATTTAAAGCAATATATTAACGGGAACGATCAATTCCTACTTATCAAGCGAACTCATCGATCGATCGCAAAGGTGTGCAAAGAATTGTTAAAATAATATCATATAGATTCACAGGAAAACTGTCTTATTCCTGCATTTCACACATCAATTTTTACCATTCATACACGATTTTGTGCAGTTTGCACGAACCCCATTGTATCAGGGTTATGTTTACGTTAAAATTTAGACATGAAATGTGAAATATTTATAAAGAATATGAAGCATTTGAAAAGTGGGTATGTAATGATCCGGGTGGGACCGGATCGTTACGGGTAAACAAAAAGAAGGAGAGGTAAACAGTATGAGATTAGTGAAGAGAATCACAGCAGCAGCTATGGCACTCACAATGACAGCAGCTCTTGCAGGATGCGGCAGCAGTTCCGGCAGTACATCTACAACAGCAGCTGACACAACAGCGGCAGCCGTAACTGAGAAAGCGGCGGATGGTTCCAGCGCGGAGGCAGGCAGCACATCCGTGAGCATTGACAGGGCGAAAGAGTTCGTCACAGTCGCAACCGGTCCTACGAGTGGTATCTACTACCCGATCGGCGGCGCATTTGCAACCGCATTAGGAAATGCAGGATATAAGACATCCGCACAGGCAACCGGCGCTTCCGTTGAGAACATCAACATGATCTTAAACGGTGAGGCAGAGCTTGCAATCGCAATGCAGGACTCCGTCGTACAGGCGTATGAGGGCTTTGGTGCGTTTGAGAAGGCAGAGCCGGATCTGAGAGCCATGATGAGACTCTGGCCGAACTACGTACAGCTCGTAACCGTAGCAAGCACAGGCATCAAGAGCGTTGAGGACTTAAAGGGCAAGAGGGTCGGTATCGGTGCTCCGAACTCCGGTGTTGAGTTAAATGCGAGAATGATCTACGAAGCATACGGCATGACATATGAGGATAGTGATGTTGACTACTTATCCTACGGCGAAGCGATCGACCAGATGAAGAACGGTCAGTGCGACGCGGCATTTGTTACCTCCGGTCTTCCGAACGCAACCGTCAGCGAGCTGGCATTCAGCTACGATATGGTGATCGTTCCGATCGACGGCGAAGGCAGAGACAACCTGATCGAGAAGTATCCGTTCTTCTCCGCAAGCACGATCCCGGCCAATACATACAACAACAAAGAGGACGTGGAGAGCGTATTCGTTTACAATATCATGCTTGTAAATAAGGATGTATCCGATGACATGGTCTACGATATGCTTGACTGCATCTTCTCCGACGATGGAATCGCTACCATCAAGGCATCCCACAACACAGCAGACAAGAACATCGATGTTTCCTTCGGTGTTGACGATGTAAAGATCCCGCTTCATGACGGTGCTGCGAAGTGGTGGCAGGATCACGGTTATGAAACTCCTGAGAACTAAATTTAAAATCCTGATTCCGGTTCTTCTGGTAATCACAGCAATCTCTGCTGCCGTGTTCGCACGGCAGCAGAAAAAAATTCTGGTGATCGAAGAGCTTGAAACCGGAAATGTTTACCGGGAGATTCCGGTAAAGACCGGTGACGAGCTTTCCTTCCAGTGGGAACATTCCTTTGAGCATATTCCATGGTACGAGTATTACGAGATACAGAAAGACGGAAGCTTCATTCTCCACACCATCGCGGTCGCGGGCTTCGGTGCCGGAATTCCGGCAGAGATGGACTGCAAATACCGCTACGAAGACGGACTCGTCTACATGGATGAGATCGAGAGCGTCTTTCCACAGTTCAACTGGATCAATTCCCAGACAGCCCTGAAGAACATCAAGGTGAATGGCGAGCTCCTGATTCAGGGCTCTGACATGCCGCATCACGTAAAAATGGTGCTGAGGATCCGGAATGGTTTCGAAAATTAAAAAGGAAACTGCTGAAGCAACATCGACAACAGCTCTGACAACGAAGGGAAGGGAAATCTGTATGAGCGAAAAAGAGAAAAACATCATCCCCAGTACAGCGGAAGCAGAGATGAGCGAGGAAGAAAAACAGAAACTCCTCGAGCAGTTTGATAAAGAGAGCAAGACGAGAAAGTTCGGATCCCCGGTATTAAAGAAAGCTTACCGGGTATTCGCGATCATCGTTACCTTATATCATCTGGTTTTCGCATCCGGCCTTTACATGCCGGAAACATTAAAGCATCGTTCCATCCATGTCGGCATGATCCTGATCCTTGCCTTCATGCTTTATCCGGCCACGAAAAAAGCGAGCCGCAAAGTGATCGCGTGGTATGATTATGTATTTATTGCATTGTCAGCCGCAGTTCCGATCTATATGTGCGTAGATTATGTAAACATCATCAACCGTGCCGGAAAGCCGGACATGATGGATGTCGTGATCGGTACACTCTTAACCCTGGTCGTTCTGGAGGCAACGAGACGTGTCTGCGGCATGGCTCTCCCGATCATCTCCATTATCTTTATGATCTACAGCTTAATGGGGACAAAGCAGGGACTCATCCCGATCGATGTCCCGGGCATTTTCCTCCACAGAGGATACACATGGCAGAAGTTAATGAGCCACTTCTTCTCGAACACGGAAGGTATTTACGGATCGTCAGTCAATGTTGCGTCCACCTACATCTTCCTCTTCATCGCCTTCGGTGAAGTCATGAACAAGTGTGGCATGGGTCAGTTCTTCAACGACTTCGCGAACGCCATCGCGGGCGGCACAAAGGGCGGTCCGGCAAAGGTAGCGGTCGTTGCTTCCGGTCTTCTCGGAATGATCAACGGTGCAGCCGTAGCCGTCGTTGTTACGACCGGTTCCTTCACGATCCCGCTCATGAAAAAATCCGGCTATGACGACGAGTTCGCAGGCGCCGTTGTTGCGACCGGTTCTGTCGGTGGACAGCTGATGCCGCCGGTTATGGGTGCTGCCGCATTCATCATGGCAGATACGCTCGGCATGAAATACAATGAACTTCTTTTATCCGCGATCATCCCGGCAGTCATCTACTACATGGGCATCCTGTTCCAGATCCAGATGAGGGCTGAGAAGATGGGAATGCAGGGAACCCCGAAGGATCAGCTTCCGAAGATGTCCCAGGTCATGAAGGAGTACGGTCATCTGGCACTCCCGATCATCTTCCTCGTTTACATGCTGTTCTTCTCCGGAAAGACGGTTATCATGGCTGCGTTCTATACGATCGTATTCACGATCATCGTGGCGCAGTGCAGAAAGAATACGAGAATGACCTTCCAGGATATTCTTGATGCGATGGTAGCGAGCGCGAAGTCTACCGTATCCGTAGCGATCGCCTGCGCCTGCGTTGGTATCATCGTTGGTTCCTGCTCGATTACAGGTTTCGCCCTGAATATGGCAAATACCATCATCAGCATCGGCGGAAAGAGCCTGATGTTCACACTGGTATTCACAATGATCACCTGCATGATCTTAGGTATGGGTCTTCCGAGTATCCCGTCCTATATCATTACCTCCACGATCGCAGCTCCGGCTCTGGTACAGCTTGGTATCCCGGCCCTGGTTGCCCACATGTTCTGTTTCTACTTCGCAATGTTCGCAAACCTGACACCGCCGGTTGCCCTTGCAGCTTTTGCGGCAGCAGGTATCGCAGGCGGAAGTCCGATGAAGACAGGATGGGCATCCGTAAAGCTTGCGCTTGCAGGATTCATTCTTCCGTACATGTTTGTATACAATACAGACCTTCTGTTGCTTGATACTCCGCTTGCAAAAGCGATTCAGGTTGCAGTAACTGCTGCAGTTGGTGTATTCTTAATCAGTACAGCAGTCGAAGGCTTCCTGTTCACAAAGGTCAACATCGTATTGAGAATTGCCAGCCTCATTGGCGCTTATCTCCTGATCGACAGCGGTCTTGTGACAGATATCGCAGGTATCATGATCTGCGCAGTTGTATTCGTATTCCAGAAAGCAGCTGCAAAGAAGAGTGCACCGGCGGCAGCGTAGACCTTCATAGATAACCGGTGAACACACAGGGACTGCTGCAGAAAATTTACTGCGGCGGTCCCTGTTTTTCTATATGTGTCTGTTAGAACACACCGGGTCAGGCGTCGGACAGTTGTGATCCATGCCATGCGCAGATGGAAGCGCAGACATTCCGAAATGGAGGTTTTGCGCAGATTGCAATAACCACTGCGGACAGATATAGAAAAACAGGGATCGTCAGAGACAGGAGGAAACAATATGCTGCTTGATGTTATTTACAGTATCTGCTTTAACATCTGCCTATTGGTAGTGCTCGCCTTCATGATGACGAAGATGGACTTTGTCCAGAGACTTCTATTAAATGAAGAGGGCGGAAGTGAGGAAGGAAGAGGAGAGAGCGTCTGGCAGAGGCTCTGGGAAAAGGTGCTTCTCGGTGTAATCTTCGGCGTCTTCTGCATCATCTCTGATTACATTGGGATTCAGGTGACAGGGGCGCTGCCGAATGCCCGGGTGATCGGTGTCCTGTCCGCCGGATTTCTGGGCGGTCCTGTCTCCGGCTTTATCACGACAGCGATTGCGGCGGCTCACCGGTATCTGATCTTCCCGGAGCGGATCTCCACGGTGGCCTGTGTGCTCTCCGCGGTCATCCATGGGATCATCGGTTCCTTTATCGGCTGGAAGAAGAAGGAAAACCGCCAGTACTCGAATACATTTCTGCTTGGAGTCACGTTCATTTCCGAGATGATCCATATTGTTCTGATCCTGCTGCTCACCCGACCGTTTGATGCGGCCGTTGATATCGTAAAGATCGTGATCGTTCCGATGGTGATCATCAATTCCGTCGGCATGGTGATCTTCTTTAATGTTTTTAAATCGATCTTCAACACGGAGGACTTGAAGGTTGCGTCCAAGGTCTCCCTCGCAATGAGAACCGCCGAGCGGTGTACCCCGTATCTTGGCTCTGTGGAGAAGGACCGGAAGACGGCGGGAAAGATCATCGACATTATTATGGAAGAGTACCACTGTCAGGGCGCGGCACTGATCGATGACATGAAATTTCTGGCAAGGAGCGGGGCATTTTCCAGTATCGTTCTCACAGAGAACAATTATCCGAGACTTTTATCTGCAACAAAGACCTTCAAGACAACGAGGATCAGCCGCGTGCCTTTACCGGAGGACGGATTTTATCCTCTTTATAAGGAGAATGTGATCATCTCCGCACCGATCCTCCTCGATGAGGGAAAGGTTCTGGCGCTTGTGATGCTGGTGAAGAAAAATGCCTATTCCTATCGGGCGGATATTGAATTTGTCACGGGACTGGCGAATCACTTCGCGATGCAGATCAAGCTCTCGGAGATGGAGAAACAGAAGGAAGAGCTGAGAAAAGCGGAGCTTCGGACCCTGCAGTCCCAGATCAATCCGCACTTCCTGTTCAATTCTTTAAATACGATCTCCTACTTCTGCCGGGAAAAGCCGGAGAAGGCGAGGGAGCTCTTGCTGGCACTGAGCTCCTATTTCCGCAGCATGCTGGAGGATACCGATTATATGGTAACTCTTGACACGGAACTTGAGCATGTAAAAGCCTATACGATGCTGGAGGAGGCGCGGTTTGAAAAACGTCTCTCGATCGAGATCAATGCGGATCCGGAGACGCTGCGAAGCTGCGTGCCGAACCTGATCTTACAGCCCATCGTGGAGAATGCGGTCCATCACGGGGCAATGCAGAGGGAAAAAGGAGTCGGAAAGGTCATCGTAAACGTAAAACGGGAGGAACGGTCCACGAGGATCGACGTGATCGACAACGGACCGGGAATGGACTACCGGATCGTCCAGAGCCTGTACGGCGGGGAAAAAGTGGAACACACAGGAATCGGAATGATGAACGTGCAGCAGAGACTGATCTCCTTATACGGAAAGTCCTACGGACTCCAGATCGTGACAAGTGAAGAAGGGACGTACGTGCGGATGAACATTCCGGACAGCGCGGTTGGAAGCGCGCAGCAGGAGAAAACGCCAGGCTGACGATCTTCTGAAAGAACAGATGACAGCAGCCTGCTGTTTGGAACAGCGGCGTTTTTGACAGAACATGGGAGGCATGAGGTATGAGAATAGCAGTAGTTGACGATGAGCGCCCGGCAAGAAGCGAACTTAAATATCTGGTGGAACAGTGTGAGCCGGAGGCGGAGATCGCGGAGGCCGACGGAAGCGAAGAATTTCTTGCAATGCTGGAAAATGAGACCTTTGATGTGTGTTTTGTGGATATTAATCTGGGTGGAATGAACGGCACTACGCTGGCATCCATGATAAAGAGAAAGCAGCCGGACACGCTGATCATCTTTGCCACTGCGTTCCAGGAATACGCGGTAAAGGCCTTTGAGATCGGGGCGGTGGATTATCTCTTAAAACCCTTTGACTATGAGCGCGTCAAACGGGCGATGGAGCGGGTCCATGAACACATAAAGGAAAAGGCCGCCGGTCCCGGATATGAAATCGGGAAGATCATGGTGAACGTGGGCTCCAGCTTTCAGGTTGTTGACGTGGCGGATATCGTGTTCATCGAGACGGAAAAGCGTTCCTGCAAGATCCATATGAAGGACGGATCCTTCTATCTGCAGAACGAGTCATTGAACAATTATGAGACCCACCTGAAAAAGAGCCGGTTCTTCCGGATCCACAAGAGCTACCTAATCAATCTGGATTATGTGAAGGAGATGCAGGTGAGCTACAATAACGGATATTGTGTGAAGATGAAGTACTATGATGCTGAGGCATTGCCCATCGGTCGGACCCAGGTAAAGGAATTCCGGCAGATTTTTGAAAAGTAGGAATAATCAGAACAGTAAAGCAAATATTGAAAAATAAAGATCCCGCCAAAAGCCAGGACGTACAGATATTGTACAGAGGAAGGTTTCGGCGGGATCTTTAAATATCACAAAAAATTCACATACCTCCCTTGACATTGAATATTTGATATGTTACATTACATATAGAACAGTGAGGTGGTGAATATGTCATCGACAAAGAGAGATTATTATGATGTGCTGGGCATCTCGAGAGACGCGGATGCTGCGGCAATTAAACGTGCATATAGAAAATTGGCAAAGAAGTATCATCCGGACTCCAATCCTGGCGATAAGACGGCGGAGCAGATGTTTAAGGATGTAAATGAGGCTTACGACGTTTTGAGTGATCCGAAGAAGAAGAAGCTTTACGACCAGTTCGGACATGCTGCCTTTGATGAGACGGCAGGTTACGGACAGGGCGCCGGAGCAGGTGCCGGTGGTTTTGGCGGTTTCGGCGGCTTCGGAAACGGTGCCGGCGGAGCATACCGGTCTGGATCCTTCCGCTCCGGAGATGGAACATATCATGAATTCCATTTTGAGGGCGGTGACGGGGATGATATCTTCGGTGATCTGTTTGGAAATATGTTTGGCGGCAAAGGAAGAGCTGGCAGCGCTGGCTTTGGCGGTTCCGGCTTCCATGGCTTTGGCGGCGGAAATGGATTTTCCGGTTCTGGATTTTCTGACCGCGGCAACGACTTAAATGCGGAGGTCCAGATAACCTTCGATGAGGCCGTTCATGGCTGCGAAAAGACCATCACGATCCAGAACCCGAACCAGCCTGGCAGCAGACCGCAGACCCTGAAGGTAAAGATCCCGGCAGGCATCGAGACCGGAAAGAGCATCCGGCTTGCAGGTAAAGGAATGCCGGGAACCGGCGGTGGTGCCGCGGGCGACCTGCTTCTCAAGATCACAGTCGGTGAGAAGCCGGGCTGGACGAGAAAGGGCATGGATGTCTACAGCGATGTGGAAGTTCCGTTCACCACGGCCGTCTTCGGCGGTGAGACTCTTGTCCACACGTTATATGGCGATGTGGTCTGCAAAATCAAAGCCGGAACCCGCTCCGGTACAAAGATCCGTCTCCGCGGCAAAGGTATCGTCTCCTTAAAAGACCCGTCACTCCACGGTGACCAGTACGCCGTCGTAAGAATACAGGTTCCGGATGACTTAAGTCCGGAGGCAAAGCAGAAGCTTAAGGAGTTTGAGGAGATCTGCAGGCGGGATGGAAGATTCCATGCGGCATAAATAAAGAAAAATTAAAGAGATCCGGGATCCCATCATGTATGGATGGTCTCCCGGATCTTTTTGATGAATATGGATAATTATTTCCCAAAAGAATCAATGGATTCTCTCGCAGTGATCTGATCCAGATCAAAATTTTTACATATTTGTTCCAGAATAGTATCATCGCTTAAATGGAATTCTCTTCCCATGCGATGTTAAAGAAAAAAGAGCAGGACTCCCCCAAAGGAATCCTGCTCTGATACAATTCACACGGTTAATTATTTGATCACATGGATCCAGCCTTCCGGTGCCTCGATGTGGCCCATCTGGATGCCTGTTAATGTGTCGTAGAGCTTCTGGATCACCGGACCCATTTTCTCCATGCCGCTCGGGAAGCAGATCTCGTTGCCGTGGTCTACGATCTTGCCGACCGGGGAGATAACAGCAGCGGTACCGCAGAGACCGCACTCAGCGAAATCTTTTACTTCTGTAAACGGAACCGGACGCTCCTCTGTCTTTAAACCGAGGTAATGCTCAGCAACGTAGAGGATGGAGCGGCGTGTGATGGACGGAAGGATAGAGTCGGACTTCGGTGTTACGACTGTGCCGTCTTTTGTAACGAAGATGAAGTTTGCTCCGCCTGTCTCCTCAACATAGGTTCTTGTAGCAGCGTCGAGATACATGTTCTCATCATAGCCCTGTTTGTGAGCATCAACGATGGCATGTAAGCTCATTGCGTAGTTTAAGCCGGCTTTTACATGACCTGTTCCGTGAGGTGCTGCGCGGTCGAAGTCTGTGACACGGATTGTGATCGGCTTAGCGCCGCCCTTGAAGTACGGGCCGACCGGTGTACAGAAAGCACGGAACTGGTACTCGGATGCCGGTTTCACACCGATTACCGGGTTTGTACCGAACATATACGGACGGATGTAAAGAGTTGCGCCGGAACCGTACGGCGGAACGAAATCAGCGTTTGCCGCAACCAGCTTTGTGATCGCGTCAATGAAGCGCTCCTTCGGGAACTGCGGCATCTCAAGTCTTGCTGCGGAGTTCATCATACGCTCAGCGTTTAAGTCCGGGCGGAAGGTTACGATGTGGCCGTCTTCTGTTGTGTATGCCTTTAAGCCCTCGAAGCAGGTCTGTGCATACTGGAATACACATGCACACTCGTTTAAGGTGATCATATCATCAGTTGTAAGAGTTCCCTCATCCCAGGAACCATCTTTGAAGTTGGATACATATCTGTAATCAGTTTTGATGTAACCGAATCCGATATTGGACCAGTCGATATCTTTCTTTGCCATTGGAAATTCCTCCATTCTGCCGTCTGACCGGCATTGTATTTTTTGCCGCCGGGGTCGGACGGTAATGTCTTTTTACTGCGGTACTGTTTCGATGTAATGAACAGTTACCGTGTTTTCTATTATAAGTACTTAAGATTTATCCTGCAAGTTCTTTATGGCAAAAAGATGAAAAAAATATGGGAAAATGGGAGAAATAATGCTACAATATAACCTTAAGGAATAAAGAATATTCCGCAGATTTATTCAGCATGCCCGCAGAGGCCAGACGCCTGCTATAAGAGTGAGTGAGGGAGCTGTAACTGGCGGACATGTAGCCGGAACCTTTCGGGGCAGACAGACGGATACCGGAGATGTGCGGAAAAGAAAAAAGCTGGGGAAAGGCAGAAATAACAATGGAACAAAAGAAAAACAGACTGCACTACGCCTGGTTCATCCTTGCGGGCTGCTGCATCCTGCAGGGGGCGACTCTGGGACTCATCAACAACTGTGCCGGTGTCTTTTACTCCCCGATCTGCAAAGAGCTGGGATTTGAGCTGGGAAAACTTACGATGTACCGGATGCTCTACTGCATCAGTTCTGCTTTGGCGCTGCCATTTGTGGCGACAAGCTTTCGGAAACATGATGTGCGGATCGTGATCAGCATTGCAGCTGTCATATACGGAGGCTGCGCGACCCTCATGGGTACCTTCCATGAACTGTGGCAGTGGCATTTGACAGGCATCATTCAGGGAATTGCCTCGTCCTTCGTCTGCATGATCCCGGCGCCGATCATTCTTGGAAACTGGTTTAAGAAAAAGACCGGAATGGCGGTGGGAATCTCCGCGGCGTTCTCCGGTCTCGTCGGCATGATCGGCAGCAGCTTTCTTGGAATGGCGATCCCGGCATTCGGATGGAGGGTGAGCTATGTGGCAGTTGGAATCGTCAGTACCGCGCTGGTCCTCCCGATCTCCCTGTTCGTTCTCCGCTACAAGCCGGAAGAGATGGGACTTCTGCCGTACGGGGCAGAGGATGTGGAGCAAAGGGCTGTATCAGGCACATCAGCGCCTGCATCCGCGGAAAACGGGACTCCGATAAAAGAATTGCTGCGTCAGCCGGAATTTTATATTGCCATAGGTGCATACTGGACCAGTGTGTCGTGCGCGTACCTGAATTCCTTCCTGACGCCCTGTGGGATCGCAGCCGGCCTGACGCTGCAGGCGGCGGCCATGATGACGAGTATATCCCTTCTCGGAAACATGTCCAGCAAGCTGATCCTCGGAAAGGTCAGCGACAGCCTTGGGATCATAAAGACCTTCGAATTTTCCATTGCGCTGGCGTTCTTTGGTCATGTGCTGCTGTTCCTGGGCTCCCCGAAGACTGTGATGGCGGGCTCCCTGTTCTTCGGTGTGACATTGCCGCTTTCCTCGGTCATGATGCCATTATTCTGCAGGATCTTCTGGAAGGGCGAGACATACAGCACGGCGTACGCCTACTCCACCATGGTGGGAACGCTTCTGGGAGCACCCTTCAACATGTGGTTTGGAACCTTTTATGATATAACGGGAGATTACAGGCTGACCATCGGAGTGAGCGCGGCGATGCTTATTATGTTGACCTTCCTTATCGTTCTTGAGGGTGTTCGTCTGAAACGGGCGAAGTCCGGAAAGTCTCCTTCGCAAGCTCGATAAAGGCGTCCATCTCACCGGTGTGCCATTTGTCTTTGTGATAGAGGACCTGACGGTAGAGCTCCATGTGGAAATCCTTTACTGGCAGGATCGAGAGAATACCGGATTCCACTTCATGCCTTACGGCAAACTCCGGGAGAAATGAGATCCCGGCATTCTGTTTTAACATATTGATAATGAATTCAGTGTTTCCAATTTCCAGGAAAGGCTTGATCTCCTTTCCGAGAGATGCCAGATACCGGTCAAGAACGAACCGGTAGCTGGCATTTTTTTCGGTCAGGAGGAATGGGTGGCTGATGACCGAGGCAAGGTCTGTGGGATCATTTTTTGCCAGCGTGTGGACGGAGGAAGAGACAAAGGAGATATTTTCCGGCGCTTCCAGAACTTTTATAAAACGCTTGTCGTCAATGGGCTGGTCGAGGAGATAGACCAGATCGATAGAGTTCTTGTTCATGCGGTCCAAAAGAACATCCGGGGAGTCCAGAACGATGCTCACGGAGACGTTCGGGTAAAGCTGATGGAATTTCTTTAAAAGATCCGGAAAGATGGATTCACAGATGGATTCAATGGTTCCGATGGTGAGGTCACCGGAGAGCTCAGTGGAGGCGGAAACCGCGTTTTTCGCGTCGGCGACGGTGCCAAGGATCGTCACGGCATAGCGGTAAAAGATCTCCCCGTGATGGGTCAGGACCGTCTTTTTTCCGAGACGGTCAAAGAGATGGATGCCGAGTTCCTCCTCTAACTGTTTGATCTGGACCGTGACGGCGGCCTGGGAATAACCTAACGCCTCGGCGGCTTTTGAAAAACTTTGCTTTTGCGCGATCTGTAGAAACGTGCGGATCTCTCGAAGTTCCATGGCGGATTCCTTTCTTCTCTATAAAAATTTATAAACGATCTGTTTAAAACGTTCAATTTTACTTTTAGCACTTCTTATGATACGCTAAGAATATAGAAATTGCAAGAAAATAGCAGGATAGAATGCGAATTTTCAGGATGTGAGACTCGGAGTCATGAATGGCAGGCGGAAAAAGTGATCCGATCGGCAGAAAAGAACGGAGAAAGGACGGATACAATGGAGAAAAGCGATATCAGATATCAGGCATATGTGAGTATTCTGGAAGAGGAACTGAAGCCGGCGATGGGATGTACGGAGCCGATCGCCATCGCTTACTGCGCGGCAGTCGCGAGGGAAGTGCTCGGCGGACTCCCGGAGAAGGTGAAGGTAGGAGCCAGCGGCAGCATGATCAAGAACGTAAAATCCGTGATCGTCCCGAATACGGATCATTTAAAGGGAATTCCGGCGGCGGCGGCGGCAGGAATCGTTGCAGGTGATCCGAAAAAGGAACTTGAGGTCATAGCGTCTGTCACAAAAGAGCAGATCACGGCGATGAAGGAATTCCTTCAGACGACCCCGGTGGAAGTGGAGCACATTGATAACGGAATCACCTTTGATATCATTGTGACACTGACACGCGGAACAGATACCAGCATGGTCCGCATCGCAAATTATCACACGAATGTGGTACATATTGAAAAGAACGGAGAAGTCATCAGGGATACTCCGGTGAATGGTGAGGAGGAGGAAGGTCTTACGGACCGCTCACTGCTCGATATGGAGCATATCTGGGACTTTATCCATACAGTGGATGTGAACGATATCAGAGAGGTTCTGGAGCGCCAGAAAACTTACAATATGGCAATCGCCAGAGAGGGAATGCGTGGGCAGTATGGATCCAACATCGGCGCACTTCTTCTCGATATGAACGGAAATGATGTCCGTACACGGGCGAGAGCCATGGCGGCAGCCGGATCCGACGCACGAATGAACGGATGTGAGCTTCCGGTTATCATCAACTCCGGCAGTGGAAATCAGGGAATCACGGCTTCTGTTCCGGTCATCGTATACGCAACGGAGCTGGGAGTCGATGAAGATACCATGTACCGGGCGATGGCACTCTCAGATCTCACGACGATCCACCAGAAGACGCCCATCGGAAGACTTTCCGCCTACTGCGGTGCAGTCAGCGCGGGTGCGGGGTCCGGAGCGGGGATCGCGTATCTCTCCGGAGCGTCCTATGATGAGGTGGTCCACACCGTGATCAATGCGGTAGCCATTATCTCCGGTATGGTCTGTGACGGCGCGAAAGCGTCCTGCGCGGCAAAGATCGCTGAGGCGGTGGACGCGGGGATCATCGGCTACTATATGGCAAAGCGTGGTCAGAACTTTGATGACGGTGACGGAATCGTGACGGCCGGGATCGAGGCGACGATCCGCAACGTGGGACGTCTCGCAAAAGAGGGAATGAAGGAGACGAATGATGAGATCATCAGCATTATGATCGGGAGCTGAGGTCTGTCATCCCGTGTGAATTAAGATATGAAAGTATGGTTTCGGAGTGTTGTCCAGGTGACGGCACTCCGCTTTTGATGTATAAGGTTTTTTCTGTGAGAAATAACCTTAGTTTGATAAAGAATAACAAAGAAGTGGAAAGATATGGCAAAAAATGATACATTATATACAAGAAAAGCCGCGGGAATGTGCGGCTTTCAGAAATTCTTTTCAGCAGTGATGCGTGGGAAGAGAGATAGAAAAATGAGGGAGGGAAGAACATGAGCTATGATATCAATCTGAAACATCTGGAATACTTCATCAAGGTGGCGAGACTTGGTTCCATCAACAAGGCGGCCCAGATGCTCTATGTTTCCCAATCCCATCTTGGAAAGATCATTCATGACCTGGAGGAGACCGTTGGAGCGCCGCTCTTAAACAGGAGCCGTCAGGGCGTGACGCTGACTCCCGAAGGAAATGAGTTTTTGGAGCGGTCGGTGCGGATCTTAAAGGAAATGGAAGAAATGCACCTGCGGCCTTTAAAAGAGATGGAGAAGACAGAGCCCCTGGCGGTGTCCATGACAAAGTTCTCCCATGTGATGGAGAGTTTTATCACTATCGTGAGACGTTACCAGGATCAGCCGGAATTCACCCACCGCCTGTATGAGGGGCAGTTGGAGGATGTCATCGAGGATGTGGTCTCCGGGCGGGCCGACATCGGAATTTTCCATTTCGACAGCCAGAGACATGAGGAGATCCAGGTGATGGCGGCGGCAAAAGGTCTTACATATCGGTTCCTCTCCTATGTGGAACCGCAGATCGTGATCTCAAAGGATCATCCGCTCGTCCGGGAGAAGAAGCCGATGACGAGGGAGAATCTTGCGAATTACGGATTTATCCGCTATATGGGGCTGTATGACGATATTCTCTCCAATATCCTCGGACCAAATGAGGATGGGGGAAGTACGGGAAAGAAGAAGGAGATTTATGTGACAGGGCGTGCGACGCTCATGAACCTGATCGCACAGACGGATTTTTACAGCATCGGAATCCATGACTTTGACAAGCAGCTGTCGGATTTCCGGGCAGTTTCCGTGCCGATTCCGGGGTGCGAGGTGAAGCTGGAATTCGGGTATGTGACACTTGCGGATGTGCCGATCTCCGGGATCGGGGAAGAGTTTTTGAAGGAAGTAAGAGAGCGGCTTGAGAGGGGACAGGACGTTTAAAATAAGAAAAAAGCACGGAAAATGTGCTGACAGGAGTTTCCTGCGAAGTATGGAAAGTGCGGCAGCAGGAGTGAAAGGTCATATAGGAAAGGAGTAAACAAAAGTTATGTTTCAGGATCTGATCAATGAGGCGCTGGAAACGGGACGCCCATACATCAAAGAGGGGGAGGTTGCGACGTACATTCCGGAGCTTGGAAGAGCGGACAAGAATAAGCTCGGAATCAGCATCTTCTGCCGGGATGGAAGCCGGTTCTCCTGCGGGGACACAAAGGACCGGTTCAGCATCCAGAGTATTTCGAAGGTTATCAGCCTTGCGGTAGCCCTTGAGGTCTGCGGGTTTGACATGGTGTTTGAGAATGTGGGGATGGAACCGTCGGGGGACGCCTTCAACTCCCTGATCAAGCTTGAGGGATCTAACAGCCATCCATACAATCCGATGATCAATTCTGGAGCAATCGCAGTGTCGAGCTTTATTGAGCCGAAGGTATCGTTTGAGGAGATGCTGAAGCTGGCGAGATGTTTCTGTCAGGATGACGGGATCGTTCTGGATGAGAAAGTCTACGGTTCAGAGATGTCAACGGTGGCGAGAAACCGCGCCATCGCCTATCTTTTAGAGAGCAAGGGCGTGATCAATGGAAATGTGGAGGAAGCGCTGGATTTCTATGTGAAAATGTGCTCGCTGAGCGTCACGGCGGAAAGCCTTGCGGGTTTGGGACTTCTGCTCGCGAATGACGGAGTGGATCCATCCGGAAAGCGGCTGCTGAATTCCGATACCGTGAGAGTCGTGAAGACGATCATGCTGACCTGCGGCATGTATGACGGGTCCGGGGAATTTGCGGTCCGCGTGGGGATCCCGTCGAAGAGCGGTGTCGGCGGCGGGCTGCTCTCTGTTGTTGACGGAAAGATGGGGATCGGAATCTATGGTCCGTCCCTGGACGCAAAGGGAAACAGCATTGCGGGGAGAAAGATCCTGCAGTTCCTTTCCTCACAGATGAAATTGCATATTTTTGCGAAGAAAGACTGAGCAGTTTTTTGATGAAGGGTAACAGTTCATCAGGTTACGATGAAAGTATGAAAGTGGTACGGGCCCCAGGGAAAAATGGGCGGACGGAAACTTTCTTCTTTAGAGAAAAATTAGGAAGGGGAGGTATTAAGAGAGAAAATCAGGCAGAAGTTTGGGCTGATGATCACACAAAGATGCAGGTTGTCGCAAGCGACCGCGCTCGGCACGAGAATGTGTCGAGGTACATTCTTCTTCGGGGATAATGAAATGTGTGGTCCTGGCAAAATGATTGTAAATACGGGTAACTTACAGTAAAATTTTGGGGTAACAAAAAAGAAAAAAGAGGGGTAACAACACATGTACGATTTGTATGGGGCACTGATCGGGAATCTCAGTAATTATCTTTACACATACATCCTGATCATTTTACTTGTTGCAGGCGGAATCTACTTTACGGTCCGCACAAAGTTTGTTCAGTTCCGCTATTTAAAGGAATCTTTGCGGGTCGTTCTCGCACCGAGTGAGGATGACAAGGCGATCTCGTCCTTTCAGGCACTTATGGTTTCGACGGCATCCCGTGTGGGAACCGGAAATATCGCAGGCGTATCCACAGCAATCTGTCTCGGCGGACTCGGATCATTATTCTGGATGTGGCTCACAGCGCTTCTGGGAATGTCTACTGCTTTCGTGGAGGGAACTCTGGCTCAGATCTATAAGCGCCGTTCCGATGACGGCGGCTGCTACGGCGGTCCGTCCTACTACATCGATCAGGCAACCGGAAAACACTGGCTCGGAATCCTGTTTGCAGTGTTCATGATCCTGACCTACATGGTCGGCTTCAATCTGGTTGCATCCTTCAATATCGCAGATGCATTCCGTGTCATTCCGGCATACTCCCAGAATGAAAACCTTGCAAAATGGATCATCGGCGGCGTGCTTGCAGTGTTATTCTTCGTCTGCATCAGCGGCGGTGGAAAGCAGATCGCAGGGATCACGGAAAAGATCGTTCCGTTCATGGGATTCTTCTACATTGCGGTTGCCGTGTTCGTGATCGTGACCCATATCACACTTCTTCCAGGAGTGTTCGCAGAGATCTTCCGCAACGCGTTTGATGTGAAAGCAATTTTCGGCGGATTTACGGGGTCTGCGGTCATGCTTGGTATCAAGAGAGGTCTTTTCTCTAACGAAGCCGGTGTCGGCGCTGCTGCGTGTGCGGCTGGTTCCGCGGGTGTTTCCCATCCGGTAAAGCAGGGACTTGTTCAGGTGCTTTCTGTATTCCTTGATACCTGTATGATCTGTACAGCAACTGCGATGCTGCTGCTCTGCTCCGGTGTGGAGCCGGATGCGGATATGGCCGGAATGGCCTATGTGCAGGCGGCTATGAACAGCACACTCGGCAAGTTTGGTGTTGTGTTTATTACAGTTTCCCTGTTCCTGTTTGCATTTACGACTCTGCTTGGAAACTTCTATTATGCGGAGACAGGGCTTGCGTATCTTTGCGGCATGACTCCATCTAATGGGGCAAAGTGGTGCATGAGGATTGTTGCTGCGGTGGTTGTGTGCGTCGGCGCTACGATGAAGCTTGGTATTGTCTGGGATACAGCGGATGTGCTGATGGGCTTCATGGCGCTGATCAATGTGCCGGTGATCGTTATTCTCCTGAAGCCGGTACTGCGGTGTCTTGAGGATTATACAGAGCAGAAAAAGGCCGGAAAGAATCCGGTGTTTAAGGCGGAGCATATTGGACTGAAGGAGAAGGTGGACTTCTGGAATTAGGGACGATATTTCCGGGAATGGAATCAGATATGGAAATGGGTGAAGGGCAGCCGAAAGGCTGTCCTTTGTTTTTGGGACGGGAGCGGCGATTTTGGAGAGAGTACGCTGCCGGTCTGCCTCCAGTCCCAGACACCGGGTATTTCCCAGGCGGTTCCTCTAAGCTTGCGGAAGAATGCTAAGGGCGGTGGTCAGTCGGCACAACTCGCCTTCGGCTTAGACAAGTGCCGCCTGTCCACCAACGCATTCTCCCACGAGCTAAGAGGAAACCATGCCCGGAAAATAATGCGTCTGAGCCTGGAGGCAGACCGGCAGCTGGTCGTGGCTGTGCGAAGGAAAAGTTCTTATATTACATAGTCATCTCCGGGCTGACCATTCTGAACGAGGTCGGCGATGGTGACGCCGTCCAAGTATTCGTTGACGACTTTGTCGAGACCCTGCCAGAGAGGGAGAGTTTTACAGCTTCCCATTCTGGGACAGTCGGTGCTGCCGGGCTCTAAGCAGGCTACCGGAGCCATGGAGTTTTCAGTGAGGCGAAGAATGCTGCCGACTGTGTACTGTTCCGGTGCTTTTGTGAGGCGATATCCGCCGCCTTTACCGCGGACCCCCTCTAAGAGTTTTGCCTTTACGAGGATTTTGATGATGCCCTCGAGGTATTTTTCAGAGATTTCCTGTCTCGCTGCTGTATCTTTTAATGGAATATAGCCGTCTGTCTGGTGCTCCGCAAGATCGATCAGGACGCGGAGAGCGTAGCGGCCTTTTGTTGAAACCATCATAATCTGTATCCTCCCATGCTGCTGCGTGTTGCTG
Source organism: Pilosibacter fragilis (assembly GCF_032490495.1). NCBI lineage: Bacteria > Bacillati > Bacillota > Clostridia > Eubacteriales > Clostridiaceae > Pilosibacter > Pilosibacter fragilis. The sequence goes on along the minus strand of NZ_JAVYJB010000003.1, from coordinate 371,222 downwards.
AATATTTTTGATCGTAATGTAAGTTTAACATTATTCCTATTATAATACAAGGTTTAAGGGAAATAAAGACAGTGAAAAGGATAAAGGTGTTGTGATATATGATAGAAATTTTCTAACATGATATCCGGAATGAGACTTGACAAACAGATGATATCGCCATATAATCCTATTAACATATATTAAAGGTGGGTAATAACTTATGGCAAACATATATACATCCGCAGACCAGCTGATCGGAAAGACTCCGCTCTTAGAGCTTACACAGATTGAAAAATCCGAGGGACTTAACGCGAAGATCCTTGCGAAGCTGGAATATTTCAATCCGGCCGGATCGGTAAAGGACAGGATCGCGAAGGCGATGATCGATGACGCTGAGGCGAAGGGAATCTTAAAGACTGGTTCTACGATCATCGAGCCGACTTCCGGAAACACAGGAATCGGTCTTGCGTCGGTTGCGGCTGCCCGCGGTTACCGGATCATTATCGTTATGCCTGAGACCATGAGTGTGGAGAGGCGCCAGCTTATGAAAGCCTACGGCGCGGAGCTTGTGCTCACTGAGGGCGCAAAGGGAATGAAGGGCGCGATCGCAAAGGCGGAGGAGCTCGCAGAGGAGATTCCGGGAAGCTTTATTCCGGGACAGTTTGTAAACCCGGCGAATCCGGAAGTTCATGAGAGAACAACCGGGCCGGAGATCTGGGAAGATACGGACGGCAAGGTTGATATTTTTGTCGCTGGTGTCGGCACCGGCGGAACCATCACCGGAACCGGAAGATATTTAAAGAAGCAGAATCCGGACGTGAAGGTCGTTGCGGTGGAACCGGCAAGCTCCCCGGTACTGAGCCAGGGCAAGGCAGGCTCCCACAAGATCCAGGGAATCGGAGCCGGATTTGTTCCGGATGTTCTCGACACAAAGGTTTATGATGAGATCATCGCTGTGGAGAATGATGACGCGTTCGCGGCAGGAAAGTTAGTTGGAAAGAAGGAAGGAGTCCTCGTGGGAATTTCCTCCGGTGCGGCGATCTGGGCAGCGATCGAACTTGCGAAGAGACCGGAAAACGCAGGAAAGACGATCGTGGCACTGCTTCCGGATACCGGCGACAGATACCTTTCCACACCGTTATTCGCGGACTAAGGGAAGAAAAAACAGATAAAAATATATGAGAAAGACTGCGGGTTCATATCGGTTGATATGTGGATCAGCAGTCTTTTTATGCAGCAGGAAATGCCGGGGAATTCCCTGTTGCATAAAAGGCATTAACGTGCTAAAGATGCGCACTCGCGCAAAGATGTAGATTGCCGCACGCGACCGCGCGAGGCGCGAGAATGTGCCAGGCACATTCTTTTTCTACAATGGAAGCTCCAAATGTGCCGGGCGTATTTTTTGCGTTTTTGACAGAAGGTCGTGAAAAACTGTTTGGAGCAAAAGTAAATAAATTCTGCAAAACAATAATAATTACTATTATTGACATTTAAAACAAAGTATGTTAGAATACAACCATAAACAAGACGATACGCAACAGACAAGACGATATACAACAAAAAAGACGACCGTCAGACAGAAACGGTAAATTACAGGAACAGAAAGAATCATTTTGCAAAAAGAAGGGAAAACAATAAGAAAACAAGAATCAGAAAGGAGTTCAACACTATGAGCAGATACGCAGGAACAAAAACAGAAAAGAACCTCGAGGCAGCATTCTCCGGTGAATCCCAGGCGAGAAACAAATATACCTACTTTGCATCCGTAGCAAAGAAGGAGGGATACGAGCAGATCGCGGCTTTATTCTTAAAGACAGCTGACAACGAGAAAGAGCACGCGAAGATGTGGTTCAAGGAGTTAGATGGAATCAGCGATACCGCTGCGAATCTTGCAGCCGCTGCAGCCGGTGAAAACTACGAGTGGACCGATATGTACGAGGATTTTGCGAAGACCGCCGATGAGGAAGGTTTCCATGCTCTCGCAGCAAAATTCCGTATGGTAGGCGAGATCGAGAAGCACCATGAGGAGCGCTACCGTGCCCTTCTTAAAAATGTGGAGACAGCTTCTGTATTCGAAAAGAGTGAAGTAAAGGTATGGGAGTGCCGCAACTGTGGGCATATCGTGATCGGAACAAAGGCACCGCAGGTATGTCCGGTCTGCAGCCATCCGCAGAGCTACTTTGAAGTTCGCGAAGAAAATTATTAAGTCATATGCTTACGTTATGGCACTGTTCTATTTCATTGCCTGCTGAATGAAAGGCATCGAAAAGAAGGGGCTGTCGCATTAGCAAATATTTTTTGCTGGGCGGCAGCCCTGCTTTATGCCCAAATGGCATCGAAATCGGTCACGTTTTCGATGCCATTCTTTATAAACGCAGTTCATTCCCAGGCATCCCTTTCGGCATGCCTTATTTCAGGCTGTTTTGTTTTCAACTATCAAAATCTATGCCCTTTTTAATGGAAAAAGATAACTTCCCGTTCTTCCGGTCTGAATCTTGCAATGGAGCTTATTGATATTTCGTCCCATCGCCAGAAGGATGCTCTCTGCCAGTGCATTTGCCTTTCCACGATACAGATATCTTCGAAAATTCATGTCCTCTTTTACGTCAGCAAAAGAACCTTCTGCCTGAATACTGCGATTCATACGGAGCATCGTTCCCTACTCACTTGTGATCCGTTCCAGATCTTCTGCACGTTTTTGACTCATCGTCTTCGAGACCATCAGCACTTTACTACGTTTTTCCATAGGTGTTTTGCAGTTGTTTCCCTTGATACATTCCGTTTTATAAGGACAGCCGGTACAGTCTGGACTTCTGTAATAAGTTTTTACACTGACATATCCGCTGGCTGTTTTACTTCTGCGTTCATTTGTAACAGTCAGTTCCCTTCCATTCCGATAGATATAGCTGTCTCTGTCTGCGTGATACTCCATGTTTTCTCTTCTGCTGATGTCTTTTTTGTATTTTCGGGTTTTCGAAATCTCATAGTTCTGCGGCTTTATATAGGCGGTCTGTCCGTTTCCCTCTGTTGTTGTTCGATTTTTGGTGTATGGTAAATGTCTTGCTTTAGATTGCCGTTTACTTCGGTCGTAATTTAATTGTAAATATTTTTTGAATGTTTCCAACAAGATATTGACTTTAATCGTAATTATGAGCATAATGTTATTGAGTTATTATAACCGAGGTGAGTGTATGGATTACATGACTGAACTCACCGCTATTGCAAAAACGCATGGCGGAATTATTGAAACGAAAATAGCAGCGCAACGCGGCATCTCCAAGGCGATGCTTTATAAGTTGTGCAAAGAAGATAAAATCCATCGTATTGTAAAAGGCCAGTACATTCTTCCCGATGATATGCAGGATGAATTATTGGCAATCAGTAACCGTTCAGAAAGAATCATTTTTTCTCACGAAACAGCTCTTTACCTTCACGGAATTTCTGACCGTACTCCATTTGAGCATACGGTTACTGCACCGTCTGGTTGTATTCCTTCTGCGGCAATTAAATCTGAATGCAAAGTGTATTATATCAAGCCTGAATTGTTTGAACTTGGCAAAACAACGCTGAGAACACCTGCTGGAAATGATGTTCCTGCATACGATCTTGAACGCACCATTTGTGATGTAATTCGCAGCCGTAACAAATTGGGAACTGAAACATTTTTAGCGGCACTTAAAATGTACGCCGCAAGCCCGAAGAAAAACCTAAACCAACTGAATACATATGCAAAACAGATGCGTGTTGAAAAAGTGTTGCGTCAATATTTGGAGGTGCTTCTGTGAGTAAAGCAATGAGTTTGAAGGCGAAAATTCGCAATATCGCAAAACAGAAGAATATCCCTGCACAGGTCATTCTGCAGAACTATATGTTTGAGCGTCTGCTTGTCCGCCTTTCCGCTTCCGAATACAAAGAGAAGTTTGTATTAAAGGGCGGTATGTTGGTAGCCGCCATTGTCGGACTCGACAACCGCGCAACCATGGATATGGACACCACTCTTAAAAATCTGCCCCTTACACCGGAAGCAATTCGCAGTGCGTTGGAAGATGTTTGTGACATCGCATTCGATGACGGCGTTGTATTCGAGATTGGCACAATTTCGCCCATCCGTGAAGATGATATTTACGGCGGATACCGTGTCATGCTGAACGCCAAGTTTGATACTCTGCTGACTCCACTTAGCATTGATGTGTCCACCGGTGATGCTATTACACCCCATGCGGTGCAGTACAACTTCTCTGAAATTTTCGATGATGAGAAATCTTATGAGCTGTGGGCATACAACATTGAAACCGTCATGGCTGAAAAGGTTGAAACTATTTTACGCCGTGGCGTGTTCAATACTCGTCCCAGAGATTTTTACGATACCTATATACTGACCACAACGCAGAAATTCGATAATGCGGTATTTGCTGATGCGTTAAGTGCAACTGCCAAGCATCGTGGCACTACAGAACAGATTGCAGATGTTCCTTCTATTCTTTACAACATCGAAGAAAGCCCGGAACTCAAAACAATGTGGGACAAGTATCGCAAGCAGTTTTCTTATGCGAAAGATATTACTTACGAACAAATTATGGATTCCATAAAGACTTTGCTCAAACCTGAATTATTCACGGAGCAATTTCTAACCTAAACCTTGCACCATGAATTGAAAAAATGATCCATGCAGCCATAACTTCTCTCAATTTGTCAGAAAAAAGGGCATAAAATCCCTATGACGAGTTTTTGAGCAATTATCAGGCTGTCAAGGTTCGTTGACAGTTGCTATTCCAGCTGTACATCCAGCTTACCTATTGCAGAAAGGGTGTCATAAAACTCTTCTTTATATGGACAACTGCTGCACAGCTTGAATGTGATATATCTTGCTGAACGGACTACTTTTGCAGCAATCTTCAGCAGTTTTAAACGAACGGTATCAATGCGTTGTTTCTGCATTTCTGCTGATAATACCAATCGTCTAAACCAATTAAATATGTTGTAGGCAAGAGTATGTACCTGGACTCTGTTTGCATTTACGATTCTGTTGTGACTGCTCACCGCAGAAAAATCAAAACCAGATTTGCTTTCTTTGATGAAGTTTTCCATCAGACCTCTTTTGCAGTAAAATTTGATAAGGTATTCTGGTGAGGAATCCATGTTTGTGACGATAAAGGTATACATGTAAACCATTTGGTTTTCTGGCTTCTCAACCTTGCACACAACGCGTCTTTCATAAGGCCATGGACCAGCTTTGTACATGAATTCACCGTAAACCACAGCGTAGTCTACCTTGTTATTTTGAGTCCGACTGGTAAGTGCATCTGCAAGAAACGACGCTTTTTCACGGAGAATCTTGTTTCCCTTCAGCCGGATGACATAGCTTGTTCCGTTTTCCTCACACTGTTTATAGAGATCAGGAGCTGCAAAACCACTATCGCCGAGAAGCAGGAGATGGATGGTTGGATAATCATTCACGATCACGGCTTTGCCGTGAATAATTCAGGTTTACTTTAAAAATATGCAATTTCTGACATCTTTCCATTTGAAGCTATAAAAAATTTTCCCATATCAGAATCAAATAATAATGATTTCTCAGGCTTAAGCATATCCAGCTCTTCCGGTATACTCCTTGCAATAATAAAACTGTTTGAACTCAGGGAAAGCAAATCATGATTGCCTACAAAATATTGTCCTATTGATCTCCAGAAATTTGCACCAAATGTCTGCATACTATATAAAACCAGATCCATCTCATCCTCAATATCTATCCCATAGATCATTTCAGCAACACGAATCAGAAATGTTTTCTCAATGCCTGATATAACTACAATTTGGCGGGATCCCAGATTGTAAACCATTTTCTGGCATATAACTTTTCCAAAGTCTTCACCTTGATAGTTTCTATTTATAATCTTCACATTTGCTGCAACATTGAGAAATGAAATCAAATTTGTATTGATCACATTTTTCAGCTGCTCTTCAAAATCACTATTGTATGAAGATATGGCTGAGATTCCTTTCCCTACAATTGCCATATCTTCTGTTATTATATGTTCCAAAAGCCATCCAATTCCATCTCCCACAAGTTCTGCTATCTCTTTTTTGCTGCATTCATTGCGCTTTACAATGTCTGCTTTTTTTTTCAGCAGCATATTATAAAACTCGTCATGCAGCATCTTATGAAATTCATAACCGGCATAACCTATCTCCCGCATATATATTTCTTCACTCTTTGCATGCCTTTTAAAATATCTAAGCATATATTCCAGAGTTTCATTCATAAGGAATAACCGGTACTTCGCATCATCTCCTCTCTCCATTACTTTATTATAAATCTGATCTGATATCCGAAACAATTCTTTATGCTCTTCATCAAGTTTATCTATGCCCATAAGATAATTTTTACTCCATTTGATCATTTTGTCGTCTCCCTTCATGTTTTTATACTGTCAATATGCCTGTATTATCCAATTTTGCAGTTAACGCTTTAACCATTATATCATTCCCATTTTACATTTTCAACACGCGAACTTTACATTTTTAATGAAATATAAAAAGCGCCTCCCGGATTCAGAATATATTCATTCTGTTCCAAGAGACGCACTCACTGTCTTTTTATAAAAATGACTACTTATCCTGAATTATTCACGGAGCAATTTCTAATCTAAACCTTGCACCATGAATTGAAAAAATGATCCATGCAGCCATAACTTCTCTCAATTTGTCAGAAAAAAGGGTATAAAATCCCTATGACGAGTTTTTGAGCAATTATCATGCTGTCAAGGTCCATTGACGGTTGCTATTCCAGCTGTACATCCAGCTTACCTATTGCAGAAAGGGTGTCATAAAACCCTTCTTTATATGGACAGCTGCTGCACAGCTTGAATGTGATATATCTTGCTGAACGAACTACTTTTGCAGCAATCTTCAGCAGTTTTATACGAACGGTATCAATGCGTTGTTTCCGCATTTCTGCTGATAATACCAATCGTCTAAACCAATTAAATATGTTGTAGGCAAGAGTATGTACCTGGACTCTGTTTGCATTTACAATTCTGTTGTGACTGCTCACCGCAGAAAAATCAAAACCAGATTTGCTTTCTTTGATGAAGTTTTCCATCAGACCTCTTTTGCAGTAAAATTTGATAAGGTATTCTGGTGAGGAATCCATGTTTGTGACGATAAAGGTATACATGTAAACCATTTGGTTTTCTGGCTTCTCAACCTTGCACACAACGCGTCTTTCATAAGGCCATGGACCAGCTTTGTACATGAATTCACCGTAAACCACAGTGTAGTCTACCTTGTTATTTTGAGTCCGACTGGTAAGTGCATCTGCAAGAAACGACGCTTTTTCACGGAGAACCTTGTTTCCCTTCAGCCGGATGACATAGCTTGTTCCGTTTTCCTCACACTGTTTATAGAGATCAGGAGTTGCAAAACCACTATCGCCGCGAAGCAGGAGATGGATGGTTGGATAATCATTCAGGTACTCGTCGAGAATCGGCTGCAGGAAATCGGTTACACCGGTACAGGAATAAGCCGCTCCATCACGGAGTTGGATTTTATCAGATCACCAGTGATTCTGTCATAACAGACGAGCGGATGGTAGCCATTACTCTGATAATGGAAGTTAAATGCCCTGCCTTCCTGTTTGCCGTATGCTGCGAGGAGCGTGGAATCCAGATCCAGGATGACGGCCTGAGGCATCTGGATGCTGTAGATCCTTTTTCTGAGTATCCGGCTGATCTCCTGGAACTGCTTTAAAGTATCTTCATCCATGCGGTTAAAGAATCCTGATACGGTTGGCTGAGATGCTAATGCGGATTTTTCAAGTACAGCTTTAAAAACAGGATCATTGGTCAGTTCATCCGAAGCATCATCTTCGAAGTAACCGGCCATGATCATATATATCATCTGGAGAAGGTTATCCCTGTCCGTATGATATCGAAACACTGCAGAATCATTGGTCTTAAATGAACGGTTTAAAATCCGTTCAATGCCAAGTCTGCTTATGAACTCTTTGATGAGGAGTAAGCCTGCATCGGAGGATAAGTCGCCTCCATCAAAATTTATTTTAATTTGCCTATTGCTTTGAAGTGAAAAGGTGTTTACAATACTCTTAAAGGGCTCCTTTGTTGGTATTTATTTTGATTAGACACCTTAATTTTACCACAAATGGATGCTCTTTTTATTCACTTAACAAGTGAAAAGCAATTAAAAGCAATATGCAATTAAAATACAGTAACTATGTGGCTTTCAGCCACGATTACGGCTTTGCCGTGAATAATTCAGGTATATTTATTGGCTGCCGATTCAATCTTGGTGCCATCAATAAAAATGGTCTTTCCCGAAATCTCACCAAGAAGATAGAGCAGATCTGACATTTGGGCAAGCAGAACCTTTGCGCAGGCAGAAAAATGTAGGGAGATAAAACGCGCAATCGTTGCATGATCAGGAGCAGGCATTCCTTCAAGGAGATACATAAAGTTGATATCCCGTTTACATGCTTTTCGGATATCTCGACTTGAGTAGATTCGATTCATTGCTGCATAGATAACGAGTTTCAGCATCTGACGCGGCGTTGCCTGATTTTTTCTGATCCTGCCATAAGTTTTATATAGTTCATAAAGGTCCATTTCCTCCACAAAGGCACTTACCGGACGAACTGGATCATCAGATGGAATAGAAATCTCTAAATCCAGCGGAAGTTTAATTTGATAATACAGCGAAAATGAGGTATAATCCCTCTGTATTATTTTGTTTAGTCGCATAAACTGATTATACCACGAACGCCGGGCTTTTCGAAGCTCGGCGTTTTGTGTTGGATATATAAAATGAGCTGCCGCACGTTAGTGCGACAGCCCCTTTTTTATTTCTGATAAGCAGCCCGCTCGCCGCCGATATATTTGAGCCGTGTTCTCGCACAGACAACATGGGCGGAGCCGATGGATTTGATGGTGGTGCGGACCGGAACGGCGACATGGCGCAGATGCATACCGATCAAGGTGTCACCGATATCGATCCCGGCGTGTGCCTGGATATATTCCACAGCGCATGGATGCTCGAATTCGTTCCATGCGGCGGTGGAGAAGGATCCGCCTGCCTTTAACTGCGGTTTTACATTGACCATCTCCAGGCCATATTTCTCGGCGCACTCTTCCTCGACGATCAGGGCGCGGTTTAAGTGCTCGCAGCACTGGGCGGCGAGGTAGAGACCATGTTTTTTTGTCACGTTGGAGAGAGCGGTGAAGACAGCCTGACCCACTTCACTGCTGGAGTAGCAACCAATCACATGGGCAGCAATCTCGCTGGAGGAGCAGCCAACAACCAGAATCTGGCCCGGTTTCATATTGGCGATCTCGATCAGTTCCTCTGCAACGGCTTTTGTCTGTTCATAAATTAAGTCAAGATCCACATCGATGGATGTGGCGGTATCTGTTGCACTCATGATAATTACCTCCTGGTAAAGTTATAAGAAGTTCCTGTTTTACTCAAAATGATACTTGTCTAACAGCTCATGCTTCATATCCCAAAGCGGCTTAGAGAGATCCACATGGACTTCATGCGGGTTTACAAGACGCTTTGTCTCATCCCATAAGGTATTGAGCTCTTCCTTGCAGTATTTCTGGATATCCATGACCTTCGGGGAGTGGTAGACACACTCGCCGTCCTTGAATACCTGCACCGGAAGCTCACGCATCGTATAAGTTCCGGGAGCGAGGAGTGTCTTTTTCCATGTCGCTATCGGGTCAAAGAGCAACAGTGGCTCGTCCTCATTGAACGTCTCGCCGACGAGACAGATGATATCAGCGATGACCTTGTGGCTGTCCTTTCCGTAGATACGGTAGGTGGTCTTGTTGCCCGGGTTTGTGATCTTCTCCTCGTTCTCGGAGAGCTTGATCTTCGGGATGAACTTTCCAGTCTTCTTGTCCATGATCGCCGCGAGCTTATAAACACCGCCGAAGGACGGGCAGTCCTTGGAGGTGATCAGGTTTGTGCCGACACCCCAGGAGTTGATGGTTGCGCCCTGGTTCTTTAAGCTTGTGATCAGGGTCTCATCGAGATCGTTGGATGCGGAGATCACAGCGTCCGTGAAGCCTTCCGCATCGAGCATTTTTTTCGCCTCTTTGGAGAGATAAGCGAGGTCTCCGCTGTCCATACGGATTCCGTAGAAGGTAAGCGGGATTCCCTCCGCGCGCATCTCCTTGAATACCTGGATTGCATGCGGGATACCCGAATTTAAGGTGTCGTAAGTGTCGACTAACAGGATACATGCAGTCGGATAGAGTCTCGCGTAGGTGCGGAAGGCGGTGAGCTCATCCGGGAAACTCATGATCCAGCTGTGGGCATGGGTTCCTTTTACCGGGACATCGAACATCTGACCGCAGAGCACGTTGGAAGTACCGATACAGCCGGCGATCATAGCGGCTCTCGCACCGTAGATTCCGGCATCCGGACCCTGGGCACGTCTTAAACCGAACTCCATGACTCCGTCTCCGCGTGCTGCATGGACGATCCGGGAAGTCTTTGTTGCGATCAGGCTCTGGTGGTTGATGATATTTAAGATCGCGGTCTCAACAAGCTGGGCCTGCATGATCGGGGCGATGACCTTTACGAGCGGTTCTCTCGGGAATACGACGGTTCCTTCCGGGATCGCGTAGATATCACCGGTGAATTTAAAGGTGGAGAGGTACTCCAGAAAATCTTCCCCGAAGAGTCCTGTGGTGCGGAGATAATCGATATCTTCCTTATCAAAGTGTAAATTTTCGATGTATTCGACAACCTGCTCTAAGCCGGCCGTGATGGCAAATCCGTTTCCATCCGGATTTGTGCGGTAGAATGCGTCGAAGATGACAGTCTCATTTGCATCCTTTGCATGAAAGTAACCCTGCATCATGGTCAGCTCGTAGAGATCTGTAAGCAGCGTCAGGTTTCGTTCGCTCATAATGTTTCTCCTTAAATTTCTCCGCGGTAAGTGTCAGCGGAATATTAAACGCAGCAGTCCGGAGCGTATAAAAATGCCGGACGATAACGACAGCTTAAGTGCGGTTCACCCCAAAAGAACCGGGCGGCTGTCAAACGTGTTGTGGTTGATTATATCAGTTCTTGTGCGAAAAGGCAAATTGCGTGTTAAAAAAGTAACGAACACTTCAAAAGAACGTAAAATGTGCCTAAAAAGTTAAGAAAGAAAACAGGAAGACGGCATCAATATGGAAAGATTTCGCAACTCCCGAGGGATTCCCTTGACTTTTAAATACCTTATTACTATAATTATTTTGATACCAAGGTCAAAAGGTCGGAAATCTGATGCAAGCTTGCTTGCAAGAGGATTTTTGACCTTGGGACCCGCCTAAAACATGAATAAGTAGCCATTTTTCGTAGAAAAATGAGCGGATTATGAATGTTTTGAGGATTGTGGAAGCACGTAGTGCGAAACAATCCGGTATCAAAGGGGGCAAAAGACCTTTTGACCCCAACATCATTATTTTGTCTGAGTGTAAAAAAATGTAACTATGAACAGATTCGATGGTTACATTCAGACAATCCATAGAAAAAAGCCATGACGGAGACAGTAGGTTCACAAGCAGAAAGCCAAAGCGAGCCGGGGACGATGGAAGCCCGGTGCTTTTTCGTGAAAGGAAGATCACTCCCGAGCTGGAAGCTGAACCCTGAAAGCGGTACTGCTTTTGGAAAGTAAGTGTACCCGGTGATTCCGCCGTTAAAGGGAACTCATATGTCAGTATGCAGCAATAGGTGGTTAAAAGCGTTATTTTCGCCCTGTTCTCATTGAGAACGGGGCTTTTTTATTACTGATTCAGCATACGACACACAAAACACGAAGAGCATAACAACGAGAAAGTTATGCGCAAAACATTGATTGGAGGAAATGTGTCATGTACGAGAAAGTATCAACAGACCTGAACTTTGTGGACAGGGAAAAACAGGTTGAGAAATTCTGGAAAGACGAAAAGATCTTTGAAAAGAGTATTGACAGCCGCAGAAAAGGAACCCCATACGTATTTTATGACGGACCGCCTACCGCAAACGGCAAGCCGCATATCGGACACGTACTTACCCGTGTTATCAAGGATATGATCCCGAGATACCGCACCATGAAGGGCTATATGGTTCCGCGTAAGGCTGGATGGGATACCCACGGACTTCCGGTAGAGCTTGAGGTCGAGAAGCTTCTTGGTCTCGACGGAAAAGAGCAGATCGAGCAGTACGGTGTTGAGCCGTTCATTGAGAAATGTAAAGAGAGCGTCTGGAAATACAAAGGAATGTGGGAGAATTTCTCCAGCACCGTTGGTTTCTGGGCTGATATGGATAATCCGTATGTTACCTACCATGATGACTATATCGAATCCGAATGGTGGGCATTAAAACAGATCTGGGATAAGGGACTTTTATATAAGGGCTTTAAGATCGTTCCGTACTGCCCGCGCTGCGGCACACCGCTTTCCAGCCATGAGGTTGCCCAGGGATATAAGGATGTAAAAGAGAAATCTGCCATCGCCCGCTTCAAAGTAAAAGGCGAGGACGCATACTTCCTTGCATGGACCACAACACCGTGGACACTTCCGAGCAACGTGGCTCTCTGCGTAAATCCGAAGGAGACCTACGCAAAGGTAAAGGCTGCAGACGGCTATACCTACTATATGGCAGAAGCCCTGCTTGATGCCGTTCTCGGAAAGCTTGCGGATAAGGAAAATGGAACTCCGGCATATGAAGTTCTTGAGACCTGCACCGGTAAGGATCTTGAGTACAAGGAATACGAGCCGTTATTTGACTGCGCAGTTGAGATCTGCGAGAAACAGCACAAGAAAGCATACTTCGTGACATGCGCGGATTATGTAACCCTGACAGACGGTACCGGCGTGGTACACATTGCACCGGCCTTTGGTGAGGACGATGCCCAGGTAGGCCGCCGTTATGATCTCCCGTTTGTACAGCTTGTAGACGCAAAGGGCGACATGACAAAGGAGACTCCGTACGCAGGCGTATTCGTGAAGAAAGCGGATCCGATGGTCTTAAAAGACTTAAAGGAAAAAGGCCTGTTATTCGAGGCACCGGCCTTCGAGCACAGCTACCCGTTCTGCTGGCGCTGTGACACACCGCTTATCTACTATGCGAGAGAGTCCTGGTTCATCAAGATGACAGCGGTGAAGGATGATCTGATCCGCAACAACAATAAGATCAACTGGATCCCGGAATCCATCGGTAAGGGACGCTTCGGTGACTGGCTGGAGAATGTTCAGGACTGGGGAATCTCCAGAAACCGTTACTGGGGCACACCTCTTCCGGTATGGCAGTGTGAGTGCGGAAAGATGCACTGCATCGGCAGCCGTGAAGAATTAAAGAAGATGAGCCCGAATTATCAGGATGTTGTTAAGAAATACAGCAAGGAGATGGATGGAGACAAGGGAGAGGTTGAACTTCACCGTCCGTTTATCGACGATGTAGTGATCACCTGCCCGGACTGCGGAAAAGAAATGCACCGTGTACCGGAGGTTATCGACTGCTGGTTCGACTCCGGCGCAATGCCGTTCGCGCAGCACCACTATCCGTTCGAGAACCAGGAGCTTTTCCACAAACAGTTCCCGGCACAGTTCATCTCCGAGGCTGTTGACCAGACAAGAGGATGGTTCTACTCCCTGCTCGCTGAGTCCACGCTGCTCTTTAATGAGCCGCCGTACCAGAACGTTATCGTTCTCGGCCACGTTCAGGATGAGAACGGACAGAAGATGAGTAAGTCCAAAGGAAACGCTGTCGATCCGTTTGACGCCCTGAAGACATATGGTGCCGACGCGATCCGCTGGTACTTCTACATCAACAGCGCACCGTGGCTGCCGAACCGCTTCCATGGAAAGGCTGTTATGGAAGGACAGAGAAAGTTCATGGGTACTCTCTGGAACACCTATGCATTCTTCGTTCTCTATGCGAATATTGATAACTTTGACGCGACCAAGTACACACTGGAGTACGATAAGCTTCCGGTCATGGACAAATGGCTGTTATCCAAGTTAAATTCTACTGTTAAGGCAGTGGATGATGACCTTGCGAACTACCGCATCCCGGAGGCAGCAAGAGCACTCCAGGAGTTTGTGGATGACATGAGCAACTGGTATGTCAGAAGAAGCCGTGAGCGTTTCTGGGCAAAGGGCATGGAGCAGGATAAGATCAACGCTTACATGACTCTTTACACAGCTCTTGTGACGATCAGCAAGGCAGCAGCTCCGATGATCCCGTTCATGACAGAGGAGATCTACCAGAACCTGGTAAGATCCATCGATAAGACGGCTCCGGAGAGCATCCACCTCTGCGACTTCCCGACCGTTGATGAGGCACATATCGATGCCGAGCTGGAAGCAAAGATGGATGAAGTCTTAAAGATCGTTGTGATGGGACGTGCGGCAAGAAATACCGCAAACATCAAGAACCGTCAGCCGATCGCAAAGATGTTCGTAAAGGCACCGGAGAAGCTTCCGGAGTTCTACCAGGAAATCATCGAGGACGAGTTGAATGTGAAGTCCGTAGAGTTCACAGACGACGTGAGAAGCTTTACCTCCTACACCTTCAAGCCGCAGCTTAAGACGGTAGGACCGAAGTACGGAAAACAGCTCGGAAATATCAAGAAAGCTCTGGCTGAGTTAGACGGAAACGCAGCGATGGATACGTTGAACGAGAAGGGCGCTCTGACCTTCAACTTTGACGGAAATGAAGTCGTTCTCACAAAGGATGACCTCCTGATCGACATGGCACAGACAGAAGGTTATGTATCCGAGGCAGACAATACCGTGACCGTTGTTCTCGACACAACACTGACACCGGAGCTTCTCGAGGAAGGCTTCTACCGCGAGATCGTCAGCAAGATCCAGACCATGCGTAAAGAGGCTGGATTCGAGGTTATGGACCACATCTACGTTTACGCGGACAAGAATGAGAAGATCGCAGATCTGATCAAGAAGTACGCGGACGAGTTAAAGAGCGAGGTCATGGCTGACAACATTATGCTTGGTGAGATGGCTGGCTACACGAAGGAATGGAACATCAACGGCGAGGATGTTGTATTCGGCGTAGTGAAAGTGACAAAATAGACGGATGACAACAGGAAAAAGTTCCGCAGCGCGGGGATTTCATGAACAATATTTATGGACAGACCCGCAATGCGGAACCTTCCTGTAAATAAGGGGTTCACATTGACCGGATCACAGACGCGGCCTGAAGAGGCATGGCGTGGGATCCGGCCATTAAGAGAGTATAAAGGAGGACTTTAGGGGTGAGTCAGACAATTAACAAGGATGAACTGAAGAAGACCATTGTGTTTAACGTAAAGAGCATCTACCGCAAAACGATCGACGAGGCGACTCCGGCTATGGTTTACCAGGCTGTCGCACTTGCAGTTAAGGACATGATCATCGACCGCTGGATCGCGACTCATAAAGAGTACGACAAGCAGGATGCGAAGATCGTTTACTACATGTCCATGGAGTTTTTAACCGGTCGTTTCCTCGGCAACAATATCATCAGCCTCTGTGAGCAGAAGGAAATCGAGGAGGCACTTTCTGAACTGGGCTTTGACCTGAATTCCATTGAGGATCAGGAACGGGATCCGGCACTCGGAAACGGCGGTCTTGGACGTCTTGCGGCATGCTTTTTGGATTCCCTTGCATCTTTAGGCTATCCGGCATATGGCTGCGGCATCCGTTATCGTTATGGAATGTTCAAACAGCAGATCCGTGACGGATATCAGATCGAGGTCCCGGATGAGTGGTTGAAGGACGGCTATCCGTTTGAGATCCGCCGCGCAGAGTATGCGACGGAGGTCAAATTCGGCGGTTATGTGGAGACAGAATGGGACGGAAAGAGAAACCATTTCGTACAGAAGGGCTACCAGTCCGTTATGGCGGTTCCGTATGATATTCCGATCATGGGATACGGCAACAATGTTGTAAACTCTTTAAGAATCTGGGATGCACAGCCGGTGAATACCTTCAACTTAAGCGAGTTCGACAAGGGCGATTACCAGAAAGCTGTTGAGCAGGAGAATCTGGCGAAGACCATCGTTGAGGTCCTTTACCCGAATGATAACCATTATTCCGGAAAAGAGCTTCGCTTAAAACAGCAGTATTTCTTTATTTCTGCCAGTGTTCAGCGTGCCATCAAAAAGTACAAGGAAAAGCATGACGATATCCATAAATTCTATGAGAAGGCATCCTTCCAGTTAAACGATACACATCCGACCGTTGCGGTTGCTGAGTTAATGCGTATCTTACTTGACGAGGAGAACTTAGAGTGGGATGAGGCCTGGGAGATCACGACAAAGACCTGTGCCTACACAAACCACACCATCATGGCTGAAGCTCTTGAAAAATGGCCGATCGAGCTGTTCTCCCGTCTGCTTCCGCGTGTTTACCAGATCGTTGAGGAGATCAACCGCCGTTTTGTAGCCCAGATCCAGCAGAGATATCCGGGTGACAACGAGAAGATCCGCAGAATGGCGATCATTTACGACGGACAGGTCCGCATGGCTTACCTTGCAATCGTCGGCAGCTTCTCTGTAAACGGTGTTGCGAAGCTTCACACAGAGATCCTTGAGAAACAGGAGCTTCGTGACTTCTATGAGATGATGCCGGAGAAGTTTAATAATAAAACAAATGGTATTACCCAGAGACGTTTCCTGCTTCACGGCAACCCGCTGCTTGCAGATTGGGTGACCGATAAGATCGGAAATGAGTGGATCACAGATCTCTCCAATATTAAAAAGCTTTCTGTTTATGTGGATGATGAGAAGTGCCAGCAGGAATTCATGAATATTAAGTACCAGAACAAGATCCGTCTTGCAAAGTACATCAAGGAGCACAACGGCATCGATGTCGATCCGCGATCCATCTTCGATGTTCAGGTAAAACGTCTTCATGAATACAAGAGACAGCTCATGAACATCCTTCATGTGATGTATCTCTATAACCAGTTAAAAGATAACCCGAATATGGACATCGTTCCGAGAACCTTCATCTTCGGTGCGAAAGCAGCAGCCGGATACAAGCGTGCAAAACTGACCATCAAGCTCATCAACAATGTGGCTGATGTGATCAACAACGATAAGTCCATCGGCGGCAAATTAAAGGTCGTATTCATTGAAGATTACCGTGTATCCAACGCAGAGCTGATCTTCTCCGCTGCGGATGTCAGCGAGCAGATCTCCACAGCAAGTAAGGAAGCATCCGGGACCGGAAACATGAAGTTCATGTTGAACGGCGCTCTGACGATCGGAACCATGGACGGAGCAAATGTGGAAATGGCAGAGGAAGTCGGCAAGGAGAATATGTTCATCTTCGGTGCGTCCGCAGATGAGATCATCAACCTTGAAAACAACGGCGGCTACAACCCGATGGATATCTTCAACAATGATCAGGATATCCGCCGCGTGCTGATGCAGCTCATCAACGGCTACTATTCTCCGCAGGATCCGGAGCTGTTCCGCGATATCTACAACTCCCTGCTCAACACCCAGAGCAGCGACCGCGCAGATACCTACTTTATCTTAAAGGACTTCCGTTCCTATGCGGAAGCACATAAGAAGATCGACCAGGCATACCGCGATGAGAAGTGGTGGGCAAGAACCGCGATGCTCAACACCGCATCCGCAGGAAAGTTCTCTTCTGACCGTACGATCGAAGAGTATGTAAGGGATATCTGGCATCTTGAGAAGATCAAGGTAGAGCTGTAATTTTTGCTTGTAATTAGTTACAGTTCAGCCATTACAGCTTCTTGTTTTCATATTCATGAAAACAAGAAGCTTGGTGGTTCCACCATATGCTGATTTGGATGAAAAAGTGCTTATGCAAGCAAGCTTGCAATACACTTTCTCATTCAAACCAGCGCATGGCTGAACTGTAACTGTAATTATGAAGGTACTGAATAGTACATAACATAAAAATAAGGCCCGTCTCATACACTAGAGATACCGGGGATCAACCGGATATCAGATGTGTATGGGGCGGGTATTTTTATGAAACGTTTTTTTATGATGTTATTTGCGATGGTCATGATCCCTTATGTAACGACGTTAGCGTGGACAGGCAGGATCCGGACGGACGATGGAGAGGAAGTTCCGGCGGAAGAGTTCCTTGTGGGAGTTGTGGCGGCGGAGATCCCGGCGGAGTATGGGATCGAGACGCTGAAAGCACAGGCGGTACTTGCGAGGACGTATGTGTACCGGATCGCGGATCCGGGAATCTCGCTGGAAAATGCAGGGGATGGAGCCGATTCAAGTGCAGCAGGGACTTTTTCAGGCATTTCGAGGACGTTTGACAGGAGTTTTATGGAGGAAGAACTGGATATTGACTGCCTGAGCATACGGGAGATGGAGAAGAAGTGGGGGAAGGAACACTTTAAGGAGTATTATGAAAAAGTCCGCCTGGCGGTGCGGGAGACGACAGGTCTTGTGGCAGAGTGCGGCGGGGAGCTGATCGAGCCGTTCTACTGCCTGGCAGCCGACGGAAAGACGAGAGAACTGACGGCGTACCCCTATCTTTGCAGTGTGGAAAGCCCAGGGGATCTGGAAGTGGATGGATTCTTAAGCATCCGTACATTCACAGAAGCAGAGTTTGCGGATAAGATCGGAAGGATCGGCGGTCCGCTCCCGGGAGCGGACGGAATCGCCGGAAAGATCCAGATCATCGAGCGGGATGAGGCCGGGTATGTGAGGCGGGTACAGATCGGGGATATGGATTATACTGGGGATGAGGTCCGGGATTCTCTGGGGCTGCAGTCATCCTGTTTCCACTTTTCGTCCACGGACGGGAAGATCCGGGTGTCATCGAAGGGGATCGGCAGCGGATACGGATTCTCCCAGGCTGGGGCGGATGCGATGGAGAGAGAGCAGGGGAGCGGGTTCCGGGAACTGCTGAAATATTATTTTCGAGGTATTGAGATCGTGAAAATTGCGGAGTAAAAGAAGCTTAGTTCAGGTTTCGCTTATATTCGAGAACTTTGTATTTCGGTTTGATCGATACCAAAATGTATTAATTTCTATAAATGAGCAAATACCGAAAAGTGCACAAAAATTATAACTTATTGTGCATGTAACATGGACATTGGTCCGCTTAATATTCTATATGTCTGCATGTGATAGACTTAATAGTGCAGTTTTTCAAATTTGTTCATTTATAGTTAATTTCCTAAATAATGCTGGAGAGTATTTATTTAATCCTGCATAAGGTGGCTCACAGAAGATAAAAGGTGGATACGTCCGGAAAAAAGTATGATTTCGTGTATAACTTCATCACCGTGGGTAAGAATATAACCGAGGTGATAAACGTGAAAGAAAGAGGAAATCAGCTTTTCAAGGACAAATTCGTCCTTGTCATGCTCGTACTTGGCCTGCTGACTATTGTTGCGGCAGCAGGCGCTGTGAGAATTCAGAAGGGGAGAGAAAATATCGGAGAGAGCCCCTATCTGGAGATCGAAGACCCGGACCATGTGATCGCAGGGGATTCCAACGCAGGAGCGGAGTCCGGAGGCGATACACTGGCGGGGGAACTGGCGGCATCCGGAGATGAAGCCGGGAATGGGGAACTTGCTGGGGACGGCACGGCTGTCGGTCTGGCAGACAATAAGAATGGTGCCGGAACTGGCGCTGATCCCGGCAATTTTGCCGGAGAAATTTCGATGGATACCGGTCTTGCTGATGCATCAGATAGCGCCCTGACAGGCGATCATTCCATGGCGGAAGCCGGTGCCGCTGTCAGCGAATCCCTGGTCCTCGATTTCGCAGACACAGATAAGCTCTCCTGGCCTGTGACCGGAAATATCGTTCTTGGCTACTGCATGGACACCACGACCTACTTCCCGACCCTGGACCAGTACAAAGTCAATCCCGCCAATGTGATCCAGAGCGAGGTCAGCACCCCGGTATCGGCTCCGGCGGACGCCAGAGTGGTCTCTGTTGGGACAAACGAGGAGATCGGTAATTATGTTGATCTCGATTTGGGAAACGGCTATACTGCCGTCTGCGGCCAGTTGAAAGAGATCCCTGTGGTAGAAAATGAATATGTACGACAGGGGGATCTTCTGGGCTATGTCGCCGAGCCGACAAAATACTACGCGGTGGAAGGCACGAATGTGTTCTTCGAGTTTCTGAAGGACGGCGTGCCGGTGGATGCGCTGGATTTTCTGGAGTGAGAGATCACGATTACACGTAATTTGCAAAGTTAAGCCAAAAAGCCTTCAGGGAAGCTCTCTGGAGGCTTTTTATATAACAGGAAATTCCCTGTTGCATAAAAGGCACTAACGTGCCAAAGATGCATATTCTAATATCAGAACAAATAAAGGAGACATCCGCATATGAATTGCAGAAATTCCGATCTGCCGGATACCGCTATGGGTCCGTCCTGCGGCTGCGGCAGAAATCTGTCTGATATTTCCGGGCCGGGACCTGTTGTGCGTCCGGTGGCCAACTTTTGTTTTGATGACAATGATCCAAGATTTCCGATAGGAATGGGATATGTTCCGATGCAGATGTGGGGGACCATATATCCGTTAGCCAGAGGTTTTGTCCGGGGAACGATCTTCCCGTCCCTGGATCTTCCATTTGCCGTGGGGAGGTGCAGAAGATGAGGGAACTATATCGATGCAGCATGATGCCGGGAATGCCGGCAGAACCTGTGAGTGACTCCCGCCTGTCAGCGCAGGATGTGATGCCTGTGTGCGGTACGTGCCAGAATGCCGGGGGCATGGCCGCAGGGGATAAAGAACTGTTGATGCGTCAGATCATGGAAGCCGGTTTTGCGATGGATGATGTTGTCCTGTTCTTAGACACTCATCCGGAAAATCAGGATGCACTTCGCTATTACAAAACGGTCCGTGACATGCGTGACCAGTCCATGGCTGCCTATGAGAGGCGGTTTGGGCCGCTGAGATACACCGATGTCACGTCCATGTCCTGGAACTGGGTAACTGAAAAATGGCCATGGGAAGGAGGATGCTAAGATGTGGGTCTACGAAAAAAGATTGCAGTTTCCGGTAAATATAAAGGAACCGAATGCGAAGATGGCGCAGTTTATTATGAGTCAGTATGGTGGACCCGACGGCGAGATGGGTGCATCCATGCGTTATCTCTCCCAGCGCTACTCAATGCCGTATGGGGAGCAGAAAGCGGTTCTGACGGATATCGGAACGGAGGAGCTCGCCCATCTGGAGATCGTTGCGGCGATCGTTCACCAGCTCACGAGAAACTTAACAGCGGAGGAGCTGGAAGCGCAGGGATTCGGCCCGTACTATATCGACCATACCACGGGGATCTGGCCTCAGGCGGCTGGCGGTGTGCCCTTTAACGCCTGCGAGTTCCAGTCGAAGGGCGATCCTGTGACGGATCTCTTCGAGGATCTTGCTGCGGATGGTACGACTGCGTAAGTGCAACATAGAAGTGTTAAGTAGAAGTTCTATATAATCTGGTGTGCCGGACACCAGATTTTACAGAACTTAGAAATTCCAATGTATTTCAATCGGGACATTTCTTGTCCCTGGAATCCGTTTTCCTACTAATATATAATCAATTAGTGTTTCAACGGTTTCTCTGTCTAAATGTTCAAGATTTGTGTATTGCTCAATAAGCTGGCGGCGATTATCGCCTGTCTGGATTTTTCTCTCAATTACATCAAGCTGTTTTTGCGTTTCAATCACCAGCTTTTCAAGCCGTTCTCTGTCATTTGTGAAGTCTTTTGACAAATTCAGGAAATCATTTTCGGAAAGAATCCCTTTTACTTTATCAAGATAAAGTTCTCTGATTACCTTTGCGTCTTCTTCAATCTTTTTTTGATAAGTAGCAAGTTGTGTTTCTAAAGCAGTTTTTTTCTCCTTTACGTTGGAGTGAAATTCCACGTTCTGTTCCAATTCATCTTTATCAAGATATTCTTGTGATAATTTGTTCAGTTCAGAAATAACTGCCTGCTCCAACTTCTTCACAGAAATAAATGAGCCTATGCAAGCGTCCTTTGCAACATGGCGATTTGAACATTGTAAATAATGTCTTCCATCTGTCTGCTTATTAGAACGCATGGTATAGCCACAGTTCATACAGCGAGCTTTTCTGGCAAACAGCCCTATAGTTCCTACTGTAAATGGTTTTGCTTTTTCAGCTACCATAGATTGTACTCTATCCCAAAGTTCACGGTCAATAATCGGTTCGTGTGTTCCCTCTACTCTGTACCATTCCTCTTTAGGTCTGGGCTTATTTTGTTTTGTCTTATACGATACGCTGCCGTATTTTCCCTGAACCATATTTCCGATATAGATTTCATTTATTAGCATATCGGCAATAGCAGAATATTTCCATAAGGTACTATTTTTTCTGGTAGGCTGCTTATAGCGTAAACCATGAAGCCGTTTATATTCCGTAGGGTTTGGAATCCCACGGTCATTCAGCATACGGGCAATCGCTGTTTTGCCATATCCCTGTGAAAATAAAGTAAAAACTTCTCTGACAACAGCAGCAGCTTCTTCGTCAATAATCAGGTGTCCCTTTTGTTCGGGGTCTTTTTTATAACCATAAAGAGCAAATGCACCAATATGAAATCCATTCTTCCGGCGGTCAGTCAATACGCTGCGGATGTTTTCTGACATATCCTCTAAATACCACTCATTAACCAGACCATTGATTTGTCTTGATTTTTTGTTTCCTTTATTAGCGGTATCTGCATTATCTACAATACTGATAAAACGAATCCCCCAAATAGGAAACAATCCATGTATGTATTTTTCCACCAATTCTAACTCTCTGGTAAATCTGGATTGTGTTTTACAGAGGATAATATCAAATTTTCGGTGTTCAGCGTCATTTAACAGTTTGTTAAATTCTGGTCTTCGTCTATCTGAACCAGTATAATCGTCATCACTGTATATATTGTAGACTTCCCAACCTTGTTCCAATACATATTGAATCAGCATGGATTTTTGATTTTGAATACTGTTACTATCATCAGTTTCATGTTGTTTGTTTCTATCTTCTTCTGATAAGCGGCAATAAATAGCAACTTTTGACTTTGTGTTCATCATATTTTATCTCCCTTAAAGAGAAGATAAAACAAACATTCCACCTACACTTATTATACCGTGTTGAGAAATGTTTGTCTATCATTTTACAGGTAATACCTGCCCTTTGGATTTTTCTAATTGATTGATGAGTTCTATCCATTTCTGATTGAACTCTTTTTTTAATGCCGACTTATCTTCACACTTAAATACATTTTTGCAGGAAATTTCTGCTTCTTTTGGCATAATTCCACCTCACAGTCTTTACTATGTTTACAGACTATGCAAAAATGCTTGTTCATTATGAAAAAATCATCCTTAGCAAACCGAACAGCTTTCGCTAAAGCTCATGGGAATCTCACCCCTGCATGGTTCTCATCCAGCCGTACCCTTTGCCAGCGGTGCTACATCATCACACGGACTAAGGCTGTACGGAAGTATCATTATCACAATAGAAAGGTCATGGCGGCAGCTTTTGCGGCAAGCTGCTTATGGAACGCTGGCAGGAATCGCTATCCGGTTTCATCCCTCCTTTGGTGGGTCACGGCGTGCCAGCCCAACGGCTCTCTTTCTATCGAAACGTATTCGGCTGCTTTATGCTGCGTTGATTAGACGCTTTCTTTTTCAAGGAACAATCTGGCTTTGTCAGCCTGTTAAAATGCACTGGTGATAATGCACTTTAATAGACTGGCAAACTCTATCTGGGAAGCATGGGCTTGTCCATGCTTCCACAGGAGAGCGTTATTTTTACTTTGGTTCCCTGATTTCAAAAGATAAAATCTTTGCAATCAGACGTGTTTCCATCCGGCGGCGTAGGGTTTCATCTACAACCATGTGGGTATTGCCATATTCGTCTTTCATGGGACGCATGGAACGGCTGGCAATAAAACCGCTATAATGGCGTACAATCTGGTTGATTGCTTCAATATCACCGTCCGCAGCCCTTACAATCACAGGAAACGGAATCATAGGGTGCTTTGCTGTCATGCTTCTTCCTCCATAAATTTTTTGATAAATTCCAGTCCGGCGTGTCTTCTTCTCTGGATGGTAGAACGGTTGACTTCCAGAATTTTTGAAATTTCCGTATCGTCAAATCCAAGAAAATAATATCTCAGGATAACGTCACGTTTCTTTCCATCCAGATTTTCTAATGCTTCTGCTAATAGGCTGTTTTCAATGCGGATAGTAAATCCATCCATTTCAAAAGTATGGAAGTGGGATGGATAGGTGTCTTCGGAAGAAAACAGATTGACGGTGTAATCGTCCATATCACAGAACAGGGTTTCCCGTTTACACTGTCTGGACAACGCTTTGAGATGGTCTTTGCGTTCATCCTCCATGGCGACTTTACAGATATAATCAAACTGGTTCTCTATGGTTGTCTGAAATTCAGATGGCTTCATCATTGCTCACCCCCTTTCCAGCCTTGAAAGGGAGCGAATTGATAGGAATTTCTGCTTCTTTCCCCCTTTTCGCTCTTAGTCCCGACAGGACAGGGGGTGCAGTTGCGTTTTGAGAAGAAAAATTTAAAAACTTTTTCTTCCAACTAAAAAAGCACGCAAACAGACGATATTTCTGCTTGTGTGCTTCGATAGTTCTTTCTATGTATTCTGAAAAACCACATTGAGGGTCAGACTTTTCTAGTGTAGGTGGATGGCTTTTTTTAACGGTTTACCGAATGTAGATATATTTAAGAAAATATTTTGCATAGCGGCTTCCTCCTGTAAGCCGCTGTCTGTATAAAGTAGTAGACTTTAAAAATCATCTATATTTCAGGCAAAAAAAGACGGCGGCTTTTGTTAAACCGTCGTCTGGAAATGATGATGTAATTTTTGACGCAGGGAAAGTATGCTGCCAAATAACGGTTTTTTTTATTTCCGTTTCGACAGCATAGTTTTATCTTTGGTACGCATAATAGGAACTGTACAACTATACGATACGTTTTTCTATACCTGTCACTATTACAACAGGAACAGTAAAATGTACAGAGGTGGTGTATTATGCGTAAAAAAGAAGATAAATATGATTTCAGGGCGTTTGGGCTTGCCATAAAAGAAGCCCGTAAAAAACAGGGCTTGACCCGTGAACAGGTGGGAGCAATGATTGAAATTGACCCACGCTATTTAACCAATATTGAGAATAAAGGGCAGCACCCAAGTTTACAGGTGCTTTACGACCTTGTATCTCTGCTGAATGTATCAGTGGATGAGTTTTTCTTGCCTGCCAGCAGTCAGGTGAAAAGCACCAAACGTAGGCAGTTAGAAAACAAAATAGACAATTTCACAGACGCTGACCTTGTTATTATGGAAAGCGTTGCAGATGGTATTGTCAAATCTAAGGAAGTGGGGGAAATGTAAATCCTCCACTTTTGTTTATAATTGCAGTGATATTAGAATTGATACTCTGCAATATTTTTGAAATCATTGTTCAACACATAATATACCTTATTTTTAGCAACGGAATATATAAAAGAAACTCTGGTTGCCCAAAGTCCTTCCTGACGTACTGACCTAAGTACATCAAAGGCGTTGGAAATAGAGAAGTTTTCTCCATATCCTTGCAGTAAATCCTTTGCCTTTTCATATCTGTTATCCCCAGATAAAACATATGGATTAGTCAATTCTGGTTTTAAAATGGAGTAATTTGTTATTAAGGAATATTTTTCTTTTTCCAAGCGATACCCAATCCCCGGTTCAATAATGAGAACACGCCCATTTCTATCCGAAAACATAGCCTGCATAGTAGTGTCAGGTGCATAAGTAATTTTCTTTTTTTTCACTATTTCCAATGAATCGTCAAAAGAGAGATTGCCTTTTATAAAGTTTTCTGTCAAATCAGCTATTGTATAGCATGATTCATTACCGCAAAATTGTGCATTGTCATTTCCATGTACATACAACAATGTGCCAACATTCCCATTTCTATTGATTCCGTGAAAAGAGTGGTACTTATTATCGGACATTTTTATCCCTATAAAAAAACGGTCTTTTTCGGCAATTACAGTATGTTCCCATTCAGAAAGGTCAATATCAAAATTGAACCCAACAATGGTTTCTTTTCCATTATACACAAATCTTGTACACATATTTGTATTTCCTTTCGTAAACTAATTTGAATAGCATAAAAACTAATTACATTAGTAATTTTAAATATTATAAGACTGTTTGTCAATACAAGAGTTCATTTTTTCTAACCAAATTATTGACTTCATTAATTTGATTACTTAAAATGAAGTAAATGATGTGTAGAAAGAGGAAAATGAATATGCGAGTTACAAAAGCCGAAGTTATAAAAACTGCTTCTGATATGGCTGATAGAAATGGACTTCATAATGTTTCTTTGAAAGCTATTGCTGAAAATTTAGGGATTCGTACCCCCTCCTTATATAATCATATAGGAAGTTTGGATGAACTTCTTAGGGAGATAGCACATAGTGGTATGCGTACTATGAATGAAAAAATGATTCGTGCAGCAATCGGTAAGACAGGGGATTCAGCATTAAAATTAGTGGCAGTTGAATATCTTAATTATATGATTGAACATCCCGGTGTTTATGAAATAATTCAATGGGCTAGTTGGAATGGAACAGAGGAAACAGCAATCATTTTTAATGATTATCTATCTTTACTTAAAACACTTATTTGCTCATGTGGCTTTAATCCAGATAAGACCACTGAAATTTTGAACATGGTAACAGGTATGCTTCATGGTTATACAACTTTACAATTAAGATATGCTTTTTCTAATCCTGATAAAGTAAGAAAAGAATTATCCGAAGCAATTGACACACTACTATTGGGAGCTAATCAAAAATATAAAGACTAATGATAAATTTTAAAAAGAAATACTTTATAAGAGAAACGTGCAAATCTCAAATGAGAAATGCACGTTTTTCTATAACTATTTCATAATCTTCCAGTTTTCCCCGTTCTTTTCCAGCACAAGGTCAAACTGCGATACCTGTGTTGTCATGGTCTGGTTATCCAGATATTTCACTGCAAGGGAAGCTGTCACCTGATTTCCGCTTCGATTGTAAACTGGATTCACCAGTTCCGAGAAAATGTATTCTTTCCCCACAGGTTTCAGTACGCCCTCATTCACATAATAGGTCAGCTCCTTTGCGGTTGCCGTAGGGTACAGCTTGAAAAAAGTGGTGAGAAATTCGTTGATTTCTTCCGTAGTAATGGAATCCACCGTACCGTCACTTTGTACCGCTTTTGGAGTGTAGCCGGATTTTATGGGAACGCTGGTGATGGTAGGATTTTGAACAATCGTCAGGTTTCCAGAGCCGTCCACATAGACCGTCACCTGATAGGCGGAACGGACAGTTTTACTGGATTCTCCCTCTGTGATACGCTGTTCCACCGTATAGGTCACTTGATAATGCTGCTCCTTTTCTTCTGTGATTTCCCATATCTGAAAATCAGTCAGGGCAGACGATACGGGGATGTCCTTTCGGACAGTATCTACATTCAGGGCTTGCAGTTCTCCGGTGAGATACCCTTTTAAAGCATTTGTCCGGTTATCAATGGAAGCGGCGGACTGTTCCCATGAATAGTAGACTTCTGCGAAATTCTTCACAAAATTCTCTATCTTGTGGGTGTCGAGGATTTGTTCCTCAATTACTTTGGTTTCATGGATAGTATGAATGTCTATCGCCGTGAAATTTTTATAGACGGCAAACAGGAAACTCACTGCCAGCAGCACCCACAGGGCAATCACGGTTTTTTTGCGGGTATTGACTTTGTAGACTTTCAGTTTCTTTTCTTTCTGCTTTTTCTGGTTTTCCTCTTTTCTAATCTGAATCATATCGGTTCATCCTTTCTTATTTTTTGATTCGTCCGGCTCCGGCAAGGTGCTGTTGCCAGTAGGAGCCTGTCAGGTCTGCGTAACCAATGGGATTTCCGGCATGGTACATCTGGTTATTTCCCACATATAGCCCCACATGGGTGATGTAGGTTCCGGCATTGTAGGTGGAGTGGAAAAAGACCAAATCCCCTGCTTTTGCTTCGGACAGGGGGATGTGCTGCGTCACATTGTACTGTTCCTGTGCTGTCCGTGGCAGGGCGATTCCTGCCTTGCTATAGCACCACTGCACCAGTCCCGAACAGTCAAAGGAAGTGGAGGGAGAATCGCCCCCGTACACATACGTCCAGCCCTCATACTTTAAGGCTTCCTCCATGATAGCCTGCACTGTTTCATCATCAAACTGTGCCACGGTCAGGTATTGCGATACCAAGAGGACATAGAACATATTCCCATAGGAATACCGCCAGCCCCCGTTTTTCTCTACCGCAACAGGGTTGGTGTAGGTGACTTTCTTTCCGCCGGATTTGTCCCTTGCGAAGCTCTCTGCCAGTTCAAAAGTGTACTTTTTCCCACGTCCTGCCACATAGTCTAGGAAACCGCCGCCGTAGTTATAGGACTGAATCACGCTGTTTAAGTCACAGCCCTTTGTTTCTGCCGTTGTGAGCAGTTCCGAGAAATACTTGCAGCCCTGTTTGATGGATTCCTCTGTGCTAAGGGAGTTCGGGGGAAGCCCCAGAGATTCCGAGGACTGCATAACGTCTTCCAGTGTGCCGCCGGATTCCACCTGAATGATGGCGAGCAGTACATTTAAGTATTCCTCTATGCCATATTCCCTTGCATACTTTTCCAGCATAGGCTTATGGGCGAGGACTTCCTGTGATACGCTCACGCCCCCATAGATAAGGTTTCCGCCGCTTCCTCCGTCTTCCTCATCCGAGAAGACAATCACCACCAAAAGGAGCAGGGAGAATATCATCACGAACACGCCGGAACAGGCAAAGAAAAGGTGTCTTAACTTCATGGTTTCTCCCCTGTCTTTTGTTTGGCAGCCGCTGTTATCGTTTTTGTCCACTCCTTTCTGGCGGTGGTACGCCGGATGGTAAAGTTCGATTCTTTTACCGCAGGGGCAGCCCGTTTTCTTTCCGGTATCACAGGAGCCGTATTTGTCTTTTGTCTTTCCTCTGGTTTGTCTGGGGAAGCCGGAGGGACTATCTGGCGTTCTGTCCTTACAGGCGGTGTCTGTTCATGGTGGATGGAAGCTGCTTTTACCACCGGAACCGAAGCCCGTTCCGCCACAGTTCCCCCATAAGGAACCTGTCCCCGTTCCCTGATGGATGGGGAAGCTGGCTGCATGGCTGGTTTTCCTGCATGAGTGGTATCTGCATGATGTCGAAAATCTTCTGGTTGCTTTGTAGTAATAGGGCGTTCATGGACAGGAGCCGCCCCTTTGGGTATTTCGGAAGCTGTCTTTTGCGGCTGTTTTACCTGTTCCAGTTCCGCCCTGCGTTCTGCAATGGTCTGTCTGCGGCTTTCTGCCTGTGCGTTCCGCTGTTCGGCTCTGGCAGTTCGGGTCTGGGTCACGCTGGAAGTAAAGTCCCGTACTCCCTCTGATACCTGTGTTTTCCCGTGGTAAAGGGCATACTTTGCATTGACGGGCAAATCCTTTGCCTGCTCCCGAAGCTGTCCGGCAGTATCGGCTATCTTATCTTTGGTATCTGCCACCGCACCTACCGCAGAGCCAGCCCGTTTCCATGCGGATTCCTTTTCCGGTGCTGCCTGCCCGTCTGGTCTGCTGTGGTCTGCCTGTGTCCGTTTGGAAGAACCGGATGTTGAAACAGTTCTCTGGTCTGAGCCA
Source organism: Pilosibacter fragilis (assembly GCF_032490495.1). Classification (NCBI taxonomy): domain Bacteria; kingdom Bacillati; phylum Bacillota; class Clostridia; order Eubacteriales; family Clostridiaceae; genus Pilosibacter; species Pilosibacter fragilis. The sequence continues at coordinate 341,557 of NZ_JAVYJB010000003.1, read as the reverse complement.
GCCTGCTTCCCTGCGTGGTATGCAGCCGTACCAGCCCCAAGAGCTGCCACAGAACGTCCCAACTTATGCTGTAAACGGTGCATATGGGCGTGCATGAGCATACGGGGTCTTCGCATGATACGGCTTCCCATGCTTTGGGAATCCCCACTCTGTAAGGAGAACATCCCCATCAAATCCCCCAGCTTGAAATAAATTCCGGCAAAGGTCACTATCTGCAAGAACGCCGTCAGGAAGAACGGATATTCCCCAGACAGGTTGTAGAGCATGGTGGAAATACTGAACGCTACCGTGATAATCAGGGTGATTCCGGCTCTGGTAAGGATGGTATTGAACAGTTTCGTAATGGCACGTTTGGACATCCCCTCAAAAGAGGGAACCATGCTGAGGAGAAAGCTCACAGGCAGGAACATGGCGTAAATGATAAAAAGCACCTGTGAAAAAATCATTATTCCCGTGAGCAGGAATACAAAAACGGAGATACCGATATTGAACATGAACAGGAAGAAGACGGTTCCCAAGCGGTTAATGGTCTTTGTGATGGTAAGGTTGGTATTTTCTTTGTCTTCGATTTCCTCCACCACGATTTCTTCCCTGTCCTGCCCGTTGTTTTCGTCTGGGCTGGTTGAGAGCAGGCGTTCCACACGGTCAGCCCCAAGGCTCTCCACATCCGAGTTGCCGTATTGCAGCAGGAGCCACGGCTGCTTGACCTGTATGGAAAACAGGCTGTCCCGTATCAAATCCACGCTGTCTTTTCCTTGACTTTCCGAGTTCGGCAGCACAATCTTTGTGCCAAGGGTCAGGCTGGCATTGCTGATGTCTGCGGAAAATTCATTGATTTTCCCGATATAATCAGGAGCATAAGCGATAAAGGCAGCGGACAGCACGAACACCACCACGAAATTCACAACGGCATGGATGGCTTTTGTGGTTTCCCGTTTGATAAGCCCTGTGTAGGCAACGTAAAGCCCCACCACCAGAATGAGAATCAGAAGGAACCCGATATAAAATCCCTCCGAGGACAAGCCGCCTGTGGTAACGCCTGCAAGGGTCTGCATATTTTTCCCAATGGAATCCGCCGTAGAGGAAATGAAGTCCAGCGAGTAGGATTCCTGAATCAGATACCCCGTGGCGTTGGAAAGGTACAGGCTGATTGTCCAGATAAAATTTGTGATGGCATACAGTCCGTACATCACCTGTTTTCCGATACCGTCCAGCCAGTTCCACGGGAGCCAGTCCCATCCGCTGTCCACATAAAAATCAAGCTGGTAGTTGTCCAGAGGGTATTTGCTGTATTCGTTGGCAGCGTCCACCGTATCATCCACCAGTCCGGCAGCGTGGGCGGCTGTGCCGAAGACTGCAAGCAACAGGAGGATGAGCAGGAGTGCCAGAAGCACCCTGCCAATCACTTTTCCTGCCATTTTCCAAGACAACCCCTTTTTGACTGAATAGGGAACAGGGAGTTGCTGCCCGTTGGAAGTTCTATGTATCACCATCATTCCACCTCTTTTCTCACGGGTGGTCTGGTATCAAAGGCATGGAACAGGTCTTCAAAGATAGGATGGAACTGTATCACGCCCACACGCCCGTACAAATCACTGATAAGGCACTGTCCGTTTTCCAAGTCACGGAGCCGCTTCTGGTTGTTTTCATCTTCGGAATCCACCCCGAAAAAGGCGAGGGTCTTCTTGATTTCGTTGATGTCTGTGGAACGGAACGCAAATTTCAAGCCCAGATTGTTTTTCAGCTTTTCATCCAGCAAATCGTCCGTGTTCTGGGTGACAAAGTAAACGCCTGCGTTCATGGCACGTCCGGCACGAACCAGCTTCATAGAGAGAGTCTTGCCCTGTGCCACCTGTAAGAAGCTCCATGCTTCATCCAAATCCACAATCTTAAACACGCTGCGGTCTGTATGGATGAAGTCGAGGGCAAAGGTACTGATTACAATGAGCATTGCTACGGAAAGCAATTCCATTGTGGTGTATTCTTCAAACGAGGTTTCCTTATCCGGCAGCACCAAATCCGCTACCTGAATGATGTTGAGCTGCTTTTCAAGGCTGATGGACTGTGTGACATCCCCATCCGAAAAGAGCAGGTGTGCAAAGTCATAGTCCGTAAAGGATTCGATATGGTCGGCTATGCTGGTGCTGATGGCGGTTCCCTCCGCCCGTAGTTCCTCAATCACTTTGAAAAGCCCCCGTTCTTCACTGTTTGTCACCGCACGGATGGCTTTCCGAAGAACAGGGAACTTTTCCCCGTCACGGCTGGAAATGCCCGTTAAAAAAGTCAGGATGTCGATTGCCAGTGATTCGGAATCCTTTGGGTTCTCCATAATCACATACGGGTCGAGTAAGCCCCTGTTCTGTTCCTCCGAGGTCAGGTTTACGATATTGATTTCATGGGCGATTTCCGGCAGGGTTTCTTTCCAGCGTCCCCGTTCTGCTTTCGGGTCAACAATGAGTGCCTGTGCCCCAAATAAAACGGAATAATAAACAATCATGTTGTTGCTGAATGATTTTCCGCCGCCGAGGGAGCCGACAAAAGCGGCAGCAAGGGCGTTGGTGACGGAGCCTTTTACTCCTTGACTGGCAAGGGCAGGCTTTAAGTACACGTTTCTTCCCGTATCAAGGCTGTACCCGATATAAATACCCTCCGGTTCCCCCAACATCTGGGTTGCCCCGAAGCCAAGACCAGCGAGGAAGTCACTGGTGACATACTGGATGTAATCGTTCAGATACCGTTTGCTGGCAGGGAGAAATTCCCCATGCAGCCCCAGCATATCCCCAAAGGGGCGAACCAGCTTCACGTTCAAATCATCATAGAAATCTTTCACCTCATTGCAGCAGCGTTTCAGTTCCTCTAAGTCGGGAGCCGTCACACGCACCACATAGGACAGCTTATACATGGATTCCTTGCTCTGGTCTAAGGTGGATTCCAGCTCATTCACGCTGTCTAAAGCGTCCACCACGTTTGTACTGGTTTCACTGTCATTCTGCCATGCGTGGTTGTCCAAATCTTTCAGCTCTTTTTTCTTGTTCCGCACCGTGGAGAGGGCTTTCCGGTTTGTCACAATCTCCACATTCATAGAGGTATCAATGGGAAAGGTAAATTGCTGCTGCTGATAGTAAAAGATTTCAGAGGATGGAAAGTCCAGTTCCCCCACAATGCTGTTGATGGTGAAGTAGGCGGCATAGACCGTCCCGTCTTCCTGTTCGATTTTCAGATACCGCTGGTTTTCCTCTATCAGACAACGGGTGGGTTTGATAAGGTCATAGTATTTCACCAGCGTTTCCTCCTGAAACCGTTTTTTCGGAAGATAATACTCATAATCTTCGTAGGCGGTTCCGGTCTGCCCGTATAAATGCTCAATCAGATAGCCAAAATCGTCCTTGTTAAGCCGCCGGACTTTGAAGCGGCGTGAGATTTTATTCTCTAACAGTTTTTCCATCTTCTGAAACCGCCAGATTTCTTCATTGCTCATGGAAACAAAATCTCCCATGAGTTTGTGGTTGACTTCATGGAGAAAATCGGAAACGGCGGTCTTTGCTTCCCTGCGAAACTGCTTCATGGTGACTTCCTGCTCATTGACAAGCAGCTTGAAGCCGATAAAAAAGCGGTAGTCCACCTGATTTTCCCCTATCATGGAAATCAGGGCTTCGGTCTGTGCGTCAATCTTTGCACAGGCAATATCTTTTAACTTGCCTGTTACTTCCTGTTTGGAGCGTTCCTGTGCTGCCCGTATGCTGGATTCGGTGCTGATTTGCAGGGCGTGAATCTTCCCGTCCCTGTTCTGGGCGATAAGCTGCCGGAACGAATCGTGTACCTGATATTTCTGTTCAGGGCTTAAAAAGGAATAGTTGTAGGGAAGCAGCTCATAGTAAGCGAAGCACTCCCCGTCATGGTTGAACACAAGGTTATTTTCGATATATTTAATCGGATATGCCATAAATATCACTCCTTACTGCCGTGATGGGCTGTGCCGGATATTCCTTTTCCAGCTTCACGGGCTTTCCTGCATAGGTCAGTTTCGGGCGTACCAGATATGCCAGTACGGATTTCAGGAAGCCGTAAGGCTTCTTCCCGTCAAAGGTCTTCTGGCACATGAACCAAGTGAGGGCAAAAGGTACGCCGAAATATTTCAAAAATGCCCCGTCAATGAACGAAAGGGGAGGGAGGTTCCCCAAGAGCATAACTGCAAACACCGATACCACGAACCACGCCATCTGTGTGAACGTGATGGGGAATGGCAGCTTAAAATCATTGATGGAATAGAGTACCTTTTCCACCGACCAGATACTGGTATAGCTTCGTATTTTCTTCATGTTGTCCGTCCTTTCTAAAAGATGGGGACAGCAAAAGAGCCGCCCCTGAATAAAAAATCCGCCTGCATTTCCTGAAAGAGATACAGACGGGTCTACCGTAAGATTTCATATACGCCGTGGTTCGTGACAACAAAGGTTCCCTCCAATTCCATGTCACGCCCATAGGCAGCATAGTCGATATAGTTTTGTAAGTGTGCCGGAAGTTCCCCAAGCTGTCCGCTTTCTTCCAGATAGTAACGAGCCACATCCGCCATATCGTCACAGCCGGAATGGCAGATAATATCGTCTTCATGCTCACAGAGTTCTTCGATACTGCCAAAATAGGATTGCAGCTCTGATAGTTCCTCCTGAATGTACTCCGGTAAGTCCTCCACCATTTCACACAGGCGGTTGACTTCCTCAATGGGGGTATATTCGTCAATCGCAAAGGGCAGCTCATAATCATGGATGGCATATTCCTCATATTCATCATTCAAACCGATACGTTCCTTGACTTCCTCAAAGTCCACAGGCGGCGTGAACCATGCCCCGACCAGTTCGCCCTCATTGTATTTGCCTAAGTTGGCAATGTAAATCCGCATTTCTTCCAAGTTCCTCCACCTCCTTTTATCGGTAAGAAAAGATACCATTGTCTGTAAACAGGTAGTTTTCGCTGGCTTCCAGTTCCCGACCAATGGCAGCGTAGTCGATATGGTTCAACAGGTCTGGATGTACTTCTCCAAATAGCTGTACCTCCTGTACCAGATAACGGGCGAGGGATTCCCCGTCCTGCACCGGATAGCAGCGTATTTGGTCTTTGTGGTCGATAAATTCCGTAAAGCTGGAAAACCACCGCTTTTGTACCACATCCATTTCATAATAGAGGGGCGTTCCCTGCATTTCCTGTACCATCCGGCAAAGGGCGTTGATTTCCCAGAGCCTTGTGTTGCCCTCCAATGGAAACGGCAGCTCATAGTCTTCAATTTCGATTTCTTCCTCACTCTGAACCCCAAGACGTTCCCTGATTTCTTCAAAATCCACGGGGCAGGAAAACCATGCCCCCGGATATTCCTCAAAATCCTCATGGTAAAACCGTGTGGTGTTCAGGATGTAGATTTTCATTTCCTCAATCTGTATCACGTCCTTTCTCTGTCAGGTTTTTGGGGAGTTACGCTCCCCAAGCCCCTAGTGGACTTCCGCCATGAAGCAATCAGAGCTTGCTCCATAACGGAAGTGTAAAATGGGTTTTTCTATGCACCGATAATCTTATTGAACAGTTCCAGTAAGATGTCCTTTACACCGTCCGCATTGAAGACCAGCCCAACCGCTACAAGGGAAACTACCAGAAAACCGATAAGTTTGGAAAATTCCCTCTTAAATCCGAGGTACAGTCCAATTACCACGATTGCCAGCAGCACAAGGGACTGGGCGTTGGATAAAAACCAGTTGTAAAGATTCTGTCCGAAATTCATAAAAGCTCCTTTCTTTCCTGTAAGAGTTCTTAGGTTCCAAAATTGCCGCCGTTAAAGCACCACCTCCTTTGCAGCGGCGGCTTGCTGCTTCAGGATTTTTTCGTGCTTCTCCGTCAGCTTTGCATGGGTGATGATGTCATGGACAATCTGGGTGTGGTTCATCTTATCCAGACGGAGAGCCAGCTTTAATGTGGGGGCTACCTGATGGGAGAGCCAGTGCAGAGTACGTTCAAAGGAATAGGGTTCCGGTTTGGTTGTCAGCTTCATGCTGCCCCTGTGTTCCCCAATGAACCACGCCCATTCCTCACTGATACGCCAGTCAGAACGGGGTTTCGTATCGTCCCTGTCCACGAACCGGACATAGCGGTTGATGATTTGAAAGGCTGTCCGTTCTGGATTGTCATGTTCTAACAGGTCACGGATGGCGTAAAAGGCACGCTCATTTTTCAGCCGGATTTCAAAGCGGTTCTTTACCTCTGCGTCTTCAATGGGAATATCGTGCTTTTTGTACTGCTCATAGTCCTTTTCGTAAATGCAGAAATATACCTCACTTTGGAGGGAGCCGATATACAGGGTATTCCCCATACATTCTTTTTCCTCACGCCGTACCAGTTCACCGCTGCGGTAGCTTTTGAAGCTGCGGAAGACCGAGATACATTCCTCATTCCGGCACTTCTCTGTCAGATGGGGAATGTTCAGGATTCCCGTTTTATCATTGATGGCAAGGTCAAGCCGCTTCATCAAGCCGTCTTCCATGAGAACATCCATGAAAAATTCATACCAGCTCCGTTCCTGTGCCAGCAGATAGCTTTCAAACTGGCGGCAGCCACGCCCTTTCAGTTCCAGCAGTACCCCTTTTTCCAGTTCCGGCGATACCAGAACGAAAATATCCCCCAGATAGTAATGCTCTGTGTAAGAATAGAAGCCGTAGTCTTCATGGATAAAGTAGGGGAGCTTTAGCCGAAGCACGTCTTCCACGATATGCTTCACATCCGTAGTGGGAAAACGAATCCGAACATAATCAAAGAGCATTTCAAGAGGAGCGTCTGGATTGAAGCGTTCCAGAGCTTCCGTGATGGCTTCCTGTAATGCTTCGGATGGGTGAGCCTTGCCCGTTTCAATATCGCTCAGGTACGGACGGGTGATTCCGGCAGCTAGGGCAAGTTTTTGTTGTGAGATACCGTAAACTTCCCGTTTTTCTTTGATGTCCCGTACCCATGTTTCTTCATTCAGTGAAAATCCCTCCTGTCTAAAAAAGCGTATGTCAACTTTCAGAGCCTTGTTGACACACGCCGGATATGGGAAAATCCCTTGTGTACCGTGGGATTCTGCCCTGTTGTTTGGTTGTTGCCTGTCGATTTGTACCCCTCTGTTAGATACGAGGGGTTTATGCTGGCGTGCCTTACGGCACACCAGCCACAGCAGGTCAGTCCGTTTCTGCGGCTTTCGCTTCGCACGCCGCCTGCACTCCCTGCCTGCTGTCTGTCAGTTTTTTTATTTCTTTGAGGAAATCGTGTCCTTTTGGTACAAGGGGCGTGTAAAACTCCGAGATAACGCTGGTTCCCACATCCACATAGCCACGCCCTTTTATCTGCTTTAGGAAGAAATCCTTTGTGGTTTCCCCGAACATCATCCCATAGCCCATTTCCGACATCCGCCCCAGAGCCACACGGAAATTGAACTGGTCACGAATTCCATCTCCCAGATACTTTGCGTCCGGACGCTGGCAGGCGAGAATCAGGAAGAAGCCTGCCTGCCGCCCAAGCATAACGATTTGTTTTAACTTGTTGAGGACGGCGGCATTTTCCTTTGTGCCGAGCATTTCCATAAATGCCACATATTCATCAAAGATAAGGAAATGTGCCGGAAGTCCCAAGTAAGCGTAGTTTTCCCCTGTCCGGTAATTCTCCATGAGCTTCATGTCTTCGCTGCGTTTCATCATTTCCTCATAGAAACGGTCAATACAGGCGAGCATATCTTCCTTTTTGTAGTACACATCCGGCATAACCGCCTGTAAATCTGCAAGGTCGGCGTTTTTGGGGTCTAATACGAACAGGACGGCGTTGGTGCGGAGCAGGGCTTCAATGAGGGTCAGGATAAAGTAGGTCTTTCCGCCGCCGGTTCCTCCGGCAATGAGCATATGGGGGAGCTTGTCATACTCCCACCAGACATTTTTCATAAGCCGGAGCCTGCCGTCCTTTGCCTGTACGTCCTCAATGGAAATACGGTTGGCAATGGTATCATAGAGCAGGGTGTATTCCACATAGGAATCTTTTAATTCCTTATCCGTCAGCTCACAGTACAAGCCGCTTTCCAGCTTTTTCTCCAAGTTTAAAAGCTGCTCCTGATATTTCCCCAAGGTGATTTCCACACGGATATGGAGCAAGCCCTGTTTCATCCGGTAGTAGATTTTTGGAAAGTAAGTGATGGCTTCTTTGGAACGGCTGGAAGACAAGTCCTTGAAAAAAGTGCCTTCCTTTCTCTGTTCCGATTCATACCACTTGTTTTCCAACACCATCCTTGCCAGCTTTTGGCGATGGATGAGCTGTTTTACTTCGTCCCTGCGGTATCGCCAGAACAGAAGAACGGCTGCAAGACACACCAGCCCTGCCACGCCCATACTGAATAATAGGTAAGGGAGATTTACATCCTGTATTATCTGGGAAAGGGACACTTCCTGCCAGTTGGTTCCGGCAATCTGCCGGATATGAAACAGCAGGACAACCAGCAGGAAGACAGGGAACAGGGCGGCAAGGGCAGTATGGAACACAAGGTCTTTATCCGTGGGGCGGATACGTTTTCCACGGGGGAAAAGCTGCTTCATGGGAATAATCCTCCTTTCGTTTTTTTATGTTCCTGTTATTTTACAGGGGGAGCGTCTTTCTTCGGTGGCTGCGGATTCATGGCAGCCCCTTTTTTCAGGACAATATCCTCTGCCTTGATGTACCAGTCCACCTCTGCTCCCTGAAAGGTAGCCGTTGCCACGGTATCTGCCACTGGATGGATAAGTTCCACCTCTGCGTTGTAATCGAACTCCTTTAACGGCACGCTGGCAGGGATGGAAACCTGAATCATACGCCCCTGTCCTCTGGATTTTAAGTCATAGGTACGCTCCTTGATTTCTTCTGATACCGAGCCGTCTTCATTCTGGAGGTGAACCTCACGGCGGAGGGCAGAAAATTTCAATGCACCGAATGTTGCTTCCTTGTCAATCACGATTCCGTTTGCTAATCTCATAGTCTGATGTCCTCCTTTTCCTTACGCTTTTACCATATCGTCAGCGTGCAAAATGTAGTTGGTAAAGCCCCTTGTGCCGATTTTATAGCCCTCTGCGGTGATACGGGGATTGACGAGCTTCACACGTTCCTCAAAGTCAAAATGTTTTTCTCCGGCTTCGGCAGGGAGGATAACCACAATATCATCCGCCCTCTGTACGTCTGAATACAGATTGAAGCTGCGGGAGAATACCGCCATGCGTCCGTTGATTCTTCTCTGTTCTGTTTTGTCTTCTCCGGCAAACTCCAAGTTGCCGAATGTCTTTTCCATGTTGGGGATAACAAATTTTAATTCCATATAGATGTACCTGTCCTTTCTGAATGTTGTGTTTGATGGTAGGTTTCGGGTTCCGGTCTGAAAGCCGGAGGGGAACGCTCCGGCGGTGGTGATTTCTTCGTGGTATCACGTCCTTTCTGATTTTAGGGTAAAAAAATAGACGCTCATTTCTGAACGTCTGAATTGATACACTGGAAAGGCGGAATATCTGCTTTACCCTCTATATTTTTGTATATGTTGTACTTACAAGGTCGCCCCAGAACAGAAAGCCCGGAGCACCTACGACAACATTCTTCGTGTCGTGACAGATCCCGATGTCTGCGAACCGATCCGTTTCTTAAGGAAGCGTGAGATCGTCCACTTCCAGCGTTTCGGAGAAGCTCTTCGCGGTCTTCAGGAGAAGCTGGACTCCAGAAACTTCTACGCCTTCAACCCGAGCTTCGATCCGCAGCCGGCTGCGGTGGGAAATTCACGGTAGAAGAATAGAAAAAGAGATCCCGTTCCTTTTCCATAAAATTTATGGGAGGAAGGGATCTCTTTTCTCGTCAAACATCAGACCGGACTACATCTTGCACTGGAAGGAATCACAGTCGGTACATTCCTTTTTTGTAGGATTGAGTTCATGCGTTCCTACATGGATACGGTCTAAGGTGCAGTAATCCACATTTTCCGCATGATGCACGCAGTTATGGATCGAGCACTGGATGCTGTCGTTCTTTTCCTGATTCATCATTTCTCACCACCTTTTTCTGGGATGGTATCAGTATAACCGGACGGCAGAAAATGATGCTGGAAGAAAATGACAGGAACTTATGCGACGGTCTGAAAAAAGCCATTTCACCCGGAATCCAATAACTTAAGCATTTCCTGTTTTCTTATAGGAACCGGAAAAATATTTCATGATATCACGTCTCGTGATAATTCCGATAAAGGATTTATTGTCATCGAGTACCGGGACGAAGTTCTGCTGCATCGCCTTATCCAGCAGATCTTCCATCTTTGCTCCGGCGTTTACCGGGCTGTTGTCCTGACGGCGCTTTACCTCCATGACGGAGATCAGCTCCATATCCTTTAAACTCTGGTTCAGATGGCTCTTCATGTACCAGAGCAGATCACCTTCTGTCAGCGTTCCCGCATACCGTCCCTGCTTTGTGAGAATCGGCAGGGCGGAATAGCCGTGCGCCTCCATCAGGTCGATCGCTTCTCTGAGGTTCGCGTCGGAATAAATAAATGCCACATCATTCTTTGGTGTTAGAAAAAACAGAATATTCATGTGTCTCTCCTTTAATATCCAAGATCTTCATTGATAAATACCATTTCAACTTCCATTCCGGTACAGGGGCGTTCTAAGATCAGGATCGCGTTACAGATCCGCTCCGGACTGTTGCAGTCATAGCACTTTTTGCCATCGGACACGACGCATGGAGTCTTCTTATTAAAACGCGCCGCGTTCTTTGGACAGGCGATATTTCTCGCGCGGTCCATTGCGGAGGACAGATCCGGCGCGATCTTATTTTTTCCGATCACATAGTATACTCGTTTCGGTCCAAATAAGCTCTCGGAAAGACGGTTTCCGCTTCCGTCAATGTTGATGATCTGACCGGTCTCTGCAGCGGCATTTGCGCTCAGTATGTATACGGTAGATTCTTTTTTTGCCCGGATCCTTGCATCCGGTCCCTGTTCCCAGTGCCAGATCACTTCGTTGTTTTTTTTGAGGATCTCAAAGAGATCCATCTCTTTTGCGGTCATACAGCCACCGAAGCCAACGGTCTCACCTTTGATCTGCTCAGCAAGATAAGCTGCAGCTTCCTCCTTTGTCTCAAAATATGATGTATGGAAACGATGGTTTTCGAAGTTCTTTTTTAATACAGGGTAATCCATAAGTTCGCGATGTTCCTCCTTCTGGTACAGACGGCAGCAGCCGCCGGGTCAGTGACGCAAAAACCGGTCCCAAAGCAGCAGCGGATCAGCTTTTTCTTGCGTAAATAGAGTCATGATACTTTACCATGACTCATTCATAGATATTATAGCATAAATTGTAACAAAAAGAGGAAAGAAAACATGAATTATTTGTGAAAAAAATTGAAATAAGTCATAGCGTATGGAAATAGGTTTCGGTCTGGAGTTCTTTGGATGGGTGATTTTGATATCATATTGACATTTAAAAAAAAATAGAATATGATGTAGGCAGCTAAGAAATGTGGTGAACTTTTCTCATGCGACGCAAAAACCCCAGAGGCTGCCACCTCTGGGGTTTTCTTGTTCGTTACGGTGAACCACTCCGCATAGGCTGTTGCTGCCTATTTATCTCTGTCCAGCCATTTGCATATGTAGCAGCTAACTACACCTGCTATAACAGAGACAAGAAATGTGGTGAACAATTCTGTCATGGACGCACACCTCCTTTCTGCTGGAGGTTCGGCAGCGTTTACAGCATATCACATTTTATATTGATATTCTACAATTTTCTATTAATGAAAACTATGATAGATATAAAAAAAGAAGCTGTATGGAAGTTCCATACAGCTTCATGACCTGTCCGGGAATCGAACCCGGGTTTACGCCGTGAGAGGGCGTCGTCTTGACCGCTTGACCAACAGGCCAGAATCGAGGCGACAAGATTCGAACTTGCGACCTCTGCGTCCCGAACGCAGCGCTCTACCAAACTGAGCCACGCCTCGATGTCTTTAAGGCTTTGCGTTTTGTGCTGTTCACCAGCGACTCGTATATAATAGCATGACCTTGAAAAAAATGCAAGCGTTTTTTTGGGAAATTTCAATTTTTTGAAAAAAAGTTATTTCGGAGAATCTTCCGGGTTCGGGGAATCCCCACAAAGCCTTATTTTATAAGGAAAAACAGCGATTGAAGAGCATTGGCATCGCGTCTTACAATCGGGAAGAAAAATACCCGGAAAGTTCACAGAAACCGAAAAAATGAAAAGAAACATGAAAATTTAATTCAAAGATCGATAAGAACACTATGATCCTGACGGCAGATCCTAAATGCAAGCATTTGCAAGCAATATGAAGATGCAAAAATCATATTTCAGTACAGTCTGTTATACAGAACTGTAGTTCAAGCGATTGATGGAACGAATAAAAAGGCTGCCGCATTTCTACTCCTGCGGCAGCCTCAAAAAGAGGAGATTTATATTGTAAATGTTTTTGAAACAAAAGGGAGGGACCGACAGAACGCTCTGCCGGTCAAGTATGAAAAAGTATATTTTGTTCCAGGCTTGCTGTCCTGTTACGCTTTACAGGATACTGGAAAAATGTGTCGAAATATTGTGTTTGATGTGAAAAAATTGTGAAATCGCTGTAGGATAGAATGCTCACCTGGAAGGAAGCTCCTTTTTTCGGGTATGAGTTTTCTGGAGTGGAAATTCCGGAGAGAACGAAGGCGGGGAGGATCGTGTAGATCAAGACTGATAAATTTATAACAATTTCTCCCTCCAAAACAGTTGCAGGAACGATATAATTGGTATAAAATATAGGTGTTTCTGCGATGATAGTACCAATATCAAAGCGTTAGACGGAAAGCTCCGTTCCGACCGCAGAAAATGATTGCATTTATAAAGAACGCAGGAAGCTTCCGTTTGGAGCTGGCTCCTGCAGTCACGCAATAAAGGAGAAAAAATCATGAGCAAAAAGCCAGTAGTGTTAATGATCCTCGATGGTTACGGACTGAATAAAACACATGAAGGAAATGCGGTATATGAGGCGAAGAAGCCGGTGATGGACCGCTTAATGAAGGAGTGCCCGTTTGTGGAAGGTCAGGCCAGCGGACTTGCTGTCGGACTTCCGGACGGACAGATGGGAAACTCTGAGGTCGGACACCTGAACATGGGCGCAGGCCGCATTGTTTATCAGGAACTGACAAGAATCACAAAGTCTATCCAGGACGGCGATTTCTTCAAGAACGAAGAGTTCCTTGCAGCTGTTGAGAACTGCAAGAAGAATAACTCCGCGCTTCACCTGTTCGGACTCTTATCCGACGGCGGCGTACACAGCCATATCACCCATGTTTACGGACTCTTAGAGCTCGCAAAGAGAAACGGTCTCGACAAGGTATTCGTTCACTGCTTCTTAGACGGCCGTGACACTCCGCCGGCATCCGGAAAGGATTTCGTCGCAGCGTTAGAGGAGAAGATGAAAGAGCTCGGTGTCGGCAAGGTGGCATCTGTTATGGGACGTTACTATGCGATGGACCGTGATAACCGCTGGGACCGTGTGGAGCTTGCGTATAAGGCACTGACAGCAGGCGAGGGCAATAAGGGAACATCCGCGACGGAACTGATTCAGGCGTCCTACGATGACGGAAAGACGGATGAGTTCGTTGTTCCGGCTGTCGTGACAGGAGAAGATGGAAATGCGATCGGAACCATTAAGGACAACGATTCCGTGGTCTTCTTCAACTTCCGTCCGGACCGCGCAAGAGAGATGACCCGCGCATTCTGTGATGACGAGTTTACAGGATTTGCGAGAGCGAAGAGGATCAAGACCACCTATGTATGCTTTGTTGATTACGATGAGACGATCCCGAACAAACTTGTCGCATTCAAGAAAGAGACGATCAAGAATACTCTCGGTGAGTTCCTTGCTGCCCACGGGAAGACTCAGGCGAGAATTGCCGAGACAGAGAAATATGCCCACGTTACCTTCTTCTTCAACGGCGGCGTTGAGGAGCCGAATCCGGGTGAGGACCGTATCCTTGTGAAGTCCCCGAAGGTCGCAACATATGACCTTCAGCCGGAGATGAGCGCACCGGCCGTTTGTGAGAAACTGACAGACGCGATCCGCTCCGGAAAATATGATGTTATCATCGTAAACTTTGCAAATCCGGATATGGTAGGCCACACAGGCGTTGAGAACGCGGCGGTCAAGGCCATCGAGGCTGTCGACGAGTGCGTTGGAAAAGCAGTTGAGGCAATCAAAGAGGTTGATGGCGTGATGTTCATCTGTGCTGACCACGGAAACGCAGAGCAGCTGATCGACTACAAGACAGGAGAGCCGTGGACCGCTCACACAACAAACCCGGTTCCGTTCATTCTTGTAAACGCGGGCGAGGGCTACGGCCTCAGAGAGGGCGGCTGCCTCGCGGATATCGCTCCGACCCTGATCGAGCTTATGGGAATGGAACAGCCGAAGGAGATGACTGGTAAGTCACTTTTAATAAGAAAGTAAGAGAACTTTACCGCGATAAGATCATGTAAAAATAAAAACAGTTCCGGCGATATGGACAGAAGAGTCTGTATGCCGGAACTGTTTTTATGTAACAGAAAATTCCTACCCGTGTGCAGTAACGCCAAAGATGTGTTATAAGAACAATTTCACAGTGTATACTTGACATAGAGAATTCTCTGACATTAAGATAAAAGAAATATTTTCGGCAGGACAAAAGGAGAAGGTTATGGAACAGGAAACAAGAATCGCAGTAGTGGGAATCATTGTAGAAAATAAAGAGGCTGTGGGGGAGGTCAACCAGATCCTTCACGATTACAGCCCCTATATTATCGGAAGAATGGGACTTCCATATGAAAAGAAACATGTGAACATCATCAGCGTTATCGTAGACGCTCCGGCCGACCGGATCAGCGCGCTTTCCGGGAAGCTTGGAAAGATCAGGGGGATCAGTGCGAAAGTGATGTATTCGAAGAATGGGCAGTAGGTGGAGAATCGCATGCTCCAAAGCTTCCCTGCATGGCATTATTCCCGTATGATATCAAGCAGGGTATCATCTCTGGTTTCGAACCATTTCATAAAGGCATACCATTTTTTGCCATAAGACGTATGCTTCCGAACAAAAAATGCATAGACGATCATGATCACCGCTATCTCGATTAATAGTGGTATGTAGAAATAAGCCCGCCTTACTCATCGGTTATCATTCCCTTCCGCATACAGGTAAACAGGTATTCCATAAATGCTTCCTTTGTCTCTTTTTTCTTTCGACGGCTGCAGAAAAGGCAGGAACCATTTTTCAGACGGACAGAACCATCCTCCTCCACAGAGATCACCTGTGAAAAATTGAGGAGGAGACTGCGGCCGCTCATATAAAAACGTCCGCCTTTCGGCAGCAGCTCCATTAGATCCGAAAAGGAGAGACGTGTGGCAACATCCCCCTTTAACGTGTGGATGATCAGGCGGTGATTCTGCGTTTCCGCGTATAAAAAATCATCCAGAAGAATCCGCTGGCAGGATGACTGCCCCTGTCCAAGGACAGCCTGAATCTCAATGTAAGCCGGTTCGGAAAGAAAGGTGCGGATCTCATTGAGGCACCAGTCCAGAGCGTCTGCATCCACCGGCTTTAAGAGATAGTCAAGCGGATGTACCCGGTATCCCTCAAGGGAATAATCCCGCTCATTGCTCACAAAGATAAGAGGGATCCGTGCGGCAACAGTTCGAAGCTTTTCGGCTGTTTCAATCCCGTTCAGACCGTTTTTTGCAAGCATAATATCCATAAATACAGCGTTGAAAAGACCGGGGCGGAAAGCCTTTAAAAAGGCTTCACCGCTCTCATAGCAGGTAAAATCAGCCATTTCTCCATGTTTCTCGAAATCCTTCTGTATTAAATCGATCAGATGCTCCTGATCGAAAACGAAATCTTCCACAATAGCAATATGCATCATCACTGCAGCACTCCCTTCACCACGATGCTTCTGAACCAATTAGGTCGAGGTTTGACCATTTGCGTCGAGGTGGTTTTCAGAAAAACACGTAATTGATATACTATTAGTATAGAAGATTATGCGAAAAATGTAAATATTGCGGGAATCTGATGTTTATCACAGTCGAGAAGACTCCCGCCTCTTTCGGGTGGTGAGTAATAGCAAATTTGTCTCAGTGGGAGGAAAATGGTATGAGAAAAAAATCAAAACGAATTTTAGCAGCTGCATTGTCAGCTATATTAATATGGAATACATGTGAATGGCAGCCGCAGGCATTGGCGGCCGGTTCGCTGCAGCGGATCGGGGCTGAAACGGGAGCAGATGATACTGCGGAAACAGCAGAAAAAGAAGCTGCATTAAAAAAATCTGCATTAAAAGCCTCTCCGTCGGATGCTTCTCCGTCGAATGCGGAAGTAAAAGATAACCGTGGCGAGTCAGGTACAAACAAAGCAGAAGCAGGGGCAAACGGAGCAATAACAGGAACCGAGGCCGGAATAAACGGAGCACCAAACGGAACAGCAACAGGAGCAAAGATAGAAGCGTTTCTGGGGCTGGATGAGGCTATTGCGGTACAGAAGCTCTCTCTGGGTGCCAAAGAAAGCGATATCATCCTTCCGGATACTCTGGAGGTTCGGATGAAGCAGGAAACCTCAGAGGATGCTCAAAAAGCAGAAGGCGAACAGCAGATAGATGCGAAAGCTGACACCGAAAAAGAAAGTGCAGAAACGGAAGCAGATGAGGATATCAGCAGGATTTCCGGCGTGACCTGGAAGCTGGATATTGGTGAAAGCGACTACCCGGAATTTCACGGTGGGATCTCCCCGCAGGAATATTTTGAAGAATTTAACGAGGACGGAGAGCCTATCGAAACCTCCGATAAGACTTGGAATGGCTATTATGAGGCGAATCAGGACTACAACGGCTGTGCCTATGTCTACACACCGGTTCTGCCGGAGGAATATTCACTGGGAGAGGAGGCAGAGCTTCCGGAAATCTGCGTTCTCGTAGGAGAGATGCAGCTGATGACTCTGGCAAGTGGAGAGCATAAGCTGAATAATAGCCCTCTGCTCATTAATAGCGGTAATGTAAATCAGCTTAATGGAATAACCATAATCGGTTCCTATTGCCCTACCACGCGGCCGGATAATTCTCAAGACATCAAGGGCGGTATCACAATTGATAATGTTACGGTCGATCTGACGATTAAAGATGTAACGATCCAATCTGATGGAGCCAGTGGATGGAATCTGGCCGGTATTTACTTGAAAGGCAATGCCCAGCTGAATCTGACCTTAGAAGGAACCAATACACTTGTGGGACTGGATGAAGGAGCCGGAATTGAGGTGGAAAAAGATGCAACACTGGTTATTACGGAGAATAGTACCGGAAGACTGAAGGCAGTGGGAGGTGCCTATGGAGCTGCCGGTATCGGAGGAAGTGCCGGATCAACAGGTTACGAAGGCAGAAAACTTGAGACAGGAACGATTATAATCAAGGGCGGAACTATCGAAGCTGAAGGTGGAGCTTATTGGGTTTCCTATTCGAGGGATTATCATGGAGGAGCCGGAATCGGAACCGGTCGGTATGGAATCGGCGGAACCATTGAAATACTGGGTGGAACGATAACCGCAGAAGGAGGAAAGCAGACAGGAGCCGGAATCGGAGGCGGAATGGGTGGAAGTGTAGACACGATCGTGATCGGCGGGGCGGAGGGCAAAGCTCCCAATATAACCGTATCTTCTTATAATGATGGCAAATCAGGATACCTGGGAGCTGCCATCGGCAGCGGATGGAATGGAGTGACTGATTTAAAATTATCCTGTGGCGATATCCGGATATTAAGTGGATCTGTGAAGGTAACGGGTGGAAATATTGGTTATGGAGTGTTAAAGCCTCTTGATGGAAATGGCATGGAAGGCGGCAGTATCACTATTTCCGAGAAGGTGCAGCTGAAGCTGCCGCTTGAAAGCAAAATTGAGCCCCGGGGAGAATGTACCTACGGGAAGAAAACATTCCGGATTGCCGCTTATGATAACCAGCTACCAGAAGGAACCTATCAGGCGGACATATTCCTGTATCGGGGAAATGATACAGGAAAAGCCTCTCCGGTTTATCAGACAAAGGCAGAAATGACCGTCTCCGGATTCAGGGGAACGATATCGGATATAACCCAGTGGATAGGCTATTCCGGGAATATGCAGATGGTTGTAGCGCTGAAGTCTTCCGGTGGCGGGACAGTTAAGACGATGGAGGGAGCAGTTGTTCTAAACAAAGGAATGGATGAAACCATCTCCGTCACGCTTGGAGAAACCGCCTACCAGAAGACAATGGATCTGACTATCCATGATGGCCGGTTGAGAGATGGTAAGAAATATACACTGACAGCTCAAATCGGGGTAGAAGCAAGCGAAGGCGGCACTGCACCGGATGTAGTAACCTATTCATCTCAAAAAGCTTCCGGTTATCAGATAAAGACTGGTAATGTCAGCTGGTATACGCCTCTGTCCGGAGAGGTTCCGGTATCGGTTCAGATACAGGAAGAAGGAGGGGAAGGAGAAAATACAAATAGCTTTACAGTAACAGGATCCCTCTCGATGGAGTCAAAGGAGGAAACGAATCTTTCCCTTACCATCGGAGAACCTCTGTATCCTGTCCGGTTCCACTTCTATTCATCCAAGGTGCGGGCGGCAGAGAATGTATCCCTGACAGCCGGACGGCAGGATGGAGCTGCTCCAGAAACTCCGGTGGAATTAAGGCAGGACAAAGGCCAGTTTGCCTTTGACGGGAAGCTGACAATCGATGCAGAAGCAGGCAATCATGCACATGCTCTGGCATATCTTCCGGCCGGAAATTACCGGTTTGTGATAAATACAGGCATCACAGAATTAGGCAGCTCCGGCGGAAGATTTATTCTGGACAGCGAAACGGTAAAGGCAGCGGCTGCAGGAACGGATATCATCGTATTAAATGCGGCAGAGGCACTGGAGGGAGAGCTGGATCTTTCCCTTGGAGATATATCTTTTTACGTGGATAATGGTCAGTTGGCGATTTCCTATTCTAAAAAAGCAGCCGATTCTGATCAGGTGGTTAGTGAGAAGTTAATAGACCAGTCCTATGATAAATGCTATCGGATCACTTCATCTGGGAATAATGTGGAGAATTATCATCTCTCTGTGAATACTCCAGCCTCCATGGAACTAAAGCTCGTATTAAAGAACCTTACGATTACACCGGCAAAGGCTATCGCACCGATTCAGATAAACGGAGCGTCCCAGGTGATCACCTATCTGGAAGGGAAAAACAAGATTTCGATTAATACATCAGAGAATTCTTCTTCATCTGCCGGCATCAGCGTGGCAAAAGGTGCGAAGCTTACGATTGACAGTGAACCGGAACAGCAGGGCTCCATAGAGGTGCTCAATAACACAAAGGTAAGCAAGACGGGTGCAGCAATTGGAGGAAATGTAGGACAGGATACAGGAATCATTCACATCAAGGGGGGAACTGTAATTGCAAAAATGACGGATTACAATCCTAGGGGAGCTGCCATCGGTGCTTCGGCAGGAAAAAGTGTAGAAGAAATACGGATTAGCGGAGGAGTTGTAACTGCAGAAGGTAGTTGGGGTGCCGGAATCGGAACAGGAAGTGCTGATAGCCAGGAAAGAACCGGTAAAATCGTGATAGAAGGCGGAACGGTGAATGCAAGCTCGGAGAACGGTGCCGGAATTGGAAGTGGTATTGGATATGCCCGTAGTAAACCGGCGATAACTGCCGAGATTGAGATTCATGGCGGAATGATTACAGCCTATTCTGAACGGGGAGCCTGCATCGGAAGTGGTTTGGATAGTTCGTCGAAGGTGCTGATTGACGGTGGTACCATATGTCTGGATAAAAAAACGACAGGGTATAGGAAAGTAGCACATATTGGGATGGGAGAAAGTAGTAATACACAGGTACAAACTGATGTGACGATTACGGGTGGAACGATCTGTTTGAAGGAGGCGGATGGATATATACCGCGACCGATCATTTATGGTTGGGAAAAGACTGCAGATGGAGCATGGCAGAAGAATACACCAAAAAATGCGAAGGGTAACCCGGTTTATTACACCACAGCGGATCTGACCGGTATCTATGAGAATAATACACTGGTTGAAAAAGCAGGTATTGAAGGAAGCTCCTACGGCTTTAAGGATGTCCGGACAGATTCCAGCGGAAAGCTCTATATGTACCTTCCGGCTTCGGAGGCAGTGAAAGCCTCCTTTGGCGGTGTGGAATTTACCGGAAAGGTTGAGGCAGGCAAGGATGAGAATGTATTAGAGCGTGAACAGACTTCTATTGATTATCAACGGGAAGTCCTGAAAAATACGGCTCTGTATGAGCTCGAATATGCACAATCCAGGGATTCTGAATTTTGGACAAAGATCCCGGCAGGTGACGAGGCGTCTCTGACGGAAATTCTGGACAATCAGCCGGTGAGTGCGACAGAGATTACTTTGTATGTGCGAAAAGCAGCTACAGGTTCCACAGCAGGAGGTTCCGCAGCAGGCGAAGCAGCCGCAATAACGATTCCGGTAAGACCGGCAAAACCGGATAAGATAACAAAGGTAACGAAAACCAGCTACTCTATCAAAATTGTCGAGCTGATTGATGCCAAGTATGAGTATGGAATTGCTGAATCTGAGTCGGGTGCGCTTCAATGGCAGATGGAGAGGACGTTTACGTCACCGAAGCCGACTAACACCTATTATATAACCCGTCGTGTGAAAGCAACAGACAGCAGCTTTGCATCGAAGCCGGCTGATCGCTTGTCGGTGACAACACCGGATACATTACTGATCGACGGTCCCGCCGGCAAAGTATCCTTTGAAACGAAAGGAACCTATGGGCAGACTCTTGCGGAGATTCCGGTACAGCTGGCAGCGGGATTTCAGGTTGTTAATTATAGCAGATCACCGGTTTCTGGAACATGGAGCTTCAGTAAGGATCAGAAAGGAACGCTCGCTTCATCCATTTATCCGGAGGTAAAGGGAACAACTGCATATCAGGTAGAATTTATCCCGGATGGAGCGTCAGAAGGGCAGTATGGAGAAACTTTGACCCAAAGTGTGATTCCGGAGATATCTCCGATAGAGTTGCAGGCAGTTGTTAAGACACCCATTGAAAAGTCCTATGACGGAAGTACCGATATCACATTAAAGGCGACGGTAGAGATAGGAACTCCGGGTCAGATGTATACCATCAGTGGCCTGAAAGGAAGCTTTGCAGATGCCAATGCCGGAACCGGTAAGACGATAACCGTTGATTCCTCAGAGGCAAGGGTTGAGACGGGCGAGAGTGCAGTGAATCTGCAGAATTACCTTATCACATATCCAGCCCAGACCGGAACGATCCATCAGATACAGGGTTCGGTTTCGATCGATCCGCAAACATGGACCGGAGAAAAAACCTATGGAGACGACAGCTTTCCACTGACAGGTGTGAAGAGAGTGGGAGATGGAGTTCTGAACTATACAAGCTCTGATGAAAATGTTCTCACCGTGGACGCACAGGGACAGGTGACCATTAAAGGTACCGGTTCTGCAGATGTAAGCATCACCATGGCAGAGGGAACGAATTACCTTGGCGCAAGCACACCGGTAAAGGGAAGGATAACCATTGAAAAAGGGACACTCACCCTTACCTTAACCGCTGTGAACCGGAATACCGGAGCGCAGCAGTCGGAAGGGATTCTCGGAACCTACGAGGATGATTTTGATATCATTGCAGGTATTCAGGGAGCGTATGGTGACAGACTGCAGGGTAAGATCCGCTTCTATGATAATGGAAATCAGGTTCCGGATACGATCCCTGTAGGGGAAACTGGAACTGCGGTTCTCAACCTGACGAAGCCGGGAGTCGCATCCGTAGGAACGCACCGGATGACAGCCGAGTTTGATTTTGACACTTATGATGAGTGGGCGGCCAAATACGACACGCCTGCTCCGGCTGCGTATACCTTCGCGATCGGAAAGGTGGCTGCACCGCAGATCACCTGGCCGACGGCAGCGTCGGTGAAGGCGGGAAGTCCTCTGAGTGGCTCTGTCTTATCAGGAGGAAGCACCGAATACGGAAGCTTTGCCTGGAAGAATCCGGCCTTAACGGCACAGGCGGGCACCCATAGCTACGAGGTGGTATTTACACCGAATGAATGGGCATCCGCTCGTTATGAGATCGCAGCGATGACCGGTATGGCAGAAGTGACAGCAACGGAAGAAAAGCCGGGCGAAACAGGCAAACCGGGCGAAACGGAAAAGCCGGGAGAAACGGAAAAACCGGGTGAAACGGAAAAGCCGGGAGAAACGGAAAAACCGGGTGAAACGGAAAAGCCGGGTGAAACGGAAAAGCCGGGCGAAACAGGAAAGCCGGGTGAAGCAGGCAAGCCGGGAGAAACGGGAAAACCAGGCGAAACAGGCAAGCCGAATGAATCGAACAGAACGGATGATTCAGATGCTTCGGATGAGCCGGAAATACCAAGTCGCAACAACCCGTCCTCCGGTAAGGATAAAACCTTCGGCAGCGGTGCAGTCAGCCACGATTCAGTCAAAGGAACGATCGACAGTATAACAGGAATTATCACAGGAGAAACAAACAGCTTTGCCAATGACGGAAAGAGCCATTGGATGCTGAATGAGCATGGCTGGTGGTTACGCTTTGCAGATAATACCTATCCGAAGGGCATTGTACGTGATTCCGGTGATATTTCGCATAGCTGGGAGCAGATCAACGGAAATTGGTGGGCCTTTGATGAAGCTGGCTATGCCAAGACAGGCTGGTTAAGAGATGAAGATTACAGCGGGTGGTTCTATATGGACCTGGAACGCGGCATGCAGACCGGCTGGGTGCTTCTCGATGGAGCATGGTACTATTTTAACCCGAATTCCGATGGAAAGAGAGGGATTATGTACGCCGGACAAAGGACACCGGATGGATACTATGTAGATAAAAACGGTGTCTGGGACGGAAGAAGCAAGCAGTAAAGCGAGTTTCAAGCCGAACCTCCGTGAGACTTGGCGCGTGATTCTGGTCATCGAAGCTGACATGCTTCTATCAGAATCACTGCGCATCTTCGCGGAGAGATGCTCTTGCACTAAGTATAGAATAATCCGGAATGGATCCGCAGGCTTTGGGAATACTTCCGGATTTCTATTTATTTTTTTCGTGCCAAAAAACAACAATTCGTGTGCATTTGCTTGACAAGTTGCTCTGATTATTAAATAATGAAAGTAGAGCAATAGGCTGACTATATGAGCGTATATTAAGTATGAAAAGAAATCAGAAAGGGGCGTTGTGTTAATGAAAAATACACGAAAAGCAGCGGCGGTCTGGCTGGCCATGTCGTTGGCAATATCGACAGCTTTTGGGAATACAGCATGGGGAGAGATTCGGCCGGATACAGGGAATAACCGGTGTGTCCATGTGCATACGGCAGAGTGCTACAAAGATGCAGACGAAACAGCAACTCCATCCCAGATCGGAAAGGAGCCTACGGAATGTACCCACATTTGTAGCGTAGAAAGTGGCTGTATACGGGATACAGAGAAGGAAAATAATGAGAATGCCGACACGTTGGATGCTGTTGCTTCCAATACAGGCAAGAATGATTCTAAGAAAGAGCAAGCTGGAGAAAAAGCCGCAGACCGGAAGGATTCTTCTGGTAATACAGATGAAAATAAAAACTTAAACGATGTGCCTGCTCAGAACGGGGCAGCACTTTCTGTTAGCACGCCATCCAATGCGGAAGATACCACAACCACAGGTGGAACCGTCACACCGGTTTCACAGACGAAGATCTTGTCATGGTCATGGTTTGATCCGGAGGAAAATCTGCTTGATGGCAGACTGGAGCTCACCGGAATCACTGAGGAAGCGCAGCCATCCTTTACAGAGATCATCGAGTATTTACCAACGGCCATTATTGCTCAGGTAGGAGAAGGTGAAGACAGGGAAGAAAAGAATCTGCTGATCACCAACTGGAGCTGCCCGGAGTATGTGCAGGAC
The DNA here is from genome assembly GCF_032490495.1 of Pilosibacter fragilis. Lineage (NCBI taxonomy): Bacteria > Bacillati > Bacillota > Clostridia > Eubacteriales > Clostridiaceae > Pilosibacter > Pilosibacter fragilis. The sequence continues at coordinate 317,528 of NZ_JAVYJB010000003.1, read as the reverse complement.
GAAGAAGGCCGCTGGCCACTGGAAGGCACCTATGAGTTTAAAGCAGAGCTGCCGGGGGGGTATGAGCTGGCAGAGGGCGTGGATGCGCTGGTGGTGGAAGTGTCCGTGGTGGGAGACCAGGCAGCGGTGACGGCAGAAACGCCGTTAATGACAGTAGTGAAGGATGGAACTGAAAAATCTATTTATTGGAGGGAAAATAACTATTCAGTTTCGGATAATGAACTAGCGAATATGGGAATCCGTCTTAGTTACGCAAATGAATGTCATTATTTAACTTTGAAAAATGTAAACATGAATAGTTTATATTTGGGTAATTGGTCAAACTGGGTCATTACGTTAGAAGGGACAAATACCTTAGATGTAACAACTTTAAGAGCTAACGGCTCTTATGCGCTCATGATCACTGAAGGAACGACAGTAACGATTAAAGGGAATGGTACTTTAAATGCGCGTGGAAGGAATACGGGATCTGGTATCAATCTTGGAGGAACTTTAATCATTGAGAGTGGCACTATTAATGCAAGTGCATCAAAGTCACTTGGAGAGGAGGATGATGGAAAAACATCGGGAATTCTGATTGGGTCGACAGGAACGTTACTGGTTAAGGGTGGAGATATTACTGCAAGCGGAACCAAGGCTGGGGGAAAGATTAGGTATGGCATGTATGTAAAAGGCCGGTTTAGCATGACTGGTGGTGAGATGAAAGTAATTGGAAACGATTGTCAGGGATTGTATACAAGCGGCTATTTTGAATTATCCGGAGGCGATATGGCCGTTTCTTCAGAAGCTGGTCTCTTAGGGTTTGTTGCTAATGGAAATTCTACAGTGATTAATGCTCCAGGAACGTTAACGGTGGATATTCTTGATATTGCTCCTGGAAAAACGGTGACGGTAAAGGAGAACGCAACTCTGACTGTGGATGGAGTAAAGCTTGAAAAAGGAAGTACGCTGATAAATAATGGAAATTTAACTGTAAATCGGGAAGTGGATGATCGGGACGGTGGAACATTAGAAAACAATGGCACAATTAGTGGAAATGGACGTATACCAGATTCTGCAAAGCAGGAACCGACAAAAATAGCAGATTTTGAAGAGAATATACGTGATGTATATAGCGAAAACACATCGATCAATGTTCAAAAGCTTGCAAACATTCAGAAACCGGCTAAAGCCGGAAATCTGCAATATGAACTTGTTGAATATACAGGAAGTGAATCTAAGGGTGAAGGAACGATTGACGAGTCAACAGGTCTGCTGACGGTAAAAAAGGCTGGTGTTTTTAAAATTAAGGTTAAGACACTGGCAAGTGGAATTTATCAAGAAGGTACTCCGGTTGAGATAACATTGACTGTTGATAAAGCAGATTTTCCTAATACATGGACAGTGAATGTAGATGCTGTTAGTGGTGTATATAATGGCACTGAGGGATATCCGGCAGCTACAATTACATCGACTCGTATACCAAAGGATGCGGAGTATAAATATCAACTGGCCGCAACATCGAAAAGTAGTAATTTACCAGATCAGTGGCAGTCAGAGTGCCCTAAGATTGTAAATGTAAATGAGTCTGGCCAGTATGTATTTGTAAAGGTGATAACAGATAATTATAAGTCGAAAGTATTTTGTTCCAATAATACAACGCATATTACTCAGCGAAGTTTTACGGAAAGCGTAGAAGTAGCGATTGATTCAAGTGTTTATAATAATAAACCACAGAATCCGAAGATTAAGGTGCTTGAAAATTGGAAAGGCACATTAGGAAGTGAATTAACAGAAGGTATTGATTATGAAATTTCTTTTTGGAAAAAGGAAGATAATAATCAATCAGTTACAAAATTAGAGGACGCTGGAACGTATATCGTTTATCTGTTGGGAAAGGGAAATTACGATGGTTCCCTGAAAACGGCTGCTTTTACAATCAACAAGTGTAAATTAAAAGCACAGATAACAGGAGATTCCTTCGATAAAGTCTATGATGGGACTACGGATATTACAGAGGAGCAGGGGCTGGCAATTCAGCTTTGCGACGACAATCATAAAACTCCTGAGCTTCAGGATGTTCGTGCAGACCAGATTGATTGGGCGTATCAGAGTGCAGATGTTGGAGAGCACGATATAGATGCGACGATCAGCTCGTTAGCAGGTGATCAGGCAAAGAATTATGAGCTGACAGAACAGACGATATCACAGAAAGGAACGATCAAGCCACGTGATTTCGCGTCCATGACCGTATCCGCAGCCCCGCTTACCTACAACGGTACCGAGCAGCAGCCGAAGATCAATGCTTCTGTGGAAACCGGTCTTGAAAATGTTAGCCCGGATGCGGTATTTACCTACTCGAAGGACGGTGTCGATTACCAGAGTGAGATCCCGGGCTTTACAGAGGCGGGAACGTATCTGGTATATGTGAAAGCATCTATGGCGAATTTCAATGACGAAACGAAAACAGTTGCTGTGACTGTGCAGAAAGCAGCTGCTCCAACCGTATCTGCTATGTCAGAATCATACAGCTACAAAGAGACTGGCGAGAGACAGGTGGCATTGCCAGGATTTCCGGAGAACTGCGGAACCATTGGGAGTATCACGGCGCAGATCATTTCCGATGAGGGACAGATCTTAGATAGTGCGGCAGTGGATGGCATGAATCTGGTACTTCGTCTGAAAGGCAGTTCTAAAAACATGGTTGGCAAGACTGCCCAGGTTGTCGTGAAGGTGGAGACTAAGAATTACGAGGATATTCAGATTCCTGTGATCGTGACTCTGACTGCAGATTCGTCTGACAGTAACTCCAACAACAACTCTGGAAATAATTCCGGCAACAATGGCTCCAATAATGGTAATTCCAATGGCAGCTCCAGTTCAGACGGGGACAGCTCCGATTATGATGATCCGAATGAAAGTAGTGTTAAAGTAACCCCGGATCCGTCCAACAAGGTTACGAAAGACAGTCAGAAGGGCTACAGGAATGTGGAACAGGGCGTCATCACCGGCACAGCCAATCAGACCGTGAACGATGGCTACAGCCATTGGATGAAAGACGCCAAAGGCTGGTGGCTCCGCTTTAGTGACGGTACATGGCCAATGGCCGATCGTACTGGTGCATATCACTGGGAGCATATCAACGGAAAATGGTGGGCCTTTAATGAAACGGGTTATGCTAAGACAGGCTGGTTAAGGGATGAGGATTACGGCGGCTGGTTCTATATGGATCTGGAACACGGCATGCAGACCGGCTGGGTGCTTCTCGATGGAGCCTGGTACTATTTTAACCCGAGTTCCGATGGAAAGAGAGGGATTATGTATGCCGGACAAAGGACACCGGATGGATACTATGTAGATAAAAACGGTGTCTGGGACGGAAGAAGCAAGCAGTAAAGCGAGTTTCAAGCCGAACCTCCGTCAGACTTGGCGCGTGATTCTGGTCAGAGAAGCTGACATATTCCTGCCAGAATCACTGCGCAGGAAAAAATCTGCTAAAATTAAGCTTGTCAAGCGTTTCGGTGAACGCTATAATAAAAAGCATTAATCGGCATCGGAAACAGAAAAGCAATTGAATTGAAAGGATTCGATTGCTTTTTTTAATTTGGCATCCCCATCCCATAATAAATTTATATTACACATTGACTTTTTGAGATAAAGGGACATTCTATTGTGATCCCGACAAGGAACGTTTCTTCCCCGGGTACGAGATCAAGGTCACCGCCATGGTTTTCAAGGATCCTTCGGACAGAGGAAAGCCCGATTCCATGATCTGCAGATGTGCCCTTTCGTGAGCGGAATGTTTTTTCCTCCGGAAGGATCAGACCATCGTATGTGTTTTCAATCTTTAAAAAGTACATATTGCCTCGAATCTCACCTACAACCAAAATGCGGCGTTTCCCTTTCGTTTGGCGGCTGCAGGCTTCTACTGCATTGTCTAAAAGATTGCCCAGCACCGTACACAGCTCCACGTCAGTAAGCGGCATCGGATCGGGAAGATCGAGCCGCACCTGAAATTCTGTCCCTTGTGTCTGCGCCATGCCGTAGTAGTATTCGATCAGGGCATTGACAACAGGATTTTTGCAGAATGCAACATGGGAGTAGGCTAAAGATGCGGCAACCTGTTCCTCTACCTGTAACAGGAAGTCACAGATCTCCGTCTGTCCATGCTCCGAGGCCATGCGGTCTATGGCACGCAGATGATGTTTGATGTCATGGATCAGCCTCCGGTTTTCCGCTGCGGCCTCAGAAAGCTGACGGCTGTATTCGGTCTGCATAGAAAGCTGACGGATGACCTGCTTACGCTCCTCCTGAAAGATCAGGCTGTTTCCGTATCCTTCCACCACATCGTGCCAGAGAGAGTAACCGATCGCTGCTGCGATAAAGAGGCTGCCCCACTCCACAAACCACCCGCCGATGACCGGCTCATATACCGGCAGAAGCCGATCCCATATAAGGGCGCAGGTGGCGGCGGCTGTGGCATAGAAGATCGGTCTGCGTCGCTTTTCTCCCCGGTGGATGGCAAGAATGGATATGATAAGAAGATAGAGTGCCGATGCCGCTTTATAGCAAAAGACGGCTGCCGAGAAGAAACGAATGGCTCCAAGGGAAAGGCGGGAAGCCATCATACCATATCCCAGTGCATATATAAGGAAGGCAGCGCCTGCTCCGTTACTGATGGCGGAAAGAAGGAAGCCCGGGCGGCAGATCCGGTTTTGCAGAATTATGATCAGCAAGGTGACCAGATAGATACAGAACAGCTCGAGCGTATACCAGGGGAAGACAGGAAGTGCCATCAGCATGTGGAGTGCAGGATAAGAGGACAGACCACACATAGCAAGGCAGATAAGTCCAAACAGAAAGGCATTTTTCTGTTTCATCTGGTGACTGAAGTAAAAAGACAGCAGGGCACAGACGAAGGTAACAGTGCAGCTGAACAGGCAGAATGCAAACCGGATCCCCCGGGAGGTATTTACTGCCAGCATCGTCCCAAAAGCAGGCGGATAAACGATCCCGCCATAAAAGTGGTCATAGTTGCTGACCGCTATGGTGAGTGTGACCGGCTTTCCTCCATAAAAAGTGACCATTCGGTTTTGAACCAAAGGGATCCTTTGCTCCGGATCTCCCAGCTGCAGGATCCGGTCATGGTCGAGATAAAGGGTATAGGAAGAAAATACTTCCGGGAGTTCAATGGCATACGCCTCTTTCCGTTCCGGCAAAAAGAAGGTCATCCGGTAAGTTCCGCAGCCGTAGGGAGAAGAATCTGCCGGACTGGAAAAATTGCTCATCTCGCCAATGGAAAGATAGCGCATATAGTGGTCGGAATCCTGTATTTCTTCCGGAGTCAAAAGAGCATCCGGATAAAATTCCCAGCCGGATACCAGAAATCGTACCGGTGACTTTTTCAGATCATTCTCGGAGAGAGCCAAAATGCCGTTTGCCGCCTGGATCGTATTCTGACTATATTTATTATCGAAATGATACAATCCAAGAAAAAACAGGGATGAACACAGGCAGACGATACATAAGGCAGCATATTTTCTTATAACAGAAGACATCAGCTATTTCCACCTCCTACGCAGAAAAAGTACACCGGCGGACAAAAGAAGCAGGGAAGCCGGGAGCAAAAAGAGCAGAGGGGATCTGCCGCGCTCGGCGTCCGCAGTCAGAGTCGGGGAAGCAGGATCCTTCCCGTCTGCCATAGCCGAGGAGGCAAAATCCTTCGTGGCTGTCTGGGTCGGGGAATCAGGATCCTTTTCGCCTGCCGGAGCCGAGGACTCGGAATCCTTAGCGGCAGTCCGGGTCGGGGAATCGGGATTCTTCCCGCCTGCCGGAGCCGAGGACTCGGAATCCTTAGCGGCGGTCAGAGTCGGGGAATCAGGATTCTTCCCGTCTGCCGGAGCCGAGGACTCGGAATCCTTAGCGGCAGTCCGGGCCGGGGAATCAGGATTCTTTTCGGCTGTCTGGGCCGGGGAAGCAGGATCCTTCGAGGCTGCCATGGTGTAGGTTCCGGTATGATCAATCGGAAAGAAAGCGGCTTTTGCTGCATCATCATAGTCGGAAACCGGGATTTTTATGCCGCTTTCGTCACAGAGATATAAGCTATCCGCTGCCGTCTCTTGCGGATAGGGCAGCATGACAGAGGCACCCGGCAGAGAGTCAAAGGAAACTCCGTTGATGCAAAAGGAAAAAGAAAAACTGCGGTCAGAGATTTTTTTGATGATGACCTCAATCTGATCGTTATTTTGGATGTCCTTTGGTAAAGAAGCTCTTGGGACGCGGATGGTGATGCCCTGTTTGGAAAAGCTTGCTTTTTGTCTTCCCGTTTGAAGCATCATCAATAAGCGCGTGCCGGAGATCCGGTCAGTGGTATCATCAAAAAATTCGGTAAAGGCTATTTCGGAGGAGGAAGGCTCTTCAGGATCTGAAGCCGCCTCTGCTTTAGAGAGCGGCTTCATAGAGGAGGCGTTCTCTGTCCGGTCGGTTGGATCGTTTTCCCGATCGGGATTCTTATCCTTGTTCTCGTCCCCGTTCTGTTCAACCTTCTGCTCGGGCGGAGGCTGTGTAATGCTGTCAGACGGATTTCCTTTTGCGTCCCCTCCATCGCGATCACCCTTATAATACCCCTCAAGGACAAGCTCATCTGAGTAAGTGAAGGACAGGATGCCGGTCTGTCCGCCATCGTAATCGACCTGAAGACGGTAGCTGTTACCCGATGTCAGCAGATACGTTTTGATCGAGAGCATTTCCTTCCCTGCATAAACGCCATCTTCCAGCTGTTTCCATGGTTCATCGTTTTCGGATAGCCATACGTTGATCTTATCCGGATCACCCGGCGGTGTGACCCATGGAAAGCATAGATTTCCTCTGGCAGCTATAACACAGTTGATATCCGGTCTGCCGGGGGCCTGTATAGAAACGGGGATCGATATTTCCGGGAAAACGATCCCGTCCGCAAATTCCGTATTTTCAGGTGCGGCAAGCCGTCCCTTTGCCTGATACAGTCCCACAGTATCGAAATCAATATCGGAAAGATCCCATTCCACCAAAGCGGAATAGCTGATTTTGTTTTCTGTATAGCATTCCAGATGATGCGGGGAAAAACGAAGCAGATGGTTCAGCGTTTCTTCTGTACTGCCCTGTGGAAGTGCAAAAGCGTCCGTATAAGGATACCATTGTTCTATGGAAATAATGACAGCAGGAGGTGTTTTTTCTACATGGACGGAAATCACAAGCTCCTTTAATACATTTTCGCCAAAGCAATATCCCTCTGGCAGCTCGATCCTGCCGGTAGCGGCGTAATCCCCCAAAGTGGTCTGGTCAATGGCCGAAAAATCCCAGCAGACGGAAAATCTTTCAGACCGGCTTTCATTATTTTCAATTACAGTGGCGGAAACCGTTTGGTATTTAAGGGCAAAGAGATAAATGGGTTCCATGTCATCGTCGGAGGGGCTGCTTTTAAGGGGCAGCGTAAAATCCGGCAGGGCGAGAAGCTCATCTTCATTTTGTATTTTTGTGATCCTGATCTTATCGGCATCTGATGGGGTGGCAGTCTGAAGAGCAAAGGCGGATATGCTGCCGATGAAACAGAAAAGGCAGGTCAGACAGCAGATCAGACAGAAGACGGGAAATCGTTTTTGTTGTGTCCGCTTTATTATCATACAATTCCCTCCATTCCGGAGAAAACATACTGGCGGTAGACCTCACGCAGCTGTTTTCTGTTTCGGAGGGAGATCGGAAGTTCCTCTCCGTTTATCAAACGGAAGGTCTGACTGTCAACCTGGCTGATGTAATCCATGTTGATTAAAATGCCCCGGTAGCAGGGCAAAAAACGCTTGTCCTTCTGCAATGCGGCAGTAACCTCCTGAAAGCCTCCGCTTACCGGTATCACGCGTTCCGCCGTATGAATCCGTGTCATACGGTTTTGATAATCTATGTATAGAATCTTCTCTGTGGGAAGTTCCAGCTTTTGACGGTCAGCCATAACCGAAAGTGTCATCACTTCATAGGGCGGTTTTAGCTGGCACAGCTCCATCGCTTCTTCAAATTCTGCCTGATGGAGCGAAAGCGGCTTCAGCAGATAATAGCTGGCGGACAGGCTGTACCCCATCCGGGCATAATCTTCTGTAATGGTCAGAAAAACGATCTTACAGAGCCTGTTTTTCTGGCGCAGCCTTCTGGCGGCCTCCATTCCATCCATGTTCTCCATATAGATGTCCATAAAGACAAGCTGAAAATTGACCTGGGCGGCAGCTTTCAGAAAATTCTCTCCGTCCTCAAATTCTGTCAGCGTATAGTCCAGCTGATGCTTTTTCATATAATTTTCCAGGCAGACAGACAGTTCTGCTCTGTCATGTGCTCTGTCATCCACAATCGCAATCTGCATCGCGCCATCTCCTTTGCACAATAATCCAATATTAGTATAACATAAAACCGCAGGAAAAAACTTGCGTCTTAAACAGGAAACCTGCGTCTTAAACAAAGTCGGTTGCATTTCCCTTGACAAGATGCTACCCTAATTATACTACATGACTTTTAGGTGAGAAGGTCTGATTTTTTGATTTCATAGGAAAGTTCGTCCTATGAAATCAAAAACGCTCCGCGAGGATCGCACTGCGGCGGAAAGGAAGAGTGCCGCTGTCGCGCCCCGCCGCAGGCGGAGAATCCTGCAAGCAGGATTCTTTTTCATTTTTCTTTTCGGGAAAGGAGGCCCGGCATGAAAATCGCACTTTGTACGGAATTAAGAAATGCAGAATGGTTTGAGAGCAGACTGCGCTCCCTTTTTGCTGGGGACGGACAGCTTGTCATCGACGAGCTATGGAATGAGAAGCAGCTATCTCAGGCACTGCGGCGGAGCCGATATCATGCGGTTGTCATCGCAATGACCGGGGCAAGGGGATTGGAGGCTGCCATTCAGGCAAAGCAGCTGGCACCGGAAGTACCACTTGTCTGGTGGAGTGATGATGAAAACTTCGCCCTGATTGCGTATCAGCTTCGTATCCCGGCATTCCTCTCCATAGATTGTAGTGATCAGGAGCTATATGAGGCGATGGAGCCCATCAGGAAACGGAGGTATGGAAATGCGAATTGCGCTATGCAGCTATAGTCAGAAGGAGAAAGAAACGGCGTTACTGATGAAGCTTGGCAAAGTAGACCGCTTTGACAATGGCGTATTCTGCGTCTATGCCATGCAGCGGGAGGGCCCTTATGACGCTGTGGTGATAATGGAGGATGGGGCCTGTGGAATGAATTTCTGCATGAGCATACGAGGCTACAGCAAGGATGTCCCGCTCCTTTGGATCAGCGATCAGGCAGAATTTGAACCCCAAAGCCGCAGGCTGCGGGTAGATGACTTTTGGGTGAAGCCCGTTGCAGAGCATCAGCTGGGGGAAGCAGTCTCCCGGCTTCTTCAGGGAAAAAGGGGAAGTAATGAATCAGGTGAGGAGGAAAAGTATGAATAAAAAATATTACCGGAGAGAACAAAACCGTCACGCTATATAGAAAATAATGACAACAGGAGGAAATGGATATGAGGTATAAAAAGAAGAAACGGCAGATCGTATCTGCGGCATTGGCGGCAATGATGGCGATGCAGTTATGCATACCGTCTGCAACGTTTGCTGCAGTTCCTACAAAAAAGTTGAAAGTGATCACGGGATTTACGGAATTACCGGAGGAGGTCGCGCATATTCAGATCCCTGCGGATGCCGGAGAAAACCTTGAGGATTATCTGGATTTCCCGGAGACGATCGAGGCTTCGGTGGTGGAATATAAGAACGTGGATCATCAGAAAAATAATGCGGATCGCGATAAGGGCGCGGAAGATGGGAAAGCGGCAGCAGACAACCGTGATAAGAAAGAAGAATCGGAAATTGCTACCGGCAGTAATGCAAAGAAAGAAAATCTGAATGAGGAGGAAACTCCGGAAACAGAAAATTCAGAAAACGTGCCGGATAGCAATGATGAGGAAGAAGCAGATAAACAGGAAGTCCAGGAGAAAGACCTGCAGGAAGAACAGCAGGGTAGGTATCGGATCGCGACCGACAGCAATGCCGGGGATTTTCTTGAGGATAATGAGTTTGAAGATGAGGAAATCTCAGAAGATATCCCGGTGCTGACGGATATCAGCGTTACTTGGGAGCCGGATGAGAACCGGGAAGATGAAAGTGGTTTCTATTATTATCTTCCGGTTCTTCCGAGTGAGTATATTTTGGCAGCGGGCGTGGAGCTTCCGGAGATCGAGGTCAGCATGGACGGCGGAATCGCTTTGCTGGCATCAACAGATACTTATGATATTGCGAATGGCGGTATCAGCATCAACAGCAAAACATTGGAACAGTATAATGATGCGACTATCACGGGAAGCAGTATGACCAATGTTATTCTGGTTAGTGGTGTGGAGGCTACAATCACGATTTCGGATCTGGATATCCAGATTCCGATCGATAAGAACGCTACGACAGCAAGTAACTGGATACCGGCGATCCGACTGGTGAATGATGCAAAACTGAATCTGATTCTGGAGGGAGAAAACACGCTCAAGGGCGGTGATATGTGTGCGGCTATTGATGTGCCGGAAGGCTGCACCCTGACGATCAGCGGAGAGGGAAGCTTAAAAGCAACCGGTGGAGAAGGCGCCGGAATTGGTGCGTCGAGCAGGAGAAATGGTTCCTTGGGGACGATTGTGATCGACGGAGGCGATATCAAAGCTTATGGCGGCGAGATGGCAGCAGGTATTGGCGGCAGTGCAGAGGGCGACAGCGGTACCATTATCATCAACAACGGAACTGTATATGCCAAGGGCGGACATGGAAGCTACTACAAGGATATTAAAAATGTATACGGTGGAGCAGGAATTGGCGGTGGAGCGAACGGCTGCGTGGATAAGATTGAGATCAATGGTGGCAATGTGACAGCCTATGGAGGATATGCTACGAACGCGGGAAGACACCCCGGAGCCGCAATCGGCTGCGGCGGTGGTGGAGCAAAAGCGGTAGAAGGCGGATACAAGTATGGTGAGATTGCGATCAAAGGTGGAACGGTTTTAGCCATTGCATATCAGAATGAAGTGTATGCCATTGGTATCGCAGTAAAGCCAGGTCAATCGTTGCCGGGTGGTACTTTGGATGGCTCTATTTCTATCAGTAATGAAGCCACAGTAAACTTAAATGGCGGCGATTATTTCCCGAAAAGTGAAAATTTCGAACTGAAAAAGTATACCATTCAGGGCACGATTGCGGATGTACGATTCATCGAAAGCACTTATCCGGTGACAATCAGCGTGGGAGAGATTACCTGGGATGCAGGGACGATGCAGGTGAGCGATTATCAAGGTACACTTAAGGCATCCAATTATCTGAAGCCATTAACGTCAGGGAAACCGGTAACGGTAACGGTGACGGTTGGAGACTATGTTTATCGGATGGAAGCTGACATTGCTGATGAGAATGCAACGATCACTTTGAAGGCCGCAACTCCTCTTTATGAGACAAGATTAAAATTTGTTTCCACGGCGATCACGAGCGATCAGATATTACAGGCAACCGATATCACGGTCAGGCAGGATGATGAACCGTTGATCAATCAAGAAGGTCAAAGTGCAGCTATGGTCATTCCTTCCATGCAGATTTCGTATGATGAAGCGAACACGGGACATCTGACGGTATATCTGCCGGAAAATAGGAATAACACAGAGATTTCGGTGACGGTACCGGGCTTAAATGACGGCAATCCGATCACAAAATCAGGTGAGACGATTTCGACAACAACACTAAATGAAATCGAGATGTTTCATGATGATACCGTTTGTAGTCATGAGTACTATAATGCAGATGGATTTTGTGAAGCATGTGGTGCATATCAGAAGGCAAACAAGTCGGGGGAATATTATGAGATTTATAATGCCGGTCAGCTTTTCTGGTTTGCGGAGCGGTTTAATAGCGGGATGATCCCTGATAACAGCAATCTGAAGCTGATGAAGGATATTGAGATTCCGGACGGTCATAACTGGACAAGCATTGGAAACATAACTGATAAGTTTTTCAAAGGGAATATTGAGGGAAATTATCATGTAATTTCCGGACTGCGACCTGCTAATGACAATACAAGTTATAAGCGGGGACTGGTGGCAAGGATTCAAGATGGGAAAGTACAAAATCTAGGGCTGGTGTTGGAAGATGGTTGGACTTTCGGGTTGTGTCATACCGCTGTTCGTACCAATATTCAGAATTGTTTTGTAGTAGGAACAAATTTTTTAAATAATTCTTCAAACGGAACGGTGACTAATTGCTTGGCTGTATCAGGAAAACTGGAAGGAACTAAGTCCTCGATGAATAATAGGGCTAGTTTTACGAACTGTTATGAGACAACAAAAGGCATATTTAGTAGTAATGGTGGAATTACTACTCTAGATAGCGAAGAAAAACGGAAATCACTGAAATCCGGCGAAATTGCCTATAAATTAAACGGTGAAAAATCAGATGGTACGTGGGGACAGGTGATCGGAACGGAGGATTACCCGCATTTCCGCAAGTACAGTAAGACGGTATATTATGATCCAGCTACTGGTACATATTCTAATAATAAGGCGGCAAGTATCACTTCCGCAGCTGTCACGGATATTAAGACGATTTCTGACGCAAAAGCGACTGCTACACTTAAGGCAACAGGAACTCCAGGAGCAGAGGTTAAGTTTTTATTAACCTCCGGCGAGGATGAGCAGACAGGGACATTAGATGAAATGTTCTCGAATGGAACGCCACTTACGGAAAGTTCTTCCGGAAACTATGAGTGTACTATTGAGAATTTAACTCCGGATACAGAATATCATGTCAGACTGATGATTAAAAAGGATGATAAATTATCTCTTGATGTAACCTATGTAAATTTCCGGACAGAAAAAATGCGGCAGGAGGCACCTAATGCTGCTGATGTTTCTATCAATTACGAACAGGAGACTTTAGAGAATAAAGCTTCCTGCGATCTGGAGTATGCTGCTTCTAAGGATGCACAGTCATGGACAACTATAAGACAGGGTGGTATGGTTCGTCTGACAAGGCTGCTGGATAACATTCGTGAAAGTGATGGGTCTGTACCATTCTATATTCGCAGGAAAGCATCCTCGTCCATGTCAGCCAGTGAAGCGGTTTTGGTGGCGAATTTGCAAACACAGGCGATTCCGGAAGAATCGAACAAGCCGAATATTGATTATCGGAAGGAAGAAATCACAATTTCCTCATCTTTACAGTATGTGATTGTAAACGGAACCAAGACCTCTCCAAACTGGACCTCTGCAAAAATGGGCAGTGGATCAGGAATTTCGATTACAGACATCATTTCTTCCGATCATGAGAGTACGGTTTATTATCGGTATGCTGCAAGCAACACGGATGAGAAATTTGCCGGAAAACCTAAAAGTATCACGATTCTTAAAAGAACGGCAGCACCGGCTGCAATAACTGAGGGTGAGGTGACTATAACCGGTACGACGATTACCATAAACAGAACGAATCCGGAAAATGACATTGAGTATGGATACCGTGATGTAGATTCAGACAGAGCATTTACATGGATTGACGGTACGAAAATTCAGGGATTATATCCGGCACATGGATATCAGGTAACCAGCAGAATAAAGGCGAAAGAGAATGCATTTGCTTCTGAGAGAACGGAACCGCTTCATGTGTCTACCAAGGATACACTGAGAATTGTAGGAAACGGAACACAAAAGTGGAATGCGAAGGGGACTTATGGGGTTTCACTTGCTCAGATTCCGGTTTCCCTGGCTTCCGGTTATGGTGTGTATAATGGTGCAAATCAACTGGTAGCCGGAACCTGGAGCTGGGAACCGGAAAATAGTAGTTCAGCATATGGTATTTATCCGAAGGTAAAAGGTAACAAGGCTTATACCGTGAAATTTACACCGACAGATTCAAGTGCTTCATACGATAGGACATTAACAGATTCCGTGGTACCGGAAATTTCTAAGTACCAACTGCAATTATCATCAGTTGCGGTAGAAGATAAGACCTATGATGGCACGACAACAGCAACTGTACAGCAGCTACTCATGATAGACACTGGTGTGAATACAGGTGCCGGAAATGAAAAACTGCAGATCACAGGCTTAACAGCCGCTTTTAAGGATGAAAATGCCGGAACCAATAAAGAGGTTGTGATCGATGCTTCGAAGGCAGTGATAACAGGAGCAGCAGCGAGCGGTGGCGGAGCAACAGCTGATCCGGATAACTACCAGGTCAACATTCCTTCCAGTGCAACCGCAACGATCGAAAAAGCAGCATCTTCGATCACGATCAATGATGCAGAGTGGCCGGGAACGAAAACATATGGCGATCCTGATTTTCCATTGACTGGAGTTACCACCGTTGGAGACGGAGCGGTGACCAAGACAAGCGACTCTGCGAATGTACTGACGGTTGATGCAGATGGCCGGGCAACGATCCATGGCGCGGGTACGGCAACGGTAACGATAAGTGTGGCAAGTGGCACCAATTACACGGCAGGTAATAATTCCAGACCGATCACCGTTCAGAAGGGAAGCATTTCCCTGAATTTGAAAGCCGGAAAGAAAACCGGTCTGATGCAGAGACTCCGGGCTGCTCTTGGAAATGTGAAAGATACTTATGTTCTGACTCTGGAAGCGAAGGGAGCTTATCAGGATGTTCTGACCGGAACGGTAATATTTTATGAAAATGGACAGCCGCTCAATCAGACGCCGATCCCATTGACCAATGGAACCGCATCCATGGAATATTCGGGTCCTTCTGTTGGTACGCATGAAATTTCGGCAGATTATGTGCTTCCGGCTGACGGCGCAGAGCAGCAGAATTACAATAAGCCTGCACTGGTAAGCTGCAGCTTCGAGGTCGGAAAGGTAGATGAGGATCAGATTCAGATCAAAGAAGTAGACGGGAAACTCTACGGAGATGATCCATTCGAACTGGAACTTACCGGACAGAAGGGAACCGGAGCTGTGAAATTCTCCGTTCCTGACGGAAATGGAGTTCTGGAGCTATCCGAAGTGAACGGAAAAACAGAGGCGAAGATCATCGGAGCCGGAACGGTCCTTGTGACGGCTGAGGTTGCCGGGGATAGCGACTACAATGGAACGACGGTGACCAGGGAAATTACTGTTGGAAAAGCACAGGCACCGGAGATCTCCGTGGCAGAGCCGAAGATTGCACCGGTTCCGGCAGATGCACCGGAGGAGGTAAAAGAGATTGCTAACCTCTTGGAAGAGAAGGCCCCGGAGATTACCGGACTGGATACTGTGGCAGCAGATCTGATCCGGGAAACAGAAAACGGGGATGTGATCGTAAAAACAGGAGAAGATCAGACGATTTCCGGAGTGGAAGCGAAGGAAAAACTTCAGAAGGAAGGAGTCGATACCGCAGGAAAGAAGGTAAGACTGGTGGTTGAGCCGTATATGTCGGTGGAAGTAAAGGGTGTGACCGAAAAACAGGGAGTGAATGTGATCACTTTTGAAATCACCGCATTATACAATGTAAAAGCCACAACAGCCGGAAAGAATGAGACCATGCAGGAGGA
Source organism: Pilosibacter fragilis (assembly GCF_032490495.1). NCBI lineage: Bacteria > Bacillati > Bacillota > Clostridia > Eubacteriales > Clostridiaceae > Pilosibacter > Pilosibacter fragilis. The sequence continues at coordinate 301,982 of NZ_JAVYJB010000003.1, read as the reverse complement.
AGGAACCGGTAGAAATACCGTTCTGATCGGCTCAGCGATCCCGCAGAAGGTCGGAACCCCGGTTACGATCACACTGCCGCTCCCGGCAGATTATCCGACAGAAGATCTCTTTATCCGACATCTGTTACATAGCGGAAAAATTGCTTATTATCCGGTAACAGTAAAGAAAACGCAGGGAAGTGTCGTGGCTGAATTTGTCAATAAGGATGGCTTCAGTACTTTTGAGCTGCTCTCAGACAGCCGAAAGGGAACGGTTGTATTTGATCATGGAGTCGGAGAACGGAGCTATACCCTGGAGCAGATGGATGAAGCGCTTCCGACAGTCAGCAAGGATGGAGCTGTGTTCAAGGGCTGGAAGATCAACGGTACATTGTATACAACTGTGAACGAAGCACTTCTGGATGCGCTGGATCAGGCAGAAGGACATCGTGTGACGGCGCTGGCAGTTCTGGAAAGCAACAGTCTGGAAACTCCTGATGATCCGAAAGGTGACAGGAACACCGGTTCTGACAGTGACAGAGAGGATACTGACCGGAATGTGACCAGAAATGCATGGGAAACAAAGAAAGTCAATGGCGTAGTCAGATGGAGATACTATGATAGCGATGGACGTCGTGTATTCAATGCATGGAAACAGCTTTTGTATGAGGGAACCATGTTCTGGTATCACTTTGGTGCTGACGGGTACATGGATACCGGCTGGTTTAAAGATGCGGATGGAAACTGGTATTACCTGAATCCGGTATCTGATGGCACGCAGGGAACCATGAAGACCGGCTGGCTGAAAGACGCAGACGGAAACTGGTATTATCTGAATCCGGTTTCCGACGGTACGCGGGGAGCGATGAAGACTGGCTGGCTGAAAGATGCGGATGGAAGCTGGTATTATCTGAACCCGGTATCTGACGGTACCCAGGGAGCGATGAAGACCGGCTGGTTTACAGATCCGCAGGATGGACATCTCTATTATCTGGATCCAAAGACCGGTGCAATGGTGACCGGAAACATACAGAATGATAGCGTGTGATTCTGTTTCATGGGGATCCATCAACTTTTATGGTTGATGGATCCCTGCTTTTATCTTCTCATAGGACAAATGGAAATTTTTACTTGACAGTTCTATGTTTTTTCATGTATGATAAAAATAGTGTGAAGAGACATTTATCGTTTTCATGCAAATGTATGTAATGACCACTCCCGCAGAACAGACTACGGAAGTTAAGCCCATCGGACAGGCGGGTCAAGCGCCGCGTGGGGTTAAGCCCACATTATTGATTGAGTTAAAAGCTCAAATTTATAAGTTGATTACTTTATAATCAGTGTTTGAAAAACACATCATCTTGTGAATCGGTCAATAAGTGCAGGGACAATATATTTGCGATTGCAGACTTGGAGGAAAAAACGATAAAGGTCAGAGGCAGACGGGAGCGGAGTGACGCGCCCCAGACCCCAATGGAATAGAATCGTTTTGAGCAGATGATGGTTTTGGCGTCATCTGCTTTTTTTTATGATTCAGATGATGCGCAATCAATAAAATGCATGAGGAACAAAACCATGGACAGAGAGAGACAAAAGAAAGCCCCGATCTATGAAGCGCTCGAGGAATTTAAAAAGAAGAGAGTTGTCCCGTTTGATGTACCGGGACATAAGAGAGGACGCGGAAATCCGGAACTGGTACAGCTTTTAGGCGAAAAATGTGTATCTTTGGACGTAAACTCCATGAAGCCGCTTGACAACCTCTGTCATCCGGTCTCCGTGATCCGTGAGGCGGAAGAGCTTGCGGCGGAGGCATTCGGAGCGGCCAGCGCCTATCTGATGGTAGGCGGAACGACATCTGCGGTCCAGAGCATGATCCTCTCGGTGGTAAAAGCCGGAGATAAGATCATCCTGCCGCGAAACGTACATAAGAGCGTCATCAACGCTCTGGTGCTCTGCGGCGGAATCCCGATCTACGTAAATCCGGAGATGAACCAGAGACTCGGTATTTCGCTGGGAATGCAGGTCGAAAAAGTAAAACAGGCCATCGAGGACAATCCGGATGCGGTTGCGGTGTTCGTCAACAACCCGACCTATTACGGCATCTGCTCTGATATAAAAACGATCGTACAGCTTGCCCATGCGAGGGGCATGAGGGTTCTCGCGGACGAGGCTCATGGAACCCACCTGTATTTCGGAAAGAATCTTCCGATCTCCGCAATGGCAGTGGGAGCCGATATGGCGGCGGTATCCATGCACAAGTCCGGCGGAAGCCTGACCCAGAGTTCGCTTCTTCTTTTAAATAAGGGAGTGAACACCGATTATGTGCGCCAGATCATCAACCTGACCCAGACTACAAGCGCATCCTACCTGCTTCTTTCCAGTCTTGATATCTCAAGACGAAATCTGGCTCTCCGCGGTGAGGAATCCTTCGCGAAGGTCGTTGAGATGGCAGAATACGCGAGACGGGAGATCAACTCCATCGGCGGCTATTATGCTTATGGAAAAGAACTGGTGAACGGTGACAGCATTTTCGATTACGATGTAACGAAGCTCTCCGTATATACAAGAGACATCGGACTTGCAGGAATCGAGGTCTATGATCTTCTGCGCGACGAGTATGATATCCAGATCGAATTCGGTGACATCAGCAACATTCTGGCTTACATCTCCATCGGAGATCGTATCCAGGACATTGAGCGCCTTGTTGGTGCTCTGGATGATATCGAGCGTCTCTACAAAAAAGACAGTTCCGGACTGCTCTCTGGCGAGTACATTTCTCCAAAGGTTGTTATGTCCCCGCAGAAAGCGTTCTACTCCGAGAAGGTCTCCGTTCCGGTGGAAGCGTCTTCAGGAAGAGTCTGTGCGGAGTTTGTGATGTGTTATCCGCCGGGAATCCCGATCCTGGCGCCGGGGGAGATGATCACGGACGACGTGGTCCAGTATATCCTGTATGCGAAGAAAAAAGGATGCTCCATGCAGGGAACAGAGGATCCGGCAGTGGATCATCTGATGGTGCTGGCAAACATATAGCATGAATTTTTAAGGCGCCGGAGCTGGCTGCAGGCAAACAGGCTGTCTGCCCGCATACAGGCTTTGGCCAATACGATACAAGGAGTCACGAGATATGGAATTCTGGTTTTCAGAACTGCACACCGGAAATGTCAAGCTGTCCATCAAAATCGAAAAGCAGCTGTTTTCCGGGGAGAGTGAATATCAGCGGATCGATGTGTTCGATTCCGAGGAATTTGGAAAATTTATCTCTCTGGACGGGGAGATCGTATTCTCCGAGAAGGACGAGTTTATTTATGACGAGATGGTGACCCATGTGCCGATGGCGGTCCATCCGTGTGTGAAGGACGTACTGATCATCGGCGGCGGCGACGGCGGTGTCGCGAAAGAGCTTTTGCAGTATGACTGCGTGGAACATATCGATGTCGTGGAGACGGATGAGATGTTTGTGGAGGTTTCAAGAAAATTTTTCCCGGAGGTAGCCTGTGCCTTAGATGATCCGCGTGTCGAGGTCCACTATGATGACGGTCTGAGATTTTTAAGAAACAAGAAGGCAAAGTATGACCTTATCATCAACGATTCCACAGACCCCTTCGGCCATACTGAGGGACTGTTCACGAAGGAATTCTACGGTAGCTGCTACAGCGCCTTAAAGGAAGATGGAATCATGGTCTACCAGCACGGAAGCCCATTCTACGATGAGGACGAGCTGGCCTGCCGCAGCATGCACCGCAAGGCATTCCGCTCCTTCCCAATCAGCCGTGTGTATCAGGCGCATATTCCAACCTGTCCGTCCGGATACTGGCTCTTCGGCTTCGCTTCAAAGAAATATCATCCCATCAAGGATTTCAAACCCCGGGAATGGGATGCATTAAATATCGAAACCTGGTATTACACGACACATCTTCACATGGGAGCATTCATGCTGCCGAAGTATGTTGAGGATCTTTTAAAAGAGGAGGAAAAATAAACATGAGCAGATTAATGATCATCGGCTGCGGAGGTGTTGCGTCCGTAGCGATCCACAAGTGTTGTCAGAACAGTGATGTATTCACAGAAATTATGATCGCAAGCCGTACCGTATCCAAGTGCGATGCTTTAAAGGAGAAACTTCAGGGAACGACAAAGACGAAGATCACGACCGCGAAAGTGGATGCTGACAACGTGGACGAGCTGGTGGCTTTAATGGAAAGCTACAAGCCGGATGCAGTGTTAAACGTTGCACTCCCGTATCAGGACCTGACGATCATGGATGCATGCTTAAAGGCCGGCGTAAACTATATCGATACCGCAAACTACGAGCCGGAGGACACCGACGATCCGACATGGCGCGCAATCTATGAGAAACGCTGCAAGGAAGAGGGCTTTACCGCATACTTCGATTATTCCTGGCAGTGGGCATATCAGGAAAAATTCAAAGAGGCTGGACTTATGGCACTCTTAGGAACAGGTTTTGACCCGGGCGTCACAAGCGTCTTCTCCGCGTATGCGTTAAAGCACTATTTCGATGAGATCCACACCATCGACATCTTAGACTGCAACGGCGGCGATCACGGCTACCCGTTCGCAACAAACTTCAACCCGGAGATCAACCTCCGCGAGGTATCCGCAAACGGCTCCTACTGGGAGAACGGTCACTGGGTAGAGACAAAGCCGATGGAGATCAAGCGCGAGTACAACTTCCCGCAGGTCGGCGAGAAGGACATGTACCTTTTACATCATGAGGAGATCGAATCCCTTGCAAAGAATATTCCGGGCGTAAAGCGCATCCGCTTCTTCATGACCTTCGGACAGAGCTACCTGACCCACATGAAATGCTTAGAGAACGTTGGAATGCTTTCCACCTCCCCGATAAACTTTAACGGACAGGAGATCGTTCCGATCCAGTTCTTAAAGGCTCTTCTTCCGGATCCGGCATCCTTAGGTCCGAGAACCGTCGGAAAGACAAACATCGGCTGTATCTTTACCGGTGTGAAGGACGGAAAAGAGAAGACGATCTATATTTATAACGTATGTGACCATCAGGAGTGTTACAAGGAAGTCGGCTCCCAGGCCATCTCCTACACGACAGGTGTACCGGCAATGATCGGTTCCATGATGGTCGTTGACGGAACCTGGAAGGGCGCAGGTGTATTCAACGTTGAGGAGTTCGATCCGGATCCGTATATGGAAGCGCTGAACAAGTGGGGACTTCCGTGGGTTGTGGATGAAAATCCGGAGATCGTGAAATAAAAATTGAAAATGAATGACTGTTCGGCAGATTCGTGCTGTCCGTGGGAAAAATACGGAATGTGGAACAGTTTCAAGTACAGAAAACACCTCTGGCAGGAACGAGTTGTCAGGGGTGTTGCTGTATTGTGATACGGCAGTAAAAATGAACTTCGTTTTCTGGTAGGACTGAAATGTGTATCGGGAACGAGTCAGCAATTGGAGAACAAGATGAAGATTAATGAATTACCCACTCCATGTTATGTGATCGATGAAAAAAAACTTAGAGAAAATCTGGAAATCTTAAAGAAAGTCAAGGACGACACCGGTTGCAAGATCCTCCTTGCGCAGAAGGCATTTTCGAACTTTTTTGAGTACCCGCTGATCGGGCAGTATCTGGACGGTACCACAGCCAGCGGTCTTTTCGAGGCAAAGCTTGGATATGAAAAAATGGGAAAGGAGAATCATGTGTTCGCTCCGGCCTTCAAGGAATCGGAGATCGGGGAACTCACCGATATCTGCGAACATCTGGTATTCAATTCCTTTTCCCAGCTTGAAAAATACGCGGACTTCTGTAAGGAAAAAGGCGTCAGCATCGGCATCCGCGTAAACCCGGAGTGTTCTACTCAGGGTGACCACGCGATCTATGATCCATGCGCGCCCGGCTCCAGACTCGGCGTGACTCTGGCAAATTTCCGGGAAGATCTCGTGGAAAAGCTTGACGGGATCCACTTCCATACCCTCTGCGAGCAGAACTCGGATGATCTGGAGACGACTCTGAAGGCAGTGGAAGAAAAATTCGGAAAGTATCTGAAGCTTCCGAATATCAAATGGCTCAACATGGGCGGCGGACACCATATCACGAGAAACGATTACGACATCGACCGCTTAGAGCGCTGCATCCGCCATATGCAGGAGACATATGATGTCACTGTCTATGTGGAACCTGGGGAAGCCGTGGCGTTAAACGCGGGATATCTCGTGACGGAAGTCATGGACATTGTGGATAACGGGATCAAGACGCTGATCTTAGATGCCTCCGCAGCCTGCCATATGCCGGATGTGCTGGAGATGCCCTACCGTCCGCCGTTAAAAGACTCCGGCGAAGCAGACGAAAAGCAGTATACCTACCGCCTCTCCTCCATGACCTGTCTTGCGGGTGACGTGATCGGTGATTATTCTTTCGACCACGAGATCCGGATTGGTGACAGACTTTATTTCGAGGACATGGCGATCTACTCCATGGTAAAAAACAACACCTTCAACGGCATGTGCCTGCCGTCCATCGCGCGAATGGATGAGAAGGGGGAGTGCAGTGTGGTGAAAACCTTTGGATATGAGGAATTTGTGAGAAGACTGGGATAAAATAGAAACATGATTATAGAAAACGGGGCTGCCGCTTGCCAAAATTGGTGCGGCAGCCCCTTCTCATTATTTTCGTTTCACAACGGCTGTTTTTCCACGAAAAGCAATCCCGATTTTTATGATCGGCCGGACACCTGCATCCCGCAATTCCGTGTCATATTTTTTCACATCTATTTGTTGGAGGGCGCGATCTGCCAGCGCATCCAGATCCACATGATCATCATTTGTGTGTTTGAATTCAAACAGGAATCCCGGAATTCCTTTTACTAATGGATTCAGTTGAATATCAAATCGGCCAAGCCCCGATTCTCGATTGGAACGAATCTGGTACCTGTTTCCAAGGATCGCACATAATCCAAGCATCATGCCATGATAAAAACTTTCATTTGCCCCATCCATAGAAGAAATACTCTGCAGCATAAAACTCTCCAGCAAAGACTGAAGCTTTTTTGCATTTCCGGAGAATATCGCCTGATTGATAGAAATCGCGACGCTGTTCTGATTCGTCCGATTCAAAATTTCTTTTTCATAAACACAGGCAATCTCTTTATTTGGAATTGCAACATCGCACATGAAATTTCCATCATTCTGTGGATAAATTTCTGCAACTTTTAAGTAACCCGCAACAAGAAGAAAACTATAAATCGTGTATGGATTATTCTGGATCTCCGGATAGATCACGCTGGTATCTATATACGTAGTGATTTTTTCACCGCAGAGCAGTTTATGAAGTCCTTCCGTTATCTCGGGTGTAGCTGTCGCGATAATCTCACCAATGATTTCGTTGCTGCCGGTAGACTGCCAGAACGCCTTTGGGAAGCACTGATCGGTAATGTAATTGATCACAGACCATGGATTAAAGATTTCTGTATGACCAAATCGGTATCCGTCATACCAGTTGCAGATCTCCTGATATTTGTCCTCTTTCCCATAGTAGTGCAGAATATCTTTTACTTCTTCAGTTGTAAAGCCGAAATATTCACTGTAACTGTCGTCCAAAATCGAATTGGTTTTCAAATTATTCATGCCGCTGAAGATGCTTTCTTTTGCAACACGGAGAATGCCTGTGAGAAAGCCAAAAGCCAGATGTGGATTATCCTTCAGGCCGCCGGAAAAGAAATTACGCATGAAATTCACGATTTCAGGATAAAAATTGCAATGATGTCCCTGCTGGATCGGTGTATCGTATTCATCAATAATGATAATACATTCTTGTCCATAATGCTTGTGCAGCAACAGAGATAAGATTTGTAATCCCATCTGGCAGTCTACTTCATTCGCATTGTCACTGGCAAGGCGATGGTACTGTTCTTTTTCATAGATTCCAAGTGCAGTACTTTCCTCAAGTTCACTGTGCCGTATAAATTCCAGTGAAATCAGCTTACGGATCTTCTGAAATGTCTCCTGCCATGTCAGACATTTTACATCCTTAAATGTCAGGAATATGACCGGATACTTTCCCTGATGCCGGGTATAATCAGAACCACACTGCCATATCTGCTTATCCTTGAAATAAATGGAGGTGTCCTCCTGCGTTTTTTCAAAAAAGACCCGAACCATATCCATATTCAATGTTTTACCGAAACGTCTCGGACGGGTAAACAACGATACCATAGGTTTCGTATCCAGAAAATCACGGATCAGCAAGGTTTTATCTACATAATAATAGCTTGTGGTCGCCGTCTTGAAATCAGAAATCCCAATGGGCATCGGCTTTTTCTTTTCGCCTGGATCTGGCCAAACTGCATTTTCTGGAATCAGCCAGGAATGTCCCTTTTTCACAGCTCCGGAAATTTCGCCCTGCTTGCACATCTGCTGGACTCTGCGCACTGTGATTCCCATTACTTTTGCCGCTTCCATGCTGGATAAATAGTTCATTGAACACCTCCAAACGTAATTCTATCATAAGTATATCCCATTAAACGAAATATTACAACTCTGCATTTCGCTTATATTTCGTTTCAAACGAAATGTATAGACAGCAACAGTCGGGAGGACAATTCTGAATAAAAAAGCCGAATGAACGTTAATTTCATTCGGCAGTGAAGCTTTACGCATCTTTTGTTTCTGTATTTTGTCTGTACAGGATCATCAGTCCGCGGAGCAGAAGATCCGGATCATATGTAATCTTATGCGTACAAAGCGGGGTGATAAATCTTGCCATGCCGCCGGTTGCGATCAGTGTGGCTTCTTCGCCGAGCTCTGCGGTCATGCGGTCGATAAGACCGTCAAGCATTGCGGCATTGCCGAGCATGATACCATTTCTCATACATTCGATGGTGTTCTTTCCGATCGCACGTTTCGGAACATCGAAGCTGATCCTCGGAAGCTGGGCTGTATTGGAAACGAGGGAGTTTAAGGCAACCTTTACACCGGGGAGAATCACACCGCCGATGTAATTTCCATCGTGGTCCACCACATCGAGCGTTGTCGCGGTTCCCATGTCCGCGATGATGATCGGTCCTTTGTATTTGGCATTTGCAGCGACAGCGGCCACGATCCGGTCACCGCCGACGGTCTTGGGGTTATCCATTTTGATGTTTAAGCCTGTCTTCATTCCGGAACCGACAAGAAGCGGTTTCTTTCCGGTGATCTTCTTCACGGCGGAAGAGATCGGCGCGTTTAACGGCGGGACAACGGACGCCATAATGGAACCTTCGATATCATTTTTCTTTACTTTATGGATCTCCAGAATATTCTTTAAAAGGATCGCGTATTCGAGACTCGTTTTTCGGTCATCGGTGGTGATGCGCTCCTCAAAATATGTTTTATTGTCGTCAAGACCTCCGACAACGATATTGCTGTTTCCCATGTCGATTGCTAAAATCATTGAGAAAACTCCTTCCACAAATCTAAGTAACGTGTTATACTGTTTTTACGTGTGCAGTTGATTAAGGTTTCCGTATTTGCGGGATTTGTCAACCGTCACTGTGAATATGAGAAACGTGTGAGACAGGTTCCTCATAATTTTAAAGTTCGAATTATCTTACCATAAATTGACTAAAATTACAACGGAGGATTCCAAATGTTAGCAGGAAAAACCGTACTTTTATGCGTGAGCGGCAGTATCGCCGCCTATAAGATCGCATATCTCGCCAGCGCACTGAAAAAACTGAAGGCAGATGTCCATGTGCTTATGACCCGGAATGCGACAAATTTCATTAATCCGATTACATTTGAGACACTGACCGGAAATAAATGCCTGGTGGATACGTTTGACCGGAACTTTGAATTTTCCGTTGAACATGTTTCCCTTGCGAAGGCGGCGGACGTTGTCCTCGTTGCCCCGGCTTCCGCGAATGTGATCGCGAAGCTGTCCCATGGCCTTGCGGACGATATGCTGACGACCACGGTTCTCGCCTGTACCTGCAGGAAGATTATCAGCCCTGCGATGAATACGAGAATGTTCGAGAATCCGATCACACAGGACAACTTAAAGATCTGCGAACACTACGGAATGGAAGTGATCAGTCCGGCAAGCGGATACCTCGCCTGCGGCGATACCGGAGCCGGAAAGATGCCGGAGCCGGAGGTGCTGCTCCAGTATATCTTAAAGGAAGTCCAGTACGAGAAAGACTTAAAAGGGAAGAAGATCCTCGTGACCGCAGGCCCGACGAGAGAGGCCATCGACCCGGTGCGCTATATTACAAACCACAGTACCGGAAAGATGGGATATGCCATCGCGAAGACGGCAGCTCTCCGCGGCGCTGAGGTGACTCTTGTTTCCGGACCGGCAGAGGTGGAGCCGCCGATGTTCGTAAACTTTGTTCCGGTGGTTACTGCCAAAGATATGTTCGAGGCCGTGACAAGCCGCAGTGACGAGATGGACGCGGTGATCAAGGCCGCGGCTGTCGCTGACTACCGCCCGAAGTTCGTGAATACCGAGAAGACAAAGAAGAAAGACGGAGATATGGCGATCGAACTGGAGCGCACCGACGATATCTTAAAGTGGCTCGGAGAACATAAAAAAGACAGCCAGTTCCTCTGCGGATTTTCCATGGAGACGGAACATATGCTGGAGAATTCCAGGGCAAAATTAAAGAAGAAGAACCTCGATATGATCGTTGCCAACAATCTGAAGGTTGCCGGTGCCGGTTTCGGAACAGACACGAATGTAGTGACGATGATCCGCGAGAATAAGGAGACGGAGCTTCCGATCATGTCGAAGGAAGAGGTTGCAGGGGCGATCTTAGACGAGATCTTTGAAATTAAAAGATAGAAAATTCCAATTTTTACCAGAAAATAGAAGATTCGACTACTCAGGTGCCTTTACAGGTGAAAAACGCAAAGCAGGCACAGAGTGGTGAAGATTGCTATAAATGTAACGAATTTTAAGGCTTTCTTCTTGACGAAACTCTTAAATACTGGTAAAAATTAATTGGAATAAGAGCAGCAGAAAAAAACGGCAGTCAAGAAGGACCGCGGTTCTTTTGTGCTGTCAGCAGGAAAATATTGATAAACAGTAGCTGCCTCAACACAGGGCAGTTACGTTAGATGAAACACAAGATAGATTTGGAGGAAAATTTTTTGGCTTCATTAAATGATGAAATAAAGAGACGGCGGACATTCGCGATCATTTCCCACCCGGATGCCGGTAAAACGACACTGACTGAGAAATTCCTGTTATACGGAGGCGCGATCAACCTCGCCGGAACCGTAAAGGGACGCAAAGCGACAAAGCACGCAGTCTCCGACTGGATGGAGATCGAGAAAGAGAGAGGTATCTCCGTAACATCTTCCGTACTCCAGTTCAATTACGAGGGATACTGCATCAATATTCTTGATACCCCAGGACATCAGGACTTCTCCGAGGATACCTACCGTACCCTGATGGCAGCGGACTCCGCGGTCATGGTCATCGACGGATCAAAGGGTGTCGAGGCGCAGACCATCAAACTGTTCAAGGTCTGTGTGATGCGCCATATCCCGATTTTTACCTTTGTAAACAAGATGGATCGTGAGGCGAGAGACCCGTTCGAGCTCATGAGCGAGATCGAGGAGGTTCTCGGAATCCATACATGTCCGATCAACTGGCCGATCGGCTGCGGAAAGAGCTTCAAGGGCGTATATGACCGCCAGACAAAGAAGATCACGACCTTCACGGCTGCCATGGGCGGACAGAAGGAAGTTGCCACAGAGACTTTCGACGTGGAGGGAACAGACGTGGATTCCGTCATCGGTTCCGATTTCCACGCTCAGTTGAGGGACGATATCGAGCTCCTCGACGGGGCAAGCGATGAGTTTGATCAGGAGCTTGTAAGTGCCGGAAAGCTTTCACCGGTGTTCTTCGGATCTGCTCTCACAAACTTCGGTGTTGAGACATTTCTGGAGCATTTCTTAAATATGACGACTTCTCCGCTTCCGCGAAGAACGACAGACGGCGTGATCGATCCGTTCAGACCTGATTTCTCCGCCTTCGTATTTAAGATCCAGGCGAATATGAATAAGGCGCACCGTGACCGTATCGCTTTCATGCGTATTTGTTCCGGTAAGTTCGAGGCCGGAATGGAAGTAAACCATGTCCAGGGCGGAAAGAAGATCCGTCTGACCCAGCCGCAGCAGCTGATGGCTGAGAGCCGTAAAATCATTGACGAGGCTTATGCCGGAGATATCATCGGCGTTTTCGATCCGGGTATTTTCTCAATCGGTGACACGCTCTGTACGTCCAACGAGAAGTTCCAGTTTGAGGGTATCCCGACCTTTGCGCCGGAGCATTTCGCGAGAGTCCGCCAGATCGATACCATGAAGAGAAAACAGTTCTTAAAGGGGGTCAACCAGATCGCTCAGGAAGGTGCGATCCAGATCTTCCAGGAGTTCAATACCGGTATGGAGGAGATCATCGTCGGCGTTGTCGGTGTCCTGCAGTTTGAGGTTCTGACCTACCGCTTAAAGAATGAGTATAATGTAGACGTAAGACTGGAACAGCTTCCGTTTGAGTACATCCGCTGGGTTGAGAATCCGGAGGAAGTGGATGTGGCGAAGATCCAGGGCACATCCGATATGAAACGCATCTGTGACCTCAAGGGCAATCCGTTATTGTTATTCATCAACAGCTGGAGTGTCGGCATGGTCGAGGAGAGAAATCCGAACTTAAAACTCAGTGAGTTCGGAAAGAACTAATCAAGTTTACAAAATATATCATCACAGGAACATGCGGAACCAGTTGTTTCGACTGGGAATACCGCATAGACAGGAGGAATATAAGATGAGTAAGATCGATGTTGTAAGAGCAGCTATGGTCGAGGCGATGAAAGCAAAAGATAAAGAGAGAAAAGATTCCCTTTCCATGCTTCTCTCTGCGTTAAAGAACGCGCAGATCGACAAGCGCGAAGCTCCGCTCACAGAGGATGAGGAGAACGCGATCGTAAAGAAAGAGATCAAGCAGGTCAAGGAGACCATCGAGACAGCACCGGCAGACCGCACCGATATCATCGATGAGGCAAAGAAGAGACTTGCCGTATATCAGGAGTTCGCTCCGGCTGATATGACTGAAGACCAGATCAGGGAGACGATCGCAAAGGTTCTTGCAGAGCTTGGGATCGAAGCCCCGACAGCAAAGGACAAAGGAAAGATCATGAAATCCCTGATGCCGCTCGTAAAGGGGAAGGCAGACGGCAAGATCGTAAATGAGATCTTAGCTGGATTCATGAAATAAGGTAAACGAACGAAACGCCTGCGAAGCAGACAATAAAGCGCGTAAGTGCAGGTTTGTGATCAGGCATGCAGCCAATAACTGGCGCACAGAATAAGTATGGTATAAGCGGGGCTGGCTTTACGATCTCGGAAACGCCCGGGATGAGACGGTCCCGCCTGTCTGTAAAATGGGTTATAACAAAAGAAATATGGAGGCGGAAATTTATGTATAAAGAGAAGATCAGCCGGTATATTGACGCGCACAGGAAAGAAATGCTGGAGGACATCGGAGCTCTTTGCCGGATCAACAGTGTGAAGGGGTCTTACCGTATCGGAAAACCGTATGGGGAAGGGTGCTCCGAGGCACTGCGTACAGCTCTGCATATTGCGGAATGCTACGGTTTTTCCATCAACAACTATGACAACTATGTTGGAACCGTTGACATGAATGACAAAGAGGCACAGCTCGATATTCTGGCACATCTGGACGTTGTTCCGGCCGGAGACGGCTGGACCGTTACAGAACCTTTTGAGCCGGTAGTAAAAGACGGAAAGATCTATGGCCGCGGAACCGCGGACGATAAGGGACCAGCAATTGCTGCCCTCTACGCGATGCGTGCCGTAAATGAACTTGGAATCCCGATGAAAAAGAACGTCCGCCTGATCCTTGGCACTGACGAGGAGTGCGGAAGCTCCGATATCACCCACTACTACAGTGTGGAAAAGGAAGCTCCGATGACCTTCTCACCAGATGCGTCCTTCCCGGTGATCAATATCGAGAAAGGCCGGATCGGAGGTAATTTTACGGCAGAGTTCGAGCCGTCTGACCGTCTTCCGAAGATGGTATCCTTCCACAGCGGAACGAAGACGAATGTGGTTCCGGGCGCGGCAGAGGCATTATTTGAGGGTCTTGACGGAGATGAGACAGAAACTCTCGCAAAGAGCATGGAAGAGGAGCTTGGAATCCGGTTCACGGTATCCTCTGAGGATGGCTGCCTGAAGATTGCTGCAGTTGGCGAAAACGGCCATGCAATGGCACCGTGGAAAGGAAAGAATGCCCTGACAGGACTCTTATCCCTGATCGAGCGTCTTCCGTTGGCGGAATGCGGACAGACAAAGGCAGTCCGCGCGTTAAACCGCCTGATGCCGCACGGTGACTGGTACGGCGAAGCGCTTGGAATCAAGATGAGCGATGAGGAGTCCGGCGAACTGACACTGGCATTCAGCATGTTGGATATTTCCGAGAAAAGCTTAGAGGGCGAATTTGACAGCCGTTGTCCGATCTGTGCCACAAAGGAAAACACCATCGATGTGATCCGTGAAAAAATGGAAGCAGATGGAATCTCCTTCAATACAGAAGAAATGAAGCCGCCGCACCATGTACCGGCAGATTCTGATTTTGTGAAGACTCTGCTCTCCGCATATGAAAAATATTCCGGAAGAAAGGGCGAGTGTATCGCCATTGGCGGCGGAACCTATGTCCACAATTTAAAGAACGGTGTTGCTTTCGGCGCTGCCCTTCCGGAGACCGAGAACCACATGCACGGCCCGGACGAGTTCGCGGTAGTTGACGAGCTCACAATGAGTGCGAAGATCTTTGCACAGGTGATTGTGGATCTTTGCTGTTAAAAGAGGTCATGATTGGGAGAAAATGAATAGATAAGCGCAGCAGAGCGCACACGGTCCGGCTTCAGAAATGGAGCCGGGCCATTTTTTGTTATGGCTTATAGCAAATTACGCAGAATGAGCGGAAGCCGGAATAGCCGCAGTAAGCAGAGCTTTTTCTTGTAAAAACACGAGATTCATGGTAGCATAGAAGCAATGAAAAATCTGTGCATGGCTGCACGAAAGGAGCAGCAGAGATGAAAGAAATGAACATTCCTGTTGGAGTTTCGGATTTTGAAGAAATTCGTAAAAATGAGTATTACTATATTGATAAATCGGAATTAATAGGAGAGCTGCTCAGCAGAACGGGAATAAAAGTAACGCTTATTACCCGTCCCCGGCGCTTCGGCAAGACATTGGGCATGAGCATGCTGGAAAGCTTCTTCGACATCCGCAAGGAGAGCAGAAAACTGTTTGAGGGACTGAAAATTACAGAAAACCAGGCATTGTGCGATGCGTGGATGAACCAGTATCCGACAATTTTTGTTTCGTTTCGACAGGTAGATGGACTGGATTTCACTGGGGCATACGATATGCTCACAATGGTGATTGCAGATTTGTACAACAGACATCTCTATTTGCTTGATGGTAAAAATGCCACGGACTTCCAAAAAGCGGCGTTTGCACATCTCGCACATGGCAGCGGTTCGATAAAAGAAGTTAAGAGCAGCCTTATGCTTTTGACAACGATGATGCAAAGCTATTATGAAAAGCCTGTAATTCTTCTTATAGATGAGTATGATGTTCCCGTAGCAAAAGCGAACAACAACGGTTACTATGATGAAATGCTCGATGTTATGAAAGGCTTGATGCAGGCACTGAAGGACAATCAGGCACTTCGGTTCGCGGTTGTTACGGGGTGTCTGAAGATTGCAAAAGAGAGCATCTTTACTGGAACAAATAAGTTTGTGTCGGATACGATCACAAATTCCCGTTTGAACGAGTATTTTGGTTTTGTACAGAGCGAGGTTGACCAGCTGCTGAATGACACCGGTCTGACGGAACAGGCTGACAATATCAGGAAATGGTATGATGGCTACCATTTCGGTGATTTTGATGTTTACTGCCCGTGGGATGTTATGAATTATATGTTGGAACTGCAGCGAAATCCGAAAGCCAGACCGGTCAGCTATTGGAAAAACACCAGCGACAATGCCATCATACGTTCCTTTATTGAGTATGCAGGCGGTACGATTACAAATAAGCTTGAAACTTTGATGGCGGGCGGCTGTATTGTTCAGCGTGTAGATGAAAACCTGACCTATGATTATCTGCATTCTTCGGAAGAGAATCTTTGGAGTACACTATATCTGACGGGCTACTTAACCAAAGCGCGCAAGGGAGATTACAAGGACGAACTGCCGGATGGCATGGCTGCTCTTATGATTCCGAATGCAGAAATCAAAGAGATTTTTGAAACGACAGTTATTAAATGGTTCGATGACAGCACGAAGAAGTGGAATCGAAATGCTTTGTTTGACGCTGTATGGAACGGTGACAGTGAGAGGATTACCAAAGAAATGAATGCCCTGCTCCGGCGGACGATCAGCTACCATGACTATCGGGAAGACTTCTACCACGCTTTTCTTGCAGGTATCTTCACCGGCGCCGGATATATGGTGGATTCCAACAAGGAACACGGAGAAGGCCGGAGCGATGTGGTTATTTACGATTCTATGAATGCCCGTGTTGCAATTTTTGAGGCAAAGTATACGAAGGTTCTGGAAAATCTGGGGAGTGCGTGCGATACAGCTTTGCGGCAAATTGATGATCGAATGTACGCAAAGGAGTATGAGGAAGACTATGACCAGATTCTTTGCTACGGTATTTCGTTTTTTAAAAAGCGTTGCATGGTAAAGAAAAAGTGACTCATTGCAAATAAAAACCAAAGCCGCAGAAAAATTCAGGAACATGCTGCCGAAAACGGTGCATGGAGGAAGAACTGGAGAAGAATAGATGAATTGCAGGATCATTGACATTCATACGCATATCTATCCGGTTGCCCTGGCGAGACGGGCCATGGAGGTCACCGGGCATGAAAATGATGATTTTAAGAAGCTTCCGATCAGGGAAAATCTGCTGGCGCGGATGCGGGAGGCGGGAGTGGATCTCTCCGTGAACCTGCCGGTGGTATCGAAACCACAGAATCAGGGGGAGGTGAACCGGTTCGCGAAGGAAGCGGCAAGAAAAAATATTATCTCATTCGGCGGCCTTCACCCGGACTGTGAGAATGTGATCGAGGAGCTGGAAAAGCTGAAGGATATGGAGATGGCCGGGATCAAGTTCCATCCGCCGTTTCAGAAGGTCCATCTGGATGATCCGAAATACGAGGAGATGTGGAGAAAGATCAATCAGCTGGGATTTCCGGTGCTGATCCATATGGGGACGGCGAGGATCGTGCGCCCCTATGATCTCTACCCGTCGGGAATCCGAAAAATCTTAAAATCTGCCCCGGATATCCCAATTATCATGGCCCATATGGGAAGCTTCTGCATGATGAAAAATCCCAATGAGAATCTTGAAAATCTGCCGGAAAATGTATTTATCGATACGGCCATGAGCGCGGAGCTGGAGGAAGCCGGGGAGTTCGAGGAGATCGTCCGGAAATTCGGCACAAAGCGGGTGCTTTACGGCTGTGATTTTCCTTATGGAAGCCAGAAAGCCGCAATCGCGAGGATCAAGGACAGCAGCTTTTCGGACAGCGAAAAGGAAGACATGTTGTGGAGAAATGCGGCGAAGATTTTGAAGGCAGTGGGAAAACTGCCGGAGAATATTGAGTTGTAAAGCTTCAGAAAAATTACAATTAAGTGAAAATAATGCTGGATATTTATCTCAGGGACAAGAAATGGAACATAGACTATAAATAGAGAGTATGACTGGTTGACGGCAGCCTGCGCGAATAACAGGTCTGTGGTTGATGGGATACATAAAATGTTTCGATCCGGGAGATGATGCCATGCGGATGAGCGAGTTAAAGAGGCGGGAAGTGATCAATGTCTGCGACTGCAAACGGCTGGGGTTTGTGGGGGATCTGGACATTGATCCGTGTACAGGCAGGATTTTAGCGATCATTGTGCCGGGACCGGGCTGTGTCTGCGGATTCCTGGGACGGGAAAAGGAATTTGTGATCCCTTTTGGGGATATTTGCCAGATCGGGGACGATATTATTCTGGTCCGGGTTGAGGAGAAGAAGGAAAAGCCGTCGAAGCCCCCGAAGCCGTGTCCACCGCCGCCAAAGCCGCCGTTTTGTCCCTGCCCGCCTCCATGTGAGCCGGGAGGAAGATGTGACTGTCCGCCGCCGTGTAATATGGATTGTGGCTGCCCTCCGCCTTGTGACCAGGGAAAAGGCGGTTATATAAAAAAGTGGCGGTAAGAAACCTGGAAGTGAGAGCGGCTTCCGGGGCGAATAGCAGGAAGATGTACATGAGATAGATCAGTATAATTAGTAGTTAATGAAGATAAGTCAGGAAAGGAACTGAAGAATGAACAAACTTCACACGATACCGGCAGCGGATGGATTCCGCATGCCGGGCGAATTTGAACCTCACAGAGGCTGCATCATGATCTGGCCGAAGCGTCCGGGAAGCTGGAACTACGGCGCGAAAAAAGCGAGAGAGGCATTTAAGCGCGTGGCATGGGCCATCGCCGAGAGCGAGGAGGTCTTTATGCTGGCGGAGCCGGATGTGGAGGAGAATGCCCGCGAGATGTTATCCGGGAATCCGGGACACGGGATCCACGTGATCCGGATGGAGTCCGATGATGCCTGGGCGAGGGATGTGGCACCGACCTTTGTGGTGAACGGGGAGGGCACTGTCCGTGGCATCGACTGGGAGTTCAACGCCTGGGGAGGAACCGTGGATGGACTTTACGCCCACTGGGAGAAGGATGATCTTGTGGCGGAAAAAGTCTGTGGGGAGCTTGGCTATGACTGCTACGAGGCCCACCCCTTCGTTCTGGAAGGCGGTTCGATCCATTCTGACGGAGAGGGGACGGTTCTTGTGACGGCAGCGTGCCTCCTGAGCGGAGGAAGAAATCCGAAGCTCACAAAGGACGAGATCGGGAAGAAGCTCTGTGCTTACCTCGGGGCTAAAAAGGTGATCTGGCTGGAACATGGAATCTACAATGACGAGACGAATGAACATGTGGACAACATCTGCGCGTTCGTGCGCCCGGGCGAGGTGGTCTTAGGCTGGACCGATGATGAGAAGGATCCCCAGTATGCCATGTCGAAGAGCTGTCTGGATATTTTAGAACATGAGACGGATGCTATGGGAAGAAAAATCAAAGTCCACAAGCTTCCAATCCCAAAGACACCGATCTGTGTGACGGAGGAAGACCTCGGCGGTTATGAGTTTGAGGACGGCGAGGACACGAGAGAAGTCGGGGAACGGCTGGCGGCAAGTTATGTAAACTTCTATATCTCAAACGGCGGGGTGATCGTGCCGCAGTTTGGGGATGATCATGATAAGACGGCGGTGGAGATCCTCGGAAAAGTGTTCCCGGAAAGAAAGATCTGCCCGATCCCGGCCCGGGATATTCTGCTCGGCGGCGGAAATATCCACTGTATCACGCAGCAGATCCCGCAGGGAAGATAGGAAAAGAATACGATAAAAAATAGAATCAGAAAACGTGTATTGAACCAGGATAGACGCTGTACCTGAGGAGCAATTCAAAAAATTAAAAATCAAAGAACAATATGGAGCTGGAATATAGACAGCACATAGGGACAATAAAACGGATACCCCACAGGAGGAAATATAAAATGCGAAAAGTAAAAGTCGCAGCGGTACAGATGCGCTGCACAAGAGACGTGAATGCGAATATCGCAAACGCGGAGGGACTCGTGAGAAAAGCGGCAGCGGACGGAGCCCAGATCATCCTGCTCCCGGAGCTCTTTGAGCGCCAGTATTTCTGCCAGGAGCGCCAGTACGAATACTATGAGTTTGCAAAGCCGGTGGAGGAGAACGACGCGGTAAAACACTTCGCGAAGGTGGCGGAGGAGCTCAAAGTCGTTCTTCCAATCAGCTTCTACGAGAAGGACGGAAAGCGCCTGTTCAACACTGTTGCGATTCTTGACGCAGATGGAACAAATCTTGGAATCTACCGGAAGACCCATATCCCGGATGACCACTATTATCAGGAAAAATTCTACTTCACACCGGGCGACACGGGATTTAAGGCATTTAAGACCCGCTACGGCACCATCGGCGTGGGCATCTGCTGGGACCAGTGGTTCCCGGAGACCGCGAGATTTATGGCGGTAAAGGGCGCAGAGCTCTTATTCTACCCGACAGCCATCGGCAGCGAGCCGATCCTCTCCGTGGACAGCATGCCCCACTGGAGACGCTGTATGCAGGGACATTCCGCGTCGAACCTGATGCCGGTGATCGCGGCAAACCGTGTGGGACTGGAAGAGGTAACGCCATGTGAGGCAAATGGAAACCAGAAATCAGCCCTGAAATTTTATGGCTCCTCCTTCATCACGGACGGTGCCGGCGAAGTGATCCAGTCCATGGACCGCGACAGCGAGGGCGTGATCACAGCGGAGTTTGATCTGGATGAGCTGGAGCGCGAGAGATTCTCATGGGGACTCTTCCGCGATAGAAGACCGGAGATGTACCACGAGTAAGAAAAATTCAGAGAAGAAAAGGCACATGCCATGGAATAAACATTGGTTCCGGGTGATGTGCCTTTTATCATGAAGAGAAGCAGTGAGAGTGAACCCCACTAAAGTATAACTGTGATTCATATAAATAATAGAAAACATATATGCCAGTAATTCCTCCAATTTGTTGAAAATTAAGAAAAATTAGAGTATGATTACAAAGAGATAATCGGACAGAAAAGGAATTAGTCCGGTACAAATATGAAAAGTAAAATACCCGAAAAATATGGAAATGACGGCAGCATTTCGTGAATTTTCAGGCGGGATATGGAGGAAAAAGACATGGAATATAGAATTGCAACGATCTCCGGCGACGGGATCGGTCCGGAAATCGTGAGAGAAGCAAAGAAAGTTTTAGATAAAACAGGTCAGAAATACGGTCATAAATTCAACTATGAAGAGGTCCTCATGGGTGGAATCTCCATCGACACCTACGGTGTGCCGCTGACAGACGAGGCGCTGGAGATCGCAAAGAAGAGTGACGCTGTTCTTCTCGGTGCAGTCGGTGGAAATGTCGGCAACTCCCGCTGGTACGATGTTGCCCCGAACTTAAGACCGGAGGCAGGACTTCTTGCGATCCGTAAAGGATTAAATCTCTTCGCAAATATCCGCCCGGCATACCTCTACAATGATCTTGCAGGCGCAT
Organism: Pilosibacter fragilis; assembly: GCF_032490495.1. NCBI lineage: Bacteria > Bacillati > Bacillota > Clostridia > Eubacteriales > Clostridiaceae > Pilosibacter > Pilosibacter fragilis. Next base: position 280,812 of record NZ_JAVYJB010000003.1, on the reverse strand, counting down.
GCCCGTTAAAGCAGGAGATCATCGGTGACGGCTTCGACATGGTCATCGTCCGCGAGCTGACCGGAGGCCTTTACTTCGGTGAGCGCCACACAGAGACCGTAAACGGTGTTGAGCAGGCGACAGATACTCTCGTATACAGCGAGAAGGAGATCCGCCGCGTAGCGATCAAGGCATTCGAGATCGCCATGAAGAGAAAGAAGAAAGTAACAAGTGTCGATAAGGCAAACGTTCTCGATTCCTCCAGACTCTGGAGAAAAGTCGTTGCGGAAGTCGCAAAGGACTACCCGGAAGTCACTCTTGAAAATATGCTGGTCGACAACTGCGCAATGCAGCTCGTTATGAACCCGCGCCAGTTCGATGTGATCTTAACAGAGAACATGTTTGGCGATATCTTATCCGACGAGGCGAGCATGATCACCGGTTCCATCGGTATGCTGTCCTCCGCAAGCTTAAATGAGAGCAAATTTGGTCTCTACGAGCCGAGCCATGGTTCCGCACCGGATATCGCAGGAAAAGACATCGCAAATCCGATCGCGACGATCCTCTCCGCAGCTATGATGCTCCGCTTCTCCTTCGACCTTGACAAGGAAGCAGATGCTATCGAGGATGCGGTCAGAAAGGTCCTCGCAGAGGGCTACCGTACCGTTGATATTATGGACGAGGGCAAAAAGCAGGTCGGAACCACTGAGATGGGAAATCTGATCTGTGAGAGAATCTAATAAAATAAAGCAGAACGAGACTGGCAGAATACATGAGTTCATGTGTTCTGCCTTTTTTATGTAACAGGAAATTCCCTGTTACATAAAAAGGCACTAACGTGTCCAAGATGCACACTCGCGCGAAGATATAGATTGTCGCAAGCGACCGTGCGAGGCGCGAGAATGTGCCAAGGCACATTCTTTTTATAGAAATCCGGAAGAAATTGCCTACAGCAGTCATATATTTTAAAAAAAATTACCAAAAATGAAAAAAAGTTTGCATAATTCGGGGCAAATCAAAAATTTATCATTGATTTGCCCGGGCACTTGTGTTAGGATATATGTCAAATCATCCTAAGGCGTCGCGTTACACTGGTAGAGAAGAGACAGAGTAAAGTGCGGCGCCGGATCGAGAGACAAAGGCTGAATGTGTGGTCATTCCTGAAAGGACCGATCATAGAGCAATCAGAGAGAGGGGAATAAAACTATGAGCAGAGTTTACAACTTTTCCGCAGGTCCGGCCGTGCTGCCGGAAGAAGTCTTAAAAGAAGCAGCAGCCGAGATGCTTGATTACAATGGAACCGGAATGTCCGTCATGGAGATGAGCCACCGCTCAAAAGCTTTTGAAGAGATCATCCAGACAGCAGAGCAGGACATCCGAGACCTCTTAAAGATTCCGGATAACTACAAAGTCCTGTTTTTACAGGGCGGCGCTCACCAGCAGTTCGCTGCAGTACCGTTGAACCTGTTCAAGAACCGTGTCGGCGATTATATTATCACCGGACAGTGGGCAAAGAAGGCATGGAAGGAAGCAAAGCTTTACGGAACCGCAAATGCCATCGCGTCCAGCGAAGACGAGACCTTCAGCTATATTCCGGACTGTTCCGATCTTCCGGTCGATGAGAATGCTGACTATGTTTATATCTGCGAGAATAATACGATCTACGGAACAAAATTCCATACACTCCCGAACACAAAGGGAAAAACACTCGTCTCCGATGTGTCCTCCTGTTTCCTCTCTGAACCGATGGATGTATCAAAATACGGTGTGATCTACGGCGGTGTCCAGAAAAATATCGGACCGGCCGGTGTCGTTATCGTAATTATCCGTGAGGACCTGATCCGCGAGGATGTTCTTCCGGAGACACCGACGATCATGCGCTACGATGTCCAGGCGAAGGCCGGATCCCTCTACAACACTCCGCCATGTTACGGAATCTATATCTGTGGCAAGGTCTTCAAATGGCTGAAGAAGCAGGGAGGACTGGAAGCCATGAAGGAGAAAAACGAGCGGAAGGCAAAGATCCTTTACGATTATCTGGATCAGAGCAGGCTTTTCCACGGAACTGTCCGCAAAGAGGACCGTTCCATCATGAATGTGCCGTTCGTTACAGGTGATAAAGATCTGGATGCCCTGTTCGTAAAAGAGGCGGAGGCAGCCGGATTCGTGAACTTAAAAGGACACCGTACCGTCGGCGGCATGAGAGCCAGCATCTACAACGCAATGCCGGAGGAGGGCGTTGTGAAGCTTGTAGAATTTATGAAGAAATTTGAGGCGGAACACGCGGACGCGTAAGACTGCCGGATGAAAATATCAGAGGAAAAATCATGAGAAATATTTGTTGTTTAAATCAGATCTCCCACTATGGCACAGACCGCCTCACGGGAGACTATAAACTTGTAGATGATATTAAGGACGCGGAAGGAATCCTGGTCCGCAGCGCGTCTCTCCACGAGACAGAATTCCCGTCCGGACTCCAGGCCATTGCCAGAGCCGGAGCCGGAGTCAACAATATCCCGCTCGACGAATGTGCGAAGAAAGGCATCGTCGTATTCAATACACCGGGCGCAAATAAGAACGGTGTAAAGGAGCTTGTTCTCGCAGGCCTGTTCCTGACATCCAGAGACGTTGTCGGTGGTATCGGGTGGTGCAGGGAACATGCCGGGGAAGAGGACATTGCGAAGAAGATGGAGAAGAGCAAAAAGGCCTTTGCAGGAAACGAGATCAAGGACAAGAAGCTCGGCGTCATCGGTCTCGGTGCGATCGGCTGTGAGGTCGCAAACGCTGCCGCGGCTCTCGGAATGGAAGTTTACGGGTATGACCCGTTTATCTCCGTCAACGCCGCATGGATGCTGTCTCGCTCCGTAAAACATATCATGGACGTGAACACGATCTACAAAGACTGTGATTACATTACAGTCCATGTGCCGCTTCTTGATTCCACGAAGGAAATGATCAACAAGGATGCTTTTGACCAGATGAAGGACGGCGTCGTGATCTTAAACTACGCGAGAGACCTGCTTGTAAATGATGATGATATGGCAGAGGCGTTAAAGTGCGGAAAGGTGAAGAAATACATCACCGACTTCCCGAACGCGAAGACTTCTGCAATGGAAGGCGTGATCGCTACACCGCATCTTGGCGCATCCACGGAGGAATCCGAGGACAACTGCGCGGTGATGGCTGCGGATGAGTTAAAGGATTACTTAGAAAATGGTAATATCAAGAACTCTGTAAACTATCCGGCGTGCGACATGGGAATCTGTCAGGTGGCAGGAAGAATCGGCCTGCTCCACGCGAATATTCCGAACATGATCGGTCAGATCACGTCGATCCTTGCTGCTGAGGGAATCAACATCGCCAATATGACGAACAAGAGCCGCGACAAGTATGCGTACACGCTTCTTGATCTGGAGAATCCGGTGAAAGAGGAGGCGGTTGCCCACCTTGAAAAGATCAGCGGAATGTATAAGGTCCGCGTGATCAAGGGCTAAAAAATATAGTCGAAAAGAGAATAATACGGCTGCATAAGAAGATGGCAGCTGTGAAATGTAATTGTAATTCATCCATGTACGAAAAATCGTCATGGATGAATTGCGTTTATAGAGAATTGAGTGTAATATAGAGGCAGGATAAAATAATATGGGGAGGTAACAGGCATGGCAGTAGTGAGACCGTTTTCATGCGTGCGCCCGGCAGCAGAACATGCGGCAGAGATCGCGGCACTTCCGTATGATGTATACAACAGGGAGGAGGCAAAGCGAGAGGTGAAGTCCCATCCGCTTTCCTTCCTCGCCATCGACCGCCCGGAGACGGGATTCCCGGACACGGCGGACATGTACGCGCCGGAGGTCTATGCCCACGCAAAGGATCTTTTCGAACAATGGGTGAAGGACGGAAACTATGTGGAAGATCCGAATGAGACCTACTATCTCTATGAACTCACGATGAACGATCATCCCCAGACAGGAATCGTGGCATGCTCAAGCGTAGATGACTATGTAAACGGCGTGATCAAGAAGCACGAGAATACGAGAGAGGAGAAGGAACTGGACCGGATCCGCCATATCGATGTGATGGACGCCCAGTCCGGACCGATTTTTCTCGCATATCGCCCGGTAAAACGCTTAAAAGAACTGGTTGCACTTGCAAAAGAGGAGAATCCGCTTTATAATTTTATCTCAGAGGATGGAATCAGACACCGGGTATGGAAAATCGGATCCGGTGATATGATAAAAGAGATCCGGGAGGAATTTGAAAAGCTCCCGGCGACATATATCGCAGACGGTCATCACCGCGCGGCTTCTGCCGTGAAGGTTGCCTTAAAGCGCAGGGCGGAACACCCGGACGCGCCGAAGGACGCCCCGTTCAACTACTTCCTCTCCGTACTGTTCTCAGAGGATGAACTGACGATCCTGCCGTATAACCGTGTAGTGTGGGATCTGAACGGACACTCGGAGGAGGAGCTCTTAAAGGAAGCTTCGAAGCTTTTTGAGGTCTCCGGACCTTTAAAGGAAGCTGTGGAGCCGAAGGAACGCGGTGAGGTCGGCATGTACCTCGGAGGAACATGGTATGATCTGAAATTAAAGGCGGGAGTCCGACCGGATGATCCGGTGAAGGGACTTGACGTGTCCGTGCTCCAGGAGAAATTCCTGGCTCCGGTGCTTGGAATCGGAGACCCGAGAACGGATAAGCGCATCGACTTTGTGGGCGGGATTCGCGGCGTGAAAGAACTGGAGCGCCGCTGTGAGGCGGACATGAAGATCGCCTTTTCCATGTATCCGACATCGATGGAAGAACTGCTGTCTGTTGCGGACGCGGGGCTTCTGATGCCGCCGAAATCGACCTGGTTTGAACCGAAACTGCGAAGCGGAATTTTCATCCACCGGCTGTAGCCTGAAACTTGGGGTCAGCCGACAGGATTTCTGGAGATCGAAATGGGACTGCAGTCGTGGAGCCGCCGGTATCACAGAAACCTGACATCACAGGAGAGAAAGGAATATTGTTGTGGGAAAGATTATTTTAACAGGAGACCGTCCGACAGGTCGTCTTCATGTAGGACATTATGTAGGATCTCTTAGAAGAAGAGTAGAGCTTCAGAATTCCGGAGAGTATAGCGATATCTATATCATGATTGCTGACTCCCAGGCGCTCACAGACAATGCGGATAACCCGGAGAAGGTCCGCCAGAATATTCTGGAGGTTGCGCTCGATTACCTGTCTGCAGGTCTTGATCCGGAAAAATCCACGATCTTTATCCAGTCCATGGTGCCGGAGCTCTACGAGATGACCGCTTACTATATGGACATCGTTACGGTTTCCAGATTACAGAGAAACCCAACCGTAAAGAGCGAGATCCAGATGAGAAATTTTGAGGCCAGCATCCCGGTAGGCTTCTTCACCTACCCGATCAGCCAGGCAGCAGATATCACAGCCTTCAAGGCAAACGTGGTTCCGGCTGGTGAGGACCAGATGCCGATGGTTGAGCAGACAAGAGAGATCGTTCACAAATTCAATACGGTATACAATACAGATACTCTTGTTATGCCGGATATTCTTCTTCCGAGCAATAACGCATGCCGCCGTCTTCCGGGCACCGACGGAAAGGCAAAGATGAGCAAATCCTTAGGAAACTGCATCTACCTTTCCGATACAGAGGAGGACGTAAAGAAGAAAGTCATGTCCATGTACACAGATCCGAACCACTTAAAGGTAAGCGATCCGGGACAGGTTGAGGGAAATACCGTCTTCACATATCTGGACGCATTCTGCAAGGACGAATACTTCGCAGAGTTCTGGCCGGATTACAAGAACCTCGACGAGGTGAAAGAGCACTACAAACGCGGTGGACTTGGCGATGTAAAGGTCAAGAAGTTCTTGAACCGTGTGCTTGAGGAGGAGCTCCGTCCGATCCGCGAGAGAAGAAAGAGATGGGAGCAGGACATCCCGGCTGTATACGAGATCTTAAAGAGCGGAAGCGAGAAGGCAGAGCGCGTGGCTGCACAGACATTAAAGGAGATGCGTGCGGCTATGAAGATCAACTACTTTGACGATGCGGCGCTGATTGCGGAGCAGAGTAAGAAGTATAACGGTTAATATAAAAGCTGAATCTGCAGATGAATGGATTCGGGAAAAGTGAATAAAACAGACTGGATGCTGCATATATTATACCCATGGTAAAGCGGGGGTGTCTGTATGCGGGAGCTGGTACTGGAATTGATGGGGGAATACGGCAATCTTGCTGTGTTCCTCCTTATTTTAGTTGAAAATCTCTTTCCTCCGATCCCGTCGGAGGTGATCCTGACCTTTGGGGGCGTCATGACGGTCTGCACGGACATGACGCCCGTCGGTGTGATCCTGTTTTCCACTGCCGGATCGCTGGCGGGGGCTGTCATTCTATACAGCGTGGGACGGTTTCTGCCGGATGAGGTGTTCCGGAAACTGCTCTGCGGACAGATCGGACATCTGCTTCACTTCCGCCTGGAAGATGTGGATCTCGCGAAAGGATGGTTCAGGGAACGCGGGAGATCGGCGGTGTTCCTGTGCAGGCTGATCCCCATCGTCCGCAGCCTGATCTCCATCCCTGCAGGGATTGCCAGGATGCAGTTTGTGCCGTTTCTTGTCTTTACGGCGGCGGGAAGTCTTCTGTGGAACACGGTCCTCGTCTATGCCGGGAGGATTGCTGGGGACTCCTGGGAGAAGGTGTCGGCGGCCTTTGGGGTGTATTCGGATCTGTTTCTCATGATAGCTGGGATCTCCATCGCCTTTGCTGTCCTGTTTCGCGGGTGCGGAGAAAGAAGAAAGCTGTAGAAGCCATATAGAAAGGTCATTGCGGATGGGAGAAGGATGGAAAAAGAGAGTGAATTTCTTTTGCGAAATAATATAATTATTTGAATAATTATATACAATAGAACAATAAACTAATAACAATAAAATAAAAAATATTTTTTCTAAAAACATATTGACAAATGAGAAGATATCGAATATAATGAAGACAACAAAAAGAAAGAGAGAACAAAGCAAAGAAGACGAAAAGGTTCGTACTTAAAAAAATCTAAGTAAAGGAGGTACAGTCCACCGAACACATAAGTCTCGTTCCATTTTTCAAATTTGAAAAATCCGGAACAAAGGAAAAACACAAAACCGGGTAATTAATCGAAAAAAAGATTATTTGAAATCCTTCAAGATATGACGAGAAAGTATCAAAAAGAGAAATACAATAATCGATATGAGAACGAAAAGAAAGATAAGATTTCGGAAAAAGCCGGCGGAGTGAAAAAGGAAAACTTCATATAGAAAAAAATCTAATGAAAACGAGGTAAGATCCATTGGATAACGCAGAACATTAAGGTGGGTATCGAAACAAGAAAATTGATTCGGTACCCACTTTTTATGCGCAGAAAAGAATTGCTGCCACTTGCTTTTGGGGGGAGAGTAGCAAACTGTCTGTACGAACCAGGTGCAGGTCTGTAACCGGGCAGGCTTATTAATCTGTATTAAAGCCCTTCACAGTCAAACGGTGGCGTATATTCTTCTTTCGCGCTGCTTCTTTCCTGCATAAACCCTTCCGTGAGACCGAGGTCAATCGCGGTGTCAACGACTTTGTTGTACTCATAGGAGGTGATCCGCCGGTTGATCTCCGGATATTCGGTGCTCCTGTAGAACGGCGTATACTGGCTCATGATGCTGATAAGATACTGGTGATCCGGGAGATTTTCCCTGATCCAGTGCAGGAGGCGGATCGAGTCCTCTTTTGCGCCCGGAAGGACCATGTGACGGATGATGACGCCGCGGTCCAGCATTGATGGATTCCTTTTATTCCAGGAAAGTCCGCCGGTGAGGCGGATCATTTCTTTTATGGCGGCGGAAGCTTTCTCGAAATAGTCCGGGGCGGCGGAGTATTTCTTGGCGAGACCGCTGTCCATGTATTTGAGGTCTGGAAGCCAGATATCGACGTAGTCTGCGAGATCACGGATCGTTTCAAGCTTTTCGTAGCCGCCGCAGTTAAAGACGACAGGAATATGAAGCTTCGGCTTCGCGAGATCCAGGGCGCGGACGATAGATGGAGCGAACTGGGTCCCGGTCACGAGGTTGATGTTTGCGGCGCCTTTTTCCTGGAGTTCCAGGAAGATATCGGCGAGGCGGGAGACGGAGATGGTTTTTCCGTAGTTTTCGTGACTCAGCTGGAAGTTCTGGCAGAAGACGCAGCGTAACGTACAGCCGGAGAAGAAGACGGTTCCGCTTCCGGTGGTGCCGCTGATGCAGGGTTCTTCCCACATATGCAGGGCGGCCCTGGCGGCGCGGAGCTCGTGCCCGGCGCCGCAGAAGCCGGTGGATGTTGTTCGGTCGGCATGACATTCCCTTGGACAGAGGGTGCATGATCGGTAGATGGATTCGGTTAACATAACTTTACATACTTCTTTCGTGGTGATTTATGAGCCAGATGCCTGCAGATGATCGGTATTCAGGCACTGGCGGTCGGGCAAAATGCTTTCAAGGGATCGTGTGGATCAAAGCGTTGGTTCAGGATCTTGCTTTGTCGGAATTGTATTCAGCCCGATCCGGGGTATCCGGCAGGTAGTGGTAGAGGTCCTGATAGTGCTCGAATTCCGCATCGGTCTCCGGAAGGGCGGGGATCAGGCCGGTACAGTCGGTGGCGGAGCAGGCCTGGATGTCGATGTCCCAGTCGGTGCTGGTAAGCAGTTTCTTTGATGAGTTTTTCATGGAATCACCTCCTGAATTATAGTTTTCATCGAAAAAAGAAAATAAAACAGGAAAGTAATTCATAAAAAATTATATAGTGCAGGATTTCTAAATTATAAAAATGTCTCAAAACAGGAGAATTTAGTAATCTACCTGTGTTTTACATAACAATGACAAAGCGCTTGGGGTAGTTAAAATTAATAGTAACTGTTCAGTAGGTCTGCGCACTTGCTGCGCTGACCGTAAGAAAACATAGGCTGGAGGGCAAAAATCCCATCAGCGAAGCTGATCTGGAATGGATTTTTGCGTGTAACTATGAAGGTACTGAATAGTTACAATTAATATCTATCTATTTAAGATAATCAGTAATAATACCCCAGGCGCCCTCCAATTTCTCCAGCGTCCACGCCGCATTCGCCGGACTTGTGGACGGCAGGGAGACTGCCGGGATGCCGGTTGCGGATTCCTGATATTTTCTGTAGTAATTCCAGGATGTCTTTCCGTTGCAGAAGATCGCCCGGATGTCGGCTGTGGACAGGATCCGGGAGAGATCGTTGGGCACGACATCGCGGATGGAGCTGTCGCTGGAACCTTCGATGGAGCAGGATGCGATCACATCCCAGAGGGCAATATGATGGGAGAGGAGAAATTCCTTTTTCTCATCAATACTGCCCGGAACCGGAACCGCGAGAATTCCGGCCAGGGTCTTCCAGAAACGGTTCTGCGGGTGGTGATAGAAAAAATGTCCTTCCCTGGATTTGACGGACGGGAAGGAACCGAGGATCAGAATCCTGGAGGCGCTGTCAAAAACAGGCGGAATCGGGTGTGTGACGGTATTCATGATAAATATCCTTTCAGATATATTTTAAATGATAAAATTGCTATCCATGTTGTATTGTAGCGTTTCTGATATTTTTTGTAAACATAGAAATTTCATACTTTTTTTATTGCCTTATGGGGAAACTCAACTTATAATGATTAGGTATCACAAAATCATGGGTCAATATACCCAAATGTGATATATGCGCAAAAGAAGTGGAGAAAATCAATGGACAATAACAATCAGAACAGAAATGGCGGAAAGCGGCCAAGCGGACAGAATATCGGGGTGCTCGCCCTGATCCTAGTGATCACGCTGATCGCTGTGACCGTTATGAACAACATGGTCCGCAAAAACCAGACCCAGGAACTCGGGTATGAGGAATTTGTGGAATACTTAAAAGAGGGAGAGATCGATACGGCGAAGATCTCCAGCAACAGGATCTACTTAACGCCAAAGACTTCTTCCACGAAGCTTTCCCGCTTCATCCAGTATTATACGGTAAGAATCCCGGATGTTGATCTTGCAGAGCGTCTTTTAGATGCCAACGGGGTCCATGTGGTGGCGGAAGATACGAGTACGAGCGCGAGTATTTTAAATTTTCTGATGGGATGGGTACTCCCGTCGGCGCTCATGATCGGACTTCTCTATATGATGTACAGCCGGATGGGCGGCGGAGGAATGATGGGCGTTGGAAAGAGCAACGCCAAGGTCTACGTCCAGAAGGAGACGGGAGTCACGTTTGCTGACGTAGCGGGCGAGGACGAGGCGAAGGAATCCCTTGTGGAGATCGTCGATTTCCTGCACAATCCGCAGAAATATTCAAAGATCGGTGCAAAACTGCCGAAAGGAGCGCTCCTTGTGGGACCTCCAGGAACAGGTAAGACTCTGCTTGCGAAGGCGGTAGCCGGTGAGGCACATGTTCCGTTCTATTCCCTTTCCGGTTCTGATTTCGTGGAGATGTTTGTCGGCGTGGGTGCGTCCCGTGTCCGAGACCTCTTCAAGCAGGCACAGCAGTCCGCACCGTGTATCATTTTTATTGATGAGATCGATGCCATCGGACGCAGCCGTGACAGCCGGATGGGCGGAAATGATGAGAGAGAGCAGACCTTAAACCAGCTGCTTTCCGAGATGGATGGATTTGATTCCTCTAAGGGACTTCTCGTCCTGGGCGCGACGAACCGTCCGGAGATCCTGGATCCGGCACTTTTGAGACCGGGACGTTTTGACAGACGTGTGATTGTTGACAAGCCGGACCTGAAGGGCCGTGTCAATATCTTAAAGGTACATTCCAAGGATGTGCGCCTGGATGAGACTGTCGACTTCGAGGAGATCGCCCTTGCGACTTCCGGTGCTGTGGGCGCGGATCTCGCGAACATGATGAACGAGGCGGCTATCAACGCAGTCAAGAACGGACGCCAGGCTGTCTCCCAGAAAGACCTCTTTGAGGCTGTGGAGCTTGTTCTCGTCGGAAAAGAGAAGAAAGACCGGATCTTAAGCAAAGAGGAGCGCCGGATCGTCTCCTACCATGAGGTTGGACACGCGCTTGTCACCGCGCTTCAGAAGGATGCTGAACCGGTCCAGAAGATCACGATCGTTCCGCGTACCATGGGAGCGTTGGGATATGTCATGCAGGTTCCGGAAGAGGAAAAATATTTAAATACGAAAAAAGAACTTGAGGCAATGCTTGTGGTTTCCCTTGCCGGACGTGCGGCTGAGGAACTCGTGTTTGACACGGTGACGACAGGTGCTGCGAACGATATCGAGCAGGCGACAAGGATCGCGAGAGCGATGGTCACCCAGTATGGTATGTCTGAGAAGTTCGGTCTTATGGGGCTTGCGACCCAGGAGAACCAGTATCTGACAGGACGCACCGTCTTAAACTGCGGTGACGCTACGGCGGCTGAGATCGATACGGAAGTCATGAAAATGTTAAAGAACGCCTATGCTGAGGCGAAGCGTCTTCTCTCCGAGAACCGCGAAGCGATGGATCAGATCGCCGCGTTCCTGATCGAGAAAGAGACGATCACAGGCAAGGAGTTCATGAAGATCTTCCGCCAGGTGAAGGGAATCCCGGAGCCGGAGGAAGGAAAGAAAGAAGAGAAGAGCCGTATGGGAGGCGAGTTCGCGGAGGACGCGGCGAGCCAGCCGGTACAGGCTGCTGAGGCTTTGGAGGCCCCGACGGAGCAGAATCCGGAGCAGCAGAACTAAATATGGATAAATGTGGGCAGGGTGACAAAAAGTGTCATCCTGCCCATTTTTCTATATCAGCAAATTAAAAGAAATAATTCATGAAAAAGACAAGAATATCTGGTAAAATAAAATACAGATTTGAACACAGCTCAGAAGACAGCAGAAACGAATTGCGAATGTCCGCTTTGCAGGGCTGGAAATGGAGAGAAAAGAGAATTTTTATGGATCAGAATGATTATGGAAAGAGAAAAGCGGTCTGCAGACATGCGGCGGGATTTATGGCGGCGGTGATGCTCGCGGCAGTGGGACAGCCGTCTATGGCGTATGCGTCTGAAAAACTTCAGACGAATGACCCGTCCGCGTCAGAGCAGTGGGCGTTCTTCAACGATGGATCGTTCACATCGGAAGAGGTTACGAAGTATCCGGTCTACTCGGATCCGTTCGGTCAGCCATCGGAGAATGCGGAGCTTCTTGGAACTCTCGTGGAGGTAAAGAAGAGACAGGCGGTTTCCGGCGTGGATATCAACCTGAAACAGGCATGGGAGACATATGGGAACGGAAGCCATGATACCATCGTCGCAATGATCGATACGGGAATTGATGCTTCTCATGAAGATCTGAAGGACACTTTATGGGTCAATACCGATGAGATTCCGGGAAACGGCATCGACGATGACGGAAACGGCTACGTGGATGATTGTTATGGGTGGAATTTCTACAATAATAACAATCAGATCTTCACCGGGAATGAGGACAGCCACGGAACCCACGGGGCCGGGACGATCAGTGCCGGGACAGGAAACGGGATCGGAATCTCGGGAATCGTTCCGGGAACCCGGGTTCGGGTGATGGCGTTAAAGGCTCTTGGGGGAAATGACGGCGGCGGAAGTACGGCGGCTGTCATCAAAGCGATCAAATATGCGGAGGATAACGGTGCGGTGATCTGCAACCTGAGCCTGACGTCGACGACAGATGATAAGGCGTTATATGAGGCGATGAAGAATTCCGGTATGCTGTTTGTAGTGGCGGCGGGAAACGGAAATCCGAAGACAGGAAAAGGCGTTGATACGGACGTGATCCCGTTTTATCCGGCGGCGTATGACCTGGACAATATTATTTCCGTCGCGAATCTAAGCTTTGATGGGGCACTGTCCGCAAGCTCCAACTATGGAAAAACGACTGTGGATCTTGCGGCGCCGGGAAGTTATATCTTAAGTACGACCCCTGGAAACACCTATGGATACATGAGCGGAACGTCCATGGCGGCACCGATGGTGTCCGGGGCGGCGGCAATGATCTATTCGTATTTTGACGGGATCGGGGTTGCGGATGTGAAGGAGATCCTGATGTCCACGGTGACACCGATGGAGAGTCTCAAGGACGTGACGGTGTCCGGCGGCAGGCTGAATGTGGGCGCAGCACTTTCCTATGATATCAGCAGTTTATCAAGAAGGGGATTTCAGAACGGTGGAACGAGACTGGCGAACGGGACGGCTCCATATCTGGAAATGCAGACCTCGAACCGGAATGGCGGAATGTATCTGACGGTCCGCGTCCTCGATATTGACGGGGATCTTGATAAGCTCTTCTATGCAAAGGGCGAGCATACAGCCGGGGAGTTTGCGAACGGGACTGTGGAAGGAACGGCGTTTACGGTGAATGAGAAGGATATGGCGGCGTTCCAGATCACGGAAAAAGGAACGTATACGTTCTATGCTGTGGATAAGAATGGAAATGGAGCGGTGAAGATCGCAAAATTCGTGTCGGAGAGCGACGGACCGGGGCATTTCAGTAGGATCCTGATGGGAGAAATGCCGGAGGCAACAGATGATCGGAGGAGAACACATGAAGACAAGACGATTGGGAAAAACAGGGCTCATGGTGAGTGAGATCGGATTTGGCGGGGAATGGCTGGAACGGCATACGGAAACTGAGGGCATTGAGCTGATCCGGTATGCGTCAGAGAAAGGGATCAATATGCTGGACTGCTGGATGGCGGATCCGAAATCGAGAAATATCATCGGCGAGGGAATGAAAGAGAACCGGGATCAGTGGTTCATTCAGGGACATATCGGGTCTACCTGGAAGGACGGACAGTATTTCCGCACGCGGGAGATGAAATATGTGCGTCCGGCCTTTGAGGACCTTTTAAAGAGACTACAGACCGACTATATCGATCTCGGAATGATCCACTATGTGGATTCTGAGGAAGAGTGGGAGAAGATCCAGCACTCTGATTATCTGGATTATGTGATGGAGCTGAAAGAAAAAGGCGTGATCCGGCACATCGGCATGAGCTCCCACAATCCGAAGGTAGCTATGAAGGCGGTTGAGTCCGGATATATAGAGATGATCCTTTTCAGTATCAACCCGGCGTTTGATATGCTGCCGGCGAGTGAGGATATCGATACGATGTTTGCGGAGGAGTTTGACGCGGGACTTAAGGGGATCGATCTGGACCGGGCGATGCTCTATAAGGCCTGTGAGGAGAACGATGTAGGGATCACGGTCATGAAGGGATTCGCGGGCGGAAGACTTTTCGATGCGAAGAGATCTCCGTTTGGTGTCTGTCTTACCCCGGTCCAGTGTATTCACTATGCGCTGACGAGACCGGCTGTCTGCTCCATCATGTGTGGATATGACACAAAGGAGCAGGTAGATGCGGCAGTGGGATATGAGACTGCCTCAGAGACGGAGAAAGACTATGCGTCTGTGATCGCGAATGCGCCGTTCCATTCCTACCGGGGCGAATGTACATACTGCGGACATTGCAAGCCGTGTGCCGCAAATCTGGATATTGCTATGATCAACAAGTTTTATGATCTGGCAACCATGCAGCCGAAGATCCCGGCGACAGTGCAGTCTCACTATGAGCTTCTGGAACATAAGGCGTCGGAGTGCATCGGATGTCATTTGTGCGAAGCACGGTGCCCGTTTGGAGTTCCGATCGCGGAGAGGATGGAGAAGACTGCGAAGTTATTTGGATGCTGATATTGCGGAGATCGAAAATCCAGTCAGCGAATTATCAACAAAGGAGAAATAGGATCATGTCACTTGAAAAAGCAAAAGCAGATCTGGAACAGAAGGGATTTCTGGATCATGTGATCGAGCTGAAAGAATCAACGGCCACAGTGGCAGAGGCTGCGGAGGCACTGGATGTGAAGCCGGGAATGATTGCGAAGACCATGTCCTTTTTACAGGGTGAAAAAGCCGTCCTGATCCTGACGGAAGGGACGGCAAAAGTCGATAACCACAAATATAAAGATACATTTCATGTAAAGGCGAAGATGATCCCGTTTGATCAGGTAGAAGCGCGGATCGGCCATGCGCCGGGTGGCGTGTGCCCCTTTGGGATCAACGAGGGGATCGAGGTCTATCTGGATGACAGCCTGAAGCAGTTCACAACGGTGTACCCGGCTGCGGGAAATGACCACAGTGCGGTAAAACTTACGATCCCGGAGCTCGAGCGGGCTGCAGGAGCAAAAGGATGGGTGGATGTTACATCGAGATCCACCCAAACGCGTTCGCCACAGAACTGATCAGTATGATAGCCGCAAAGATCGGGCAGAGATACTGGATCATAAACTGGAAGATCACTTTTCTGCGGAACGGATGACCGCCGTCTGTGACCTCCTGTTCGATCTTTGCAACTCCGATGACTCTCGATACGAGAAGGCAGGTCGCGATCGCCGCGATCGGCATCATAACAGAGTTTGTCAGGAAATCGAAGAAGTCAAGGAACTGCATTCCGATCACGGTCACACCGGCCAGTGGACCATAGCCAAGACAGGAGAGCGTTCCGAGCAGGAGCATAATGACAGCCATAAATACCGTCGCCTTTTTCCGGCTCCAGTGCAGCTCATCCTCAAAAGTGGAGACGGCACTCTCGGTCAGGGCGATGGAACTTGTGACAGCCGCGAACAGGACCAGAACAAAAAACAGGATGCCGACTGCGGCTCCGAGTCCCATGCTTGCGAACACCTTCGGGATCGTGATGAACATCAGCGCAGGACCGGCCTGCAGGGTATCCGGGTCACCGCCGGAGAAGGCGAAGACGGCCGGGATGATCATGAGACCGGCCATGATCGCGATCGCGGTATCGAAGATCTCAACATTCTGGGTGGAATCTTCGATCGAAGTATCTTTTTTCATGTAGGAACCGAAGGTGATAAGGATTCCCATGGCGATGGACAGGGAGTAGAACATCTGTCCCATAGCGGATACCACCGTCATCCATGAGAAGTTCTCAAGGTTTGGTACCAGCAGATATTTCACACCACTCATAGCCCCCGGTCTCGATACGGAATAGCCCGCGATGAGCAGGGAAAGGACCACGAGGATCGGCATCATAAACTTCGATACACGCTCGATCCCGTTGCGTACACCTGCGTAAATGATAACAACTGTAAACAGAGTGAAGAGAATAAAGCAGATCTCCGTGGAACGACCGTTGGAAATAAACGCGGAGAAATATTCGTCCGTGGCAAGGGCCTGTCCATGTCCAAGAAGGTATTCCGCCAGATATTTGATGACCCAGCCGCCGATCACAGAATAGTACGGGACGATCAGGATCGGGATCACAGCATTGATCCAGCCTCCGAAGGACAGCCATTTTGATTTTCCAAAGGATTCATAGGCACCCACCGGACTCTTTTTTGTCATGCGGCCGAGAGCAGTTTCCGCCACGATCATCGTGTAGCCAAAGGTCAGTGCCAGAATGATATAGACGAGTAGAAAGATTCCCCCGCCATACTTTGCTGCGAGATAGGGGAAACGCCAGATGTTTCCAAGTCCTACGGACGCGCCCGCCGCCGACAGGACGAAACCGAGCTTTCCGGAGAACGAACTTCGTTTACGATTCATAATTAATTTCTCCTCATGTTTTTATCACAAATACATTTGTGCGTGTAAGGGATAGTCTATCATAGAATATGAAAAAAGGCAATTTGAACTGTCGGGGAGACTAAAATTGGAATAGAACCGATGGAAGGTATAATCAGAACGCAGAAGAATGTATAAAAAAAGGAACAACCGGAGAATCTTATAATTTGATGGCGAAATTATCGGTTTTGCGTTATAATACACTTATTCCTACCAGATAAATACAGTTTATATTTGGATACAGACGCAGGAATGGTGTCGATGTACATGGGCTTTTATCCGACAGGGTCTGAGCCCATTGATAGATACAGAGAGGTGAAATTGTGTTAAAAGCGGAAAATTTGATTCTCCATGTGGAGGATAACGGGGCGAAAAAATGTCTTCTGGATCATATTTCTTTCCAGGTGGACGATGGGGAGATGCTGGTGATTACGGGACCAAACGGCGGTGGAAAGTCCACACTGGCGAAGGTCATGATCGGAATCGAGAAGGCGGAGAGCGGAAAGATCTTTTTAAACGGGGAAGATATCACGGATTACGATATCAACCACCGGGCTAACGCCGGGATCGGCTATGCATTCCAGCAGCCACCGAGATTTAAGGGAATGACGGTGCAGAGACTTCTTGCGCTGGCAGCAGGAAGAGAGCTGGAAGATCAGGAGTGCTGCAGGCTTTTGTCTGACGTGGGACTCTGCGCTGAGGAATATTTAGGCCGTCAGATCGACGGAACGCTTTCCGGAGGCGAGATGAAGCGGATCGAGATCGCGACGGTTCTTGCGAAGGAACATACCTTATGTATTTTTGATGAGCCGGAAGCAGGGATCGATCTCTGGAGCTTCTCGATGTTGATCCGGAAGTTTGAGGAGATCCATAAGGAGAAAAAACAGAGTCTGATCGTCATCTCCCATCAGGAGAAGATCATCAGCATGGCAGACCGGATCATGGTGATCGATGACGGGAAGATCAAGGCGGAAGGACGGAAGGAAGATGTCCTGCCGTGTTTAGAAGGTCTTGATAAATGTCATGCATGTGCAGGAAATGCGGGGGTGAGAGCGTAATGGTAGAGCTGGATCATGTAGTAGAAGAGGTACTGAGGGTCATCAATGACAACGGATTTTCCCAGAAGGGCGCTTTCAATCTGCGCCAGAACGGAACGTCCATCTGCCACGGTGACAGTGAGCATATTAAGATCAAGAAGAAGACGGACAAGCCGGGCATCGATATCTATATTGATGGCGATACAAAGGGCGAGAAAGTTTACATCCCGGTGGTCGTCAGCGTTTCCGGCATGACAGACCTTGTATACAATGATTTCTATATCGCAGACGGCGCGGACGTTACGATCGTTGCGGGCTGCGGGATCCACAACAGCGGATGCAATGAGAGCAGACATGACGGGATCCATACCTTTCATGTTGGAAAGAATGCGAACGTCTGTTATCAGGAAAAGCATTATGGAGATGGAAATGGAACCGGCGGCCGTGTGCTGAATCCGGTGACGAATATCTATGTCGGAGAAAATTCCGTATTTACTCTGGATACGGCACAGATCAAGGGCGTTGACTCCACAGTCCGCGAGACGCTTGTGGAGATGGATAAAAACTCCAGATTGTATGTGACGGAGCGCCTCATGACCGAGGGAGACCAGACGGCGGAGTCCAACATCGAGGTACGTTTAAACGGTGAGGACAGCTCAGCCCAGATCATCTCAAGGTCTGTCGGAAAAGGCAATTCCGTCCAGACCTTCCACCCGAAGGCGGTCGGAAACAACAAATGTCAGGCCCATATCCAGTGTGACTCCATCATTATGGACCACGCCGAGATCGGATCCATTCCGGAGATCCGTGCGCGCGACTTAAACGCGGCGATCATCCATGAGGCGGCGATCGGAAGGATCAACGATGAGCAGTTATTAAAGCTTCGGACGCTGGGACTTACCGAGGAAGAGGCGGAGAGCGTTATTATTGAGAACTTCCTGAACTAAAATCGAAAGGTTATGCATAATAAAAGCAGGTCTGCAGGTGAAAAACACCGATGTAGACCTGCTTTTTTTCGCAATTACACGTCAGAAATGCAGATGTAAGCAGAATTGTAACTGTTCAGTAGGTCGGCGCACTTGCTGCGTTGACCGTAAGAAAACATACGCATAATTATTTTATTGTGATCGAGAGATTGCCAAAATCAGTGACAGGTGTCTCTTTTCCGCCAGTAAAGAGAAATACAGACAGCGTATGAGCCGGTTTTGCGCTGCCGGTGATCTGGACTGCTGGCTGGATCCTGATGAGGATATCTGCATCGGCAGATCTGGCATCCAGCCATCTTAACAGGTCTGCATCCAGGTATGCGGTCGAAGCGCCGTCAAGTCCGAGCGCTAAATGAGTCACGTTTTCGCGGATCAGTGTGTCGAGAATGCGGGCACTTATCGTCACGGAGAATGCGGAATGACTCTTTTCTGATACCACAGGGATGGACACCGCGATGCCGTTTGCAGATCTGCCATTCTTTTTCACAGTTTTCCGGGCGGCTTTGATGGCGAACTGGATCATATTGTGATCGAGAGTTACATTACCGTTCTTATCCGGTACAGCGGATGGAATGCTGATCGTGGACGGAGATTTGGACTGTGCCTGTCCGGAGTAGTCTGAGGACAGGAACGTATCTTCATAGGAAGAATCGCTGTCACTGTCGGAAGAACTGTTTCCGCCGGAATTACTGCCATTGGAGGAAGAATTTCCACCGCCGGAAGTATTGCCGCCGGAGTTCCCGCCTGGCTTATTGTCTTCGCCGCTGTCGGGCAGCTTATTGTTGACAGCGCTGACCTGGAGCGTGAGGAGAAAGTCATGGTAATTCTGGGAGATGACTTTAACTGTCACGGTGCCGATCTGTTGCTCCAGCGCAGAATCCACCGGACGGACCGGAAGTGTCAGTACTCCATCACAGATGGACGCGCCGCTGTCGTAATAGTCTCCGAGAGCCACGTCCTCAAGATGGTATTCGACCGTGCCGTATTTCTTCGGCGTGTCGAGCTCCGGCAGAAGGGAACTGAGGTCAAAGCGGTACGCGGCTTCCGTATGATTGAGGACAGTCATGGTTCCTGGTTTTGCATTGGATGCGGTGGCTTTTTTGATGTACGGTGCCTGACCGCAGAAAAAACGTTTTTCCGTTTCCCCGCCTGCAAACGAGTAGTTCGGGTTTGTCAGGGTGCAGAGGAAGCTTACCCCTTTTTCATCGGAAAAATCTGGATTTGGTGTTTCTGGTGCTGGAGAATTAAAGTACCAGGAATCGCCGATCAGACATGTGATCTCGTCTGCATCCGGGAGATCTCCGCCGCCAGCCGCAATGAATATAGGCTTTATGTCGGGTACATTCGCTGTACCGTCATAGACTTTTGAGATGAAATCTTCATCGACGGTCAGCTCCAGTTCCCGGGGAGTGACGGTCACGGTGTACGGGTCACTGTAGCAGATATATCCGCCGCAGGTGATCTCCGCGGCATAGGTGTATGTGCCGACGGGTATCGTCGGAGAGAGGTGGAGAGCCATGTCTGAGGCGTCTTCGATCTCCGTCATGCTGCCGTCGGAATTTACCTGGTACCACTGGCAGGAGGCAGACGGAGTTACATCTGATCTGAAGTGGATATCAGGCATCAGGCTGAATTCCCTGCCGGTCCGTGCTTTGTACTGGACGTTCACAGACTCTTTGTACTCTGTACCGGAAATCCGGGCATATACGGCTGCATCCTGGACAGGCGCATCCACAGCGGTCACATCTTCAATATATTTACTTTTTCTGTTCATATATTCGGGAGAATTGGTTACATCGTTCTTGGAGAGCCAGCTGCCGTCAGACTTCTGAAATCCTGATCCATTCGTCAGCAGAGCGGAGAAATCCGCGTAAGTGACTTTCGGACGAACCAGAGCTGATTGAAGGTCCGTCTCATAGATCTCAATTCTGCCGTAACTTCCGCCGGAGATCTTTACGTCACAGATCCCTTCCAGATAGAGCGACCGGTAGCTGCCGCCGGTCAGGACTGCCCTGCTGCCGTCCTTCATAACAAGGACAGGGTTGCTGCAGTCGGAAATATGGATCTCACTGTCTGTGTCTGCGTAGATATAACTGTATGTACCGCTGTCTAGTTCAGCATGTCCGCCAGGCTCAATGGTGATGGATGATCCGGAGGACAGGTCTAATTGATTTTCTTCTGAAATGCTGTAATCTTTTGGAACGATCAGTGTACCGCCGGACTGGACGACGATAGGAATATTCTGGATGAGCGCATATGGAGTTTCACGGTTGAGGAGCGTGACTCTGCCACTGAGGACCAATTCTGAGTCTGAAGTATCGTGATACAGTGACATATTGGTGAAATCAATCGTCACATTGTCCGGGACAATAAGCCGGGTATTGAGAGACGGAGTGAGGAAATGGAATGTACCGCCGGACGCATGATCGAGGGCGTCCTGAAGATCCGCATAGTACAGAGTCTTTCCGTCTTTTGTCACGCTGCCTGTGTAGGTCACTTCGCCGCAGGGGCATTTGTAGATGATCGTGGATCCGCTGGTGGTCGTCACGGCTGCCGAAGTGTGGTCGCAGGGAACTACGGACACATTGGTGAGTTTTGTGTCGCTGTCAGACGGAACGATGATCTGACCATTCTGTTCGTAGCAGTATCCTGGCGCAAGAAGGTCAGTGAGGGCACTGCCGTTTAAACTCGTGATTGTGCCGAAGGTGCCGCTGGAGAGGGAGGCAGTTCCTTCTTGGATCTCGAGAGCATCAATGAGAAGGTTCGTGCCGGCCGGGATGATCAGGCTGGGGGAAGATCCCCAAAGGTTGAGCGTGCCGATAAAGTGTCCCCGGGTGGTGCCGGTATTCTGCAACGTTACACCTGTACCGGAAATACTAGCTGTGTTACCGTGACTTCCGGTCCAGATCATTGTGTGACCATTAAAATCAACGGTCATATTGTCGAAGACGAAATTGGAGGATGAATCCTGATCGCTTAACAGAAGGATCCTGCTGCTGAAAGGATTCGCGGCAGTCGTTGCATCGTTAAAGGAGGTGACATATTCCGTCTCTCCGGGATTGTACACAATGTCGTTGATCTCCATATGACAGATCTCACATTCCCTGTCATCTGAACTGCGGGAATCATGTGTGCAGGCATTGCCGCAGACTGGACAGATATATCTGGTAAAGAAGGTGTCAGGATCCCTGACAAATCCTTTTTCATGCTCACATGTCATGACTGTGACGTTTTCCAGTTTGGTGCCGCGTTCCAGGGCATCTCCCTGCACGCGGCGGCCATCGGAATCAACGAAGTAACATCCAGGGGCCAGGGCATTGCCGAAATCCGCCGGATATTCGGATTCCGTGCGGAGTCTGCTGATCGTTCCGCCGCCGAGGAAGGTCGGTGTATAGCCCCCGGAATTAAGAAAAGTGTATCTGATAACAAAATCACCTTTGATATTTATATTTTCCATGGTTATCTGACCGTCCCATAACTGAACGGCAGTACCATTTTCCGCTGTATTTTCGATGGTTCCGTTTTTAAATGCGACATGATATGCTGTCGCAGGATCGAAATACACAACGGCCTCATCATCAAAATTTCCGGACAGGGTATAACCGTTGAGATCGAAGGTTATATTATCCCAGTCACATACGTTGGCGTCAAGCTTCAGCTGGCGTGTAATCGTGGTGTCTCTGAGCAGGGTGAATGTCACTCCCGGAACGATCCAGTCGAGTGCCTCAAAGATATCGGTGAATTCTTTTGTTCCAGAAATGTAGTCCACAGAAACAACGGGCTCCTGGTTTTCCACAGCATTGGAAAAGGTGGCTATGGCGGCAGCAGTGCTGGATGGAGTCACTGGAGCCGGGGCGTTGGACGGCGTGACAGCATTGGAAGAGGTTGCCGTCTGCGCCGGAAGTGCGCTCCGTGTGCCTGTTTCTGGCAGTAAGCTGCTGTTTGACGCATAGACGGGGCTGCCGGACAGTGTAAAGCTCAACGCCGCGGACAGCAGGAGCGCCAGTGGTTTCTTATATGTACTTCTCATAGAGATTCCCCCTTTATTTTCGTAAGAAAAGCTGAAAAATGGTATAAAAAACTGATCTTGCAACGGAATCGGTTATCTTTAGGATATCAATTTTTCGGGTGTTGTCAATAAACGCTGCACAAGATGTCGAAAATCGGCATGAATTGCAGGTGGAACTTTGATGGTGGAAGCGGAGCTGCGGGGATTGACAAATCATGGTGACGGGAGTATACTCCTTTTCAGTCTCAAATGGGATTGAAAAGGAGAAAACGATTATGGACCATGAAATACAGAAGCTTCACGACCAGGTAAACCAGGCGATCATCCGGTGCCGAAGAGTCTACTCGGTGTGGGCGAAGAAAAATAAGGTCAGCTATAACCGGATGCTGGTGCTCTATACGATCCGGGAATATGGATCCTGCACACAGAAACAGGTCTGCGATTCTTATATGCTGCCGCGGCAGACGGTGAACCATGTGATCACGGAGATGCGGAAAGAGGGGATCCTTGCGGTCAGCGAGGAGATGAGCCGCGGAAAAGAGAAGGCGCTGGTGCTGACGGAGAGCGGAGAAGAGTATTCGGAACGGCTCCTGCATTCTTTAAGTCTTATGGAGGAGCGGGCGGCGGCTCAGCTCGGAGCAGAGCGGATCCGGATGATGACGGAGCTGTTCATGGAGTATGACCGGGTGTTGGAAGACGCGCTGGAGGAGGAAGAGTGATGAAGGAGAAGATGGAGACTGGAACGGATCTCTTCCGCACGGAAAAGATTCCGAAGATTCTTTTGAAGATCGCGCCGCCGGTCATGCTGGCGCAGCTCATTCAGGCCGTGTACAACATCGTGGACAGCTTTTTCGTCGGTCAGTATTCCGCAAATTCGCTGACAGCGCTGTCGGTGATCTATCCGCTGCAGCTTATCATTATTGCCCTGGCGGTGGGAACCGGTGTCGGTGTCAACACGTACATGGCGAGACAGTATGCGCAGAAATTCCAGCAGAAAGCCGAGGAGGCAGCGGGAACCGGCATGGTTCTGGAATTCATGACCTGGCTTATATTTGCGGTTCTCGCGGCCGTGTTTATGCGTCCCTATGTCATGACAAGCGCGAAGTCTCCGGAGGCGATCGAGGACGCGGTGATCTACGGGCGGATCGTCTGCATCGGCAGTATTGGCGCGTTTTTAGAGGGAAACTGGACGAAAGTACACCAGTCCAGGGGAAATATGCGGCGCCCGATGATCGCCCAGACCGTTGGCGCGCTGACTAATATCGTCCTGGATCCGATCATGATCTTCGGACTTGGTCCTGTGCCGCAGATGGGCGTGGCGGGAGCTGCCTACGCTACAGTCTGCGGTCAGGTGGCCGCGGCTGTGATCACGGCCTTCGGGGGAGTGCGCAGGCCGCCGGAGTTTCGGAAAATGAAGGTTTACATAAAACAGATCTACTGGCTTGGATACGCATCGATTTTACAGCAGGCCATGTACACGGTGTATATTGTGATCTTAAACGCGATCCTCGCGGGATTTTCGGATTCCGCGGTGACGGTTTTAGGACTTTATTATAAGATGCAGACCTTCTTCTTTATCCCGCTGATGGGACTGCAGACGTGTATTGTGCCGGTGCTGAGTTTCAACTACGCGACGAAGAGTTATGGGAGATGCCGGGAGACCATGAAGGACAGTTATCTGTTTTCCTGTGGGTTTATGCTGATCGGGGGGGTTTGTTTCGTGTTCTTTCCGGTGGAACTGCTCCGGATCTTTTCGGACAGCAGTGAGGTCATTGCAATCGGAAAAACGGCGTTTCCGATCATTGGATCGAGTTTTATTCCGGCGGTATTTTCACTGATGACACCGGTGTTCTTTCAGGCGATCGGAAATGGAAGAGTCAGTCTGTTCCTGTCTGTGATGCGCCAGATATTCTGTCTGATCCCGATTTTCTGGGCGCTGTCTCTTCTGGGACTTCAGTTTACCTGGTTTGCGTTTCCGATCTCAGAGGTGCTTGTTGGAGTGACCGGGATGGGAGTGTATTGGAGGACGATCAATGGATGGAAGAATAGTAGGAAATAAAGAAAAGGCTGATGCGTTGGTTTGAAACTGCATCAGCCTTTTTGCTGCATAAATTCGGAAGAAACTGCTGGCGGCAGGATCTGTAGGAATTGTGTGTGTTCTGCAGAGAATGCCGGTAACAGGTTCTGGAGGCGCATGGTCTTAGAAGTACGTCCGTCTCTTCGGCGTATTCCAGCTTCCCACCACGCGCTTCACGTTGGAGATCGTTACGAAGGCGTTGGGGTCCTTTGCCTGGACGTAGTCCATAAACTGACCATATTCCTTTTTGGTGAGGATCGCAAGGATCTCTTCCTTCTGCGTGTCGCTGTAGCCGCCGGTTGCGGTGTAGACGGTGATTCCGCGCTGGAGTGTTTCGATGACGTAGCGCTTGAAATCATCGTTGTGCTCGGAGATCACGCAGACGCGGATCTTTCCGGTGAACTCGTCGATAAAGTAGTCCAGGACGAGGCCGCTGAAGTAGGTGGACAGGGCGCCGATGATCACGGTCTGGAGGTCGTAGGCGAAATAGGAGCTTGCGACGGTCACCATTCCGGCGATAATGATGGACTTTCCGAGATCCATGTGGAGGTACTTGTTCATGATCTTCGCGATAATGTCGAGACCGCCGGACGCGGCGTTGGCGTTAAAGAGGACTGCCTGTCCGTAGCAGATCACGACGATCATTCCCACCACGTCCAGGGCGATATTTCCTGTGGGAGAACCCGGATTTGGGAACAGGATCTCGAACACAAAGAGAAGCGCCGGCAGCAGGACGGAGATAAAGATGATCTTTGTCCCGAAGGTCTTATCCACGAAGAGGAATGCCAGGATGATGCAGATGATGTTTAAGAGCAGCGTCATGGCGGACAGGGACAGCGGGACAAAGTTTACGAGAACCACGGCGAGTCCTGAGATACTTCCGCTGATGATATGGTTCGGGTTCATGAAGAAATAGACTCCCACGGCGATGATGAAGGTGCCGAAGAAGATCGTGGAGAAATATTTTAGTTTTTCAAACATGGTGAGATTCCCTTTTTCGTATTAGTATTTGCGTGTCAATCATATGTGAAAAATGTATAGTTGTCAAACGTGCACGTTACAGTGTGAGCGCTTGTATGCGGCAAAGTGAAAAACAGATATTGATAAAATATGAAGGATGACCGGGGATGGAAAACGCGTTGGAGAAGGAAGAGGATGACGAATCCAATCGTGTGAGATATAATGGATCTGGAAGAATTTGCCGGTGTTTGGAGCAGGAAAAGATGAGGTTGGTAATATTATGAATCAGGAGTGTAGAATTATGTTTAGAGAGATTCGAAAAAAGAGAAATAAGATCGAGGATAGCGCGGCGGAGGAACTTCTGCAAAACAGCAGGAGAGGTGTTCTTGCGGTGAATGGGGATGATGGATATCCGTATGCGATCCCGCTCAATTATTTTTATGACAGGGAGAACCGGAAAATCTATTTTCATGGTGCGCGCGCGGGGCATAAGGTCGATGCACTGCGGGTATGTGATAAGGTATGTTTTACGGTTTATGGAAATGAGACGATCAGGGAGGAAGACTGGGCACCGTTTATGCAGAGTACGGTTGTGTTCGGGAGATGTCATTTGATGGAAAATGGCAGTGAGAAAGCAATGGAAATGTTAAAACGGTTTGCGATGAAATATTATCCGAATGAACAGCTGGCTGATGAGGAGATCGCGCAGGCGGGAAGGGCTGTGCAGATGTTTGAAATCGAGATCGAGCATTTGAGCGGCAAGGAGGTGCAGGAGAAGTAGAATGAGATTGAGGAATATTTTGATCGTTGTCAAGGATATTGAGAGATCGAAAAAGTTTTATCATGATCTGTTTGGACTTGATATAGTACTTGATAATGACGGAAATATAATCCTGACGGAAGGGCTTGTGCTGCAGGAGGAGAAGATATGGAAGGATTTTTTAGGGAAAACTATTATTCCGGAAAGCAATTCGTGTGAGCTTTATTTTGAGGAACAGAACATAGAGAGATTTGTTGAAAAATTGGAGCGGTTATATCCCAATATCCAGTATGTGAACCGCCTTATGACACATAGTTGGGGACAGAAGGTGGTCCGGTTTTATGATTTGGATGGCAATTTGATCGAAGTTGGGACGCCGATGTGATTTTGTGCGTCAAAGTACAGAACGTATGTGTAGAATAAATAGCTGAGGCAGAGTCCCGCCAGCACGGAGGTTGCGATGCCGCTGCCAATGATGCCCGCCTCATGGGGACGCTTTTCACCGATTTTCTGCCCCACAAGGACCGTGATGCCCATGGCGATTTTCGTGATCACCGTCATGACGCTCTGAATGATCTGGCTGCCTTCCGTGAAATCATTTGTCTTTTTCATAGTATTTTCCACCTGAAATTTCCAGTTATATAAAAAAGCCGGATAAAATGCCGAACGATCCTTCGGCATCTTATCCAGCTTTGTAAATGCGTTTACAAGCCCTCCGATGAGCTGCAAGACAGTATAGCAGGGAAATACAGAATTGTCAACTCAGCGACTTTTTTGATCTTTTAAGTTGAAAGATATTGCTGATGTTCACATGATACTATATTTATTTCTGCATAGTCTCGATCATGCATTCGTGTTTCTTCGTTGTTTTGTTATAATTAATTCCAACAAGTAATATACTACCATGATAATCTTTCAATGCATTTCCATACTGTTTTTCTCTGATCTGGTCTAAAACTCCAGATGCGCTTTTATCCCATTTAAGTTCGATCACTACCGCAGGCTTATCTAAATGCAGTTTTCTCGGAATCAGACATATATCAGCAAAACCCTTACCTGTAGGCAGTTCACGGATTATCGTATAATATTCACGTGCAAAGTAAAATGCAAGATTTATGGTACAGCTCAGAGAATTTTCATCGTTGTACTGAAGAATCGAAATTTCATCGTGAGCCTTGTCAACTCCTGCCGCAACTGCGTCGGCGTCCATGGCCCACAATGATTCTAAAAGTTTACGGGATGATTCTACGGAGTCGATCACGCCATGCCAGTTCATGGTGCTGATTGCATTCACATATTCCTGTGAGACTTCTTTATTAGGAATGGCAACGGTACCATCTACGCTGTTGTATGTCAGGTAGCCGAGATGGATCAGTAATGTCAAGACATCATCTTTAGTGGCAAATGTGGTCATATCATTGCTGAAAGTTCCTATATTGATTTGTACTGCTTCACCTGCAAGCATTCTGACAACAGAGTCCTGCAGTCCGTCCATATCCATCTGAATGTAAATTTTTAAGGCTTCATATGTTTCTGTCTGATTCCAATAAGTTCCCAACTTGTGCCGCAGCATGGCTTCCACAACCGATTTAGGACTGTAAATAGAGTAATGTTCATCACCATTCTGGCGATGTGCGATCAGATGATATCCATCATACCATGTTTTCGCTTCCTCGAAATTCATATCGTATGTATCGCAGAGTCTGGATACTTCCTGTTCAGTGAAGCCGAAATACCCGGCCAGATCGCCTGGATCGGTCATGGAATATTCTGTAAACATATTTAATGCGGAATGGGAACCATATTTTTTAATGGGTAATATGCCGGTCATGTAGGCCAATGCCACATAATCCTTATCCTTCAGCCATGCGCGCAGAAAATCTAAATATTTTTTCTGAGCCTCTTTATTCTGCTTGTACTCCCGGAACAGGCAGTCCCACTCATCGATCAGGATCACAAAAGGACATTTGGTATAACGGAATACGTCTTTCATGACCTGAATCAGATTCTTTTCATCACGAAACTGTATTTCGTGAAAAGTCTCCTTAAAATCCAAAATCAGATAATTTTTAAGCATCTCCAGCATTTCTTCCATTGTTTCAGACATACTTAAAAATTCCTGCATATTGATTTTGATCACATCATATTGGTTCAGATTTTCCCTATACGATCTGTCTTTACTGATAGCAAGATTTTGAAATAATTCCGTTGTATCCTCGCTCCGGTCATAATATGCGGCGAGCATATTAGCGGCCATTGATTTTCCGAATCTTCTTGGACGGCTTACACAGATATATTTCTGCTCGGTACAAAGCGCTTCATTGGTTCTGGCGATCAGTTCGCTTTTGTCGATATAAATTTTAGAGCGGAGACTACCGCGGAATGAAAGATTCCCCGGATTCAGATAACTTCCCATGCAAATTCCTCCCATCAGAAAAAGCGTCTTTGATTGTTTTTATTATACTTGATTCCAGCGGGAAGTACAAGGAGTGTTCATTTCCTACGGATGTAAAAATGGCGGCATCGCTCACCATTGAAGCGATACCGCCATTTTTATATCCATTTCTATATATGGACGCGGAGATTATTTGGTCTCTTTTTCCTCAGCAGCAGCTGCAGCAGGTGCAGTTGTAACTTCAGTTTCCGGAACAACGTTGTGAACCGGGATGACGGAGAGCACAACAGCCTCCGGATCAGTCTTTAAGTCGATGTCTTTGTTCTTTGCGATGTCAAGATCCTTGACATGTACGATGTCACCAACCTTGAGGCCTGCAGCATCCAGTGTTGTCTTCTCGACAAGTGCGGACGGGAATGCTCTGTAAGCAACTTCGCTTAAGTCTTCCTGAAGAACGCCGCCGACAACAGCCTCACGGTTCAGGATTACGATCTCAGCAGTAGAAGTAACCTTTTCATCGCTTACAAGTGCCTGAAAATCAATCTCATCGATCTTTCTTGTCATTGCATTGTAGTCAATTTCCTTGATCAGGACATCATATACCTGCCCCTCAATGTCGAGATTGATCTGGCCGCCTTTATGTTCGGTCTTTAAAAGACGTTCAGCATCTGCAACGTTCATCTTTACCGGAATGGAGCCTTCGATGGCATGTCCGAAAACATTACCTGTAACAAATCCTTCACGTCTTAATCTCTTTGCCTTTACATCCATGCTTCTTTTTTCAGCTTTTAAAGTAGTCATTTATCTTTTCCTCCAAAAATCTGATTCCCGGCAAACGAACCAGTATTCGTTCTGCCGGATTCGCTTAGCAGCCCTCAGCTTTAGTGTATAAAGGGGTTTTGTTAAGTTTGTGACTAATAACTGTTCAATAGGTCTGCGCATTTACTGCGCTGACCGTAACATAATTTTGACCAGCAGGCAAAAATCCCATTGCCGCAGGCAATTCGGAATGGATTTTTGCGTAACTGTGAAGGTACTGAACAGTTACCGCTTCTTTCTTGTTACAGCGTAAGTATAGCAGTGTTTTGAGAAACAGATTAACCAAAAATGAAAAAAATAAAGGCCTAAATTTTAAAAAATGCACAAAAACAGAGCGGAGAAAGTCTGTGGATGTTCAAAACGGGGAAAGTGTGATAAGATATAAGAGATCATCACAAAGAATAATTCGATGAAATAACTGGTGTTGTGCAGGAAAGAGATGTGCGGTCATGGAAATGAAACATGACAGCCTGAGAACACGAGGATTCATATAATATGCTGCATGAGATCCGGCGGATCTCTGCGGCAGTCAATGAGGTGTACATTATGAATACAGACAATCGACCGATCGGTGTTTTGGATTCCGGACTCGGCGGGATCAGTGTTTTGAGAGAATTAGTGAAACTGATGCCGGGGGAGGCTTTCTTATATTACGGGGACTCCGCGAATGCCCCTTATGGCACACGTACCCCGGAGGAGGTCATTGACCTCACAAAAAAGGATGTGGATTTTTTACTGGAACGCGGGGCGAAAGCCATAGTTGTGGCCTGCAACACGGCAACCAGTGTGGCGATCCGGGAATTGAGAGAGGAGTATGAGAAGAAGGATATTCCGGTGATTGGAATCGAACCGGCGCTGAAGCCGGCGGTGCTTGCGAAAGAGCACTCAAAGGTTGTCGTTATGGCGACTCCGATGACTCTCTCCCAGACAAAATTTAATTCCATGCTGCATGTCTACGAGGATGAGGCGAATATCATCAAGATGCCGTGCCCGGGACTTGTGGAGTATATCGAGGGCGGAATGTTAGAGGGACCTGTTCTGGACGAGTATCTGGAAAAACAGTTCGAGCCTTACGAGAAATCAGAGATCGACGCGGTGGTACTCGGTTGCACACATTACCCGTTAGTAAAAGATGAGATCCAGAAACATCTGCCCGGCGTGGCGATCTATGACGGTGGATTCGGAACCGCGAAGCAGACGAGAAAGCGCCTGACTGAGTGTGGACTGTTATCAGGGAAAGAGTCCGGAGGTGAGGTGAAGATCTTTAACAGTAAGAATACGGAGGATGTTCTGGAGCTTTCGAGAAGACTGTTGAATTTATAGATACATGTAATATCAAAAATATCTGGAGAGAAAGGTATGAAAAAATTATTGTACATTGACGCCTGCGTGAACCGCGATATTTCAAGAACGGAGAGACTTGCGCAGGCTTTATTAAAGGAAATGAACAAGAACGGGGAATATGAGGTCGAGACCCTGTGCCTGGAGGATGAAGATCTGAAGCTTTTTACCGGAAAAGAGAGTGCAGGACGGGAACAGCTCACGAGGGCCGGAATTTATGAGGGACCGCTGTTTGACTATGCAAAGCAGTTTGCGTCCGCAGACCGGATCCTTGTGGCGGCCCCGTACTGGGATTTTACTTTCCCGGCGAGAATGAAATGTTATCTGGAGCAGATCTGTGTGACAGGGCTGACCTTTACCTTTTCTTCCAAGGGAATCCCGGGTGGGCTGTGCCATGCCGACAGTCTCCATTATGTGACCACCAGCGGTGGCTCCATCGGGGCTCTGAATCTCGGATATGAGTATGTCGAGAAACTCTGCAAGGTATATTACGGAATCAATAAGACTGTGTGCTATACCGCAGAGGGGCTTGACATCGAGGGCAATTCCGTGGAAGAGATCATGAAGGCGGCAGAGGAGGAGGCAGTCCGGACATACCGGAACTTTGCGTGATTTCCTCAGGTTCATCTCCTTTTTTACAATAAGATATATCGCGATCGACTTAAGCGGCGGGAAGAAAAAGCTTCCGATCCGCAGCATTACCGTTGTCCCGAAGAATCATATCGACCTCGCGCGGGAGGGCATGAAGGAGTATCTTCACAGCCATGGATATGAGGTGGATGTGGAGCTTTCTAGGATCAAGTTAAGGTATTAGTACGAAAAATCATATTAAGGCATCAATCGAAACAGGACAGATCATCTGCGTGGATGCGGGTGGCTGTCCTGTTTTTTGCGGCTCTATGAAAATGGTTGACGGTAGACGCGATGGAAGTCAGTGTAGATAGAAAAACAAAAATAAATATGTCTGGTGGAAAAATAAGTTATATATTTGGAAGAATAAAGAAGAAAAGAAATTTCCGATAAAAATGAACTTTCCCCCAATTGCCTGTCTCTATAAGACAGATGCATCAAAAAAGAGAGGAGGCAGGACATGGATGAAGAGAATATCGTGAGACGCATGATCAACGGGGACATGGATGCCTTCGGGGAGCTGATGGAGAAGTATGAGAGGCCGGCGCTCAGGGCGGCCTGGCTGATCTCCGGGAACGCGGCGGACAGCGAGGACATTGTCCAGGAGACATTCACCGCCTGCTATTTAAACAGAAAGAAGCTCCGGGATCCGGCAGCCTTTAAGACATGGTTTTACAGGATACTCACAAGGTCCGCGTGGAAGATCAGCAGAAAGTCACGGAAAGAACAGCCGGAGGAGGAACCTGCATCCGGGCAGGCGGACACCGGAAGGTCCGTCCTGGAAAACTGCATTATGAAGGAAGAGGAGCGGATCCTCTACGAGGCGGTGGAAAAGCTGCCGCCGAAGCAGAAGACCGTGTTGATCCTATACTATTACAATGATATGCCGATCCGCGAGATCGCAAGGGTCTGCGGAGTGTTTGAGGGAACGGTGAAATCCAGGCTGTTCCACGCGAAGGAACAGTTGAAGCAAATCCTCACACAGGAGGAAGGAGGAAAAACATGGACGATCCTATCTTAGAAAAGAGACTGAAAAACATGTTTGAGAGCCGCGCAGGCGAACTTCCGGACGAATCGGTGCGGAAGGCGCGGATCCGGAGAAATGTATATGAGAAGATAGAAAGAGAGGGAAATTATATGAAGAAAGGTTTTATGAAAAAAGCGGTAGCAGCAGTTGCAGCGATCTGTGTATTTGGAAGCATGACGGCGTTCGCGATTGGAAAGATCGCGGGAATCACATCCCGCACCGATATAAGAGATGAAGTCCACACCTATGAACAGGCGCTGGAGCTTCAGAAGGAGAATGGACCGATGGTAGATTTCCCGGAGAAATTCTCCAACGGGTACGCGTTTAAGGCTGCTGTGCCGGTAAACTATGAGACGGAAGATAAAGATGGAAATAAACTGGGAAACGGAACACAGCTTTCCGTCACATACGGAAAAGACGGCATGGAGGATGTCACGTTTTCCGCGGAAGTCGGCATGGATGGAGAACTCACCCCGGCAGAGGTGAGGACATGCGAGGATGGTACAGAACTCTGTTTCTACAAGCTGACCAACAAGTTCGTTCCGGCAGATTATGAGCTCACCGAGGAGGACAAAAAGGCCCAGGAAGACGGCAATTTTAACCTGGCTTACGGCAGCGATAAGGTCGAAGTTATGACTTCCTACACGGTAGAGTGGAACATGGACGGACAGGGCTACAGCCTCTTCAAGTTTGGTGAGGATCTCGGCGCTGAGGAGATGTTTGG
Source organism: Pilosibacter fragilis (assembly GCF_032490495.1). NCBI lineage: Bacteria > Bacillati > Bacillota > Clostridia > Eubacteriales > Clostridiaceae > Pilosibacter > Pilosibacter fragilis. The sequence continues at coordinate 247,471 of NZ_JAVYJB010000003.1, read as the reverse complement.
AATGGCGGAAGAGATTATTGCGGGACGGAGTAAGTAGAAGATAAAACAACTGGCAGTTCATAAGATAGATGATGAAAGCCTGAAATAAAAGATTTGATTAAGGAAAACGATCTGTTTGTGGTATTGATGGTTTGCACAGACAGATCGTTTTCCTTTTTTGATGCCATGCATCCAGAGAAAACTGTCGGTGGCAGGTTCTGGAGGTCATGTGTAAATAGAAACTTTAAAAGTAGAGTATTTATTTTTCGTCAGTGATTAACTCATGTGAAATACCGTTTCCGGCGTTTAAAGCAGCAATGACACGGCGTAAGTGATCTAAGTTGCTTTTTGAATAAAAAGGATCGGAGAAAAATTCCTTCTTGATCTTCTCCACTGGCATCTCCTTTCCAGTCCAGAGACGGAAGGCCTCGGCACCCTGGTAGAGGAGCATATAGGATCCGTTGAAGAACGGGTTGCCCTGATTTTTAGCCATGGTGAGGAGCTTTGTCTCACGCGGATTGTAGATGATATCGGAGACGATGAGGTCTTTCGGAAAAGTCAGATTTTCCGGGACCGGGCAGGTATCCTCGTGGGGAGCCATGCCGACGGAGGTCCCGTTTGTGAGGATAGCGCTGTCCGCAAGTTCTTTCTTTAAGAGATTCGCGTCGGAGAAGTCACAGATCTTGATCCTGCAGTCAGTGATCTCAGTGAGCTCCTCGACGGTATGTACCAGGCGGTCGTAGAAGCGGCTGGTGGGTCTCATGAAGACGGAGATCTCTTTTAAGCCGTCGAGGGCAGCCTGTACCAGAATTGCGGTGGCAGCGCCTCCTGCGCCCAGAAGTGTCATTTTTTTGCCGATGATATCGTAACCGGCATCTTTTACGGACTGCATGTAACCGATGCCGTCGGTGTTATGGCCGACGAGACGTCCATCTTCGTTTACGACCGTGTTGACAGCACCGATGATCCGGGCAGCGGTGGAGAGTTCGTCGCAGAGGGAGACCATGAGATTTTTATCCGGCATGGTCAGGTTGAAGCCGCGGGCACCGAGAACCTTTAAACCGGCAACTGCGGTGGGAAGTGTCTCCTCATTGACATCAAATGCGAGGTAGCGGTAGTCGAGCCCAAGAGCCTCAAAGGATGCGTTGTGCATCATCGGGGAGACGCTGTGGGCGCAGGGGCTGCCGAGCAGACAGATAAGACCGGTGTGTCCGGTGATCGGTGAAGCTGCGGATGTGGTGTTTTCCATTTTATGTGTACCTCCGGGGAGTGATTTTTCTCGCTTTATTATAACAGTGCAGGAAAGAAAATGCAAAAGAAAATTTATGATTTTAAAGTGTGAAAATGTAAAAAGCAGAAAAATTTAAAAAAGAGGGCTAAAAGCGGAATAGATCAGGAATGTGAAGGTTCTTTGATTGCAGAGTATGTTAAAATCTGGTATACTTGCACTAAATGACGCATGAAAGTGGAAAAGTGTTTTGGGTGTGGGAGAAAACAGTTAGAGATTTTGAGAGACTATTAGTACGAAAAGGAGAATTTAGATTATGGCGGGATTGAAGGAACATATTTTTCTGATCGGATTTATGGGCTGCGGGAAGAGTACGAACGCGGAGTGCCTGGCGGAGATGACCGGGGCGAGGCAGGTGGAGATGGATCAGATGATCGTGGAGAATGAGGGGATGGCGATCGCGGATATTTTTGAGGAGAAGGGGGAAGCGTATTTCAGGGAGCTGGAGACGGAGCTGATCAAAAGCTTTGCGGGAGTGGAGCCGGCGGTGATCTCCTGTGGGGGAGGTGCTGTTTTGAAGGAGGAGAATGTGCGGCTTATGAAGGAGTCTGGGAAGATCGTGCTTCTCACGGCAGAGCCGGGGACGATCTACGAGCGTGTGAAGGACAGTACGGAGAGACCGGTACTGAATGGGAATATGAATGTTGGGTATATTGAAGAGCTGATGGAGAAGCGCAGGCCGAAGTATGAGGCGGCGGCTGATGTGAAGGTTGCTACGGATGGGAAGACGGCAGAAGAAATCTGCGGGGAGATCCTTGAGGTTTGTGGGAAATAGATTGGCTAGAGGTACGCGCCGGTGAGTCTTCGGGCACGGACGCTTTGTGCAGGGAGCCTGGCTTCCTCTTGGCTCGCAGGAGAATGCGTTGGAGGACAGGCGGCACTAGTCTGAGCGTCAGCGAGTTGTGCCGACTGTTCTCCGCCCTTAGCATTCTTCTGCAAGCTTAGAGGAACCGCTCCCGAACCCCTGCGTTCGCGCCCGAAGACTCACCGGCGCTGTGCGTTGGCGGTTTGGAAGATTGCGTATCAGCGCGGTGTGTTGACAGGAGCGAGGAGAAGTTATGTGCTTGAGTCTGAAGGTTTAAAATCGCGCTCTATTTCGAAAATTTCGAAAATTCGCTGGATTGCGTGTTGGTGGTTCAAGGGAGAGAGATTGAGGGCAGGTCGGAAAATGTAGAGAATGGCTGGAAATAGGACGGAAAAAGTGTGAGAAATGTCTGAAATGGGGTCAGAAAAAGGCACTGACGTGCCAAAGATGCGCACTCGCGCGAAGATGTAGACTGTCGCAAGCGACCGCGCGAGGCGCGAGAATGTGCCAAGGCACATTCTTTTATGGCATTTCAGGATTTTTTCCCAGTCGTACTGCCTCTAAATACTTCTGTGTCTCCGCGTCTGCATGCGCGAACAGATAATTTTTTGCATTGCCGGTGTGCTTTCCCTTTTCCTCAGAGATCAGCTTTCCGACACGTTCGATCTCCTCACGGAAATCCCTCGCGGACCAGAGGATACAGCCCTGACTTCGGATAATGAGCTGGATCACGCCGTCGGAGGTAGCGACTGTGGTGCGGTATCGTCTGCCGATGCGGATCGCGACTTTTTCGATGTACTGGTCGGCGGTCTCCGCCTCTTTTGTATACACGACGTTGATGTTGTGGTATTTCTGGACTTTCTCCACACCGCCGGGGACCTTGTAGGCATCGAAGACGACGATGACACATATTTTCCGGAATCCCTGGTAGTTGCTTAGGATGTCCATAAGCTTATAGCGGGCGGCATCGATGCTCACGGCCGCCAGATCGCTCAGTTCCTCCCAGGCAAAGATAATATTGTAGCCGTCAACGAGAAGGTATTCGTCCTCCGGCTCCTCTTTTTCCTTCACCGGCTTCACCGGGCTGGCGTTCTTCGCACGGATCACGGTGCGGGAGTCGTAGTCGGAGACGAGCTTCCGTTTTGGCTCGCCATATGTACGGGTGAAAATCGCCTGAAGTTCTTTGTCGTCATAGAAGGAGAGCGAAGAACCTCCATTTCCGCGGCTGCCGGAAGAAGAATCGGCGGTGCCATTCGCGGAAGTTTTTGTTCCAGAACCAACACCGTCATCGGAGCCAGTCCCAGAGCCGGTTCCCGAACCAGCAGAGCCGTCTGAACCGGATTTGTAACCGCCAGCCGCTCCACTCGGAACTTTCCCCGCGGCTACATCCGCCGCCATCGCCTGCAGCCGTTCATTCGCTTCCTTAAGCTCCCGTTCCTGCTGTTCCTTCGCAAGCTGTTTTGCCAGCGGACTCTCCACATGCATATACTGCTTCACCTCATTCCACGGCACCACGAAGCCTGCCCCGTGGGAGCAGAAGACGGATCCGGCAGGATCCTGAAGGTCGGAATCGAAATCATAGCCGGAGGCCGCAATGACTTCCTCGGCATTATGGCATGGCTCATAGCCGGAAAGACTCAAGGTCAGGCGTCCACGGCCTTTCGTGTAGGAGATCACGTCGCGCTGGTAATTTCTCATGGTGGAAACCGGGGCGGTTCCCGTAAGAAGAGCCATGGAGCCATCCTGTTCCGGTGCGGAAAATTCACCCTGCATCCGGTCAAGATCCGCCATGGCGCGCCCAAGGTTTTCCGATGGGACTTCCAGACGGAACGCGTAGTAGGGTTCTAAGAGCACACACCCCGCCTCGCAGAGTCCCTGACGGACAGCGCGGTAGGTTGCCTGACGGAAATCGCCGCCCTCCGTGTGCTTCTGGTGGGCACGTCCGGCGATCAGAGTGATCTTCATATCGGTGATCTCGGAACCGGTGAGGATTCCCCGGAACCGCTTTTCCTCCAGATGTGTCAGGATCAGTCTCTGCCAGTTTTTATCCAGCATATCTTCGCTGCAGCTGGTATCAAAGACGAGTCCGGTTCCCGGCTCACCCGGTTCCATCAAAAGATGGACTTCCGCGTAGTGGCGCAGCGGTTCGAAATGACCGACGCCCTCAACGATCTTAGCGATCGTTTCCTTATATACAATATTTCCTTCGCCAAATTCGATCTCCACGCCGAATCGTTCCTGTACCTGACTTTTCAGGATCTCCATCTGTACATCGCCCATGACCTGTGCCTGGATTTCGCCAAGCGCCTCGTTCCAGACAATGTGGAGCTGCGGGTCTTCCTCCTCCAGCATGCGCATATGCCTGAGCATGGTGTGGGAGTCTGTTCCGAAAGGCAGCAGGATCCGGTAGGTGAGGACCGGTTCCAGAAGTGGAAGAACGCTGTCGGAGGCCGATCCAAAGACCTGTCCCGGTTTTGTGTCAGAAATCCCTGTGACAGCGACCACCATGCCGGGTTCCGCCTCCTTTAACATCTCAAATTTTGAGCCGGAGTAGAGCCGGATCTGATTGATCTTCTCCTCAGAATCAGGAGAAAGGGAATCGCGGATCTTTAAAGTTCCGCCTGTGATCTTCAGGTGCGTCATCCGGACACCTGTCTCATCGCGGGAGATCTTGAACACCTTCGCACCGAAGTCCTTCGTATAGTCCGGACATGATGCAAACTCCCCAAGGGAAGTCAGAAACTCCCGGACACCGGTGAGCTTTAACGCGGAGCCGAAAAAGCAGGGGAAGAGCTTCCGGTCCTGGATCGCGTTCCGAACGTCCGCCGTCTTTAAGCTGCCATCCGCGAGATATGCTTCCAGAAGCGCTTCGTCGCAGGTGGCGATCTCCTCTGCAGTTTCATCCGAAGTTCCAAGAATCTCACAGTTTCCGGACACCCCGCTGAAATCCACGATCCCGTGATCCAGCCGCTCCTTCAGTGACGCCAGCACCGCCTCCTGATCCGTTCCCTTCTGATCCATCTTATTCACAAAGAGAAATACCGGGATCCGATACCGTTTTAAAAGTCTCCACAGTGTCTCCGTATGTCCCTGAACCCCATCAGCTCCGCTGACGATCAGTACCGCATAGTCAAGAACCTGCAGTGTCCGCTCCATCTCCGCCGAAAAGTCCACATGACCCGGCGTGTCGAGGAGCGTCACGGAAGCATCGCCTAACGGAAAGACCGCCTGTTTCGAAAAGATCGTGATGCCGCGGGCGCGCTCCAGTGCAAACGTATCGAGAAACGCGTCCCGGTTGTCTACGCGCCCCATTTTCTTTAATTTTCCTGTCTCATATAAAATTGCCTCGGACATGGTCGTCTTTCCAGCGTCGACATGCGCGAGGATACCGATAACAAATCGTTTCATATACAATAAGGTCTGCTTTCTGTAATATAGATATAATAAGTGACCTGCCGCCTGAAAGAAAATAAAAGGCGGCAGCGTAAACATAGTATATCAGAAAACAGAATCCCATGCAACGAGGCACCGGCACAGGATTCACCAGGATCAGCATGATTTGCGTAAATGGACAGGTCTGTCGGGCTGGTCACTGCCCCAAAATCATAGAAAACACCCGGAAAACTGCACAGAAATCCCGCAAACAGGCACTTTTCCCAGCAAACCCCTTGATTTTTCAGATGTTCTATGCTATGATTTTGATGATAACATAAGTAACCGGTCAAAAGAGTGGACGAAAAAGTCCACTCTTTCGTTTTGCATAACCGGAATATTCCGGCAGAAAGGCGGTGGAAACCCATGGCAAGAAGAGATGAATATGAATCCAGGGTCGAGAAATTTTTAATTCCGATCATGGAAGAGAATAATTTTGAATTGGTGGACGTGGAATACGTGAAGGAAGCGGGCACCTGGTATCTGAGAGCTTATATCGACAAAGAGGGCGGCTTTACAGTGGATGACTGTGAGATGGTATCGAGACGCTTAAGCGACTGGCTCGATAAAGAAGACTTTATCGATGACAGCTATATCCTGGAAGTAAGCTCCCCGGGACTCGGCAGACCGTTAAAGAAAGAGAAGGACTTTAAGAGAAGTCTCGGCGAAGCAGTCGATATCAAGCTGTACCGCGCCATCGAGAGACAGAAAGATTTCTCCGGAATTCTCACGGCATATGACGCGGACACCGTAACGATCCGCTATGAGGACGGTTCCGAGAGCACATTTAATAGAAAAGACATTGCCTTAATCCGTCTGGCATTCGATTTTTAATAAGGAGGATAAAAAATGAACAAGGAACTGATGGAATCGATGAATATACTCGAAAAAGAGTACAACATCAGTAAGGACACATTGCTGGAGGCAATTGAGAATTCACTTCTCACAGCCTGCAAGAACCATTTCGGCAAAGCTGACAATGTGAAAGTCATCATTGATCCGGATGGCTGCGACTATTCTGTATATATGGAAAAAGAGGTCGTTGAGACTGTGGAGGACCCGATCACACAGATCAGCCTCGCCGACGCAAGAATGATCGCTCCGAGACATGTCCTTGGTGATATCGTCCAGATCCCCATTGATTCCCATGATTTCGGCAGAATCGCGACGCAGAACGCGAAGAACGTGATCTTACAGAAGATCCGCGAGGAGAGCCGTAAGTCCCAGTTAAGCGAGTGGCAGTGCAAGGAGAAAGAGGTCGTTACGGGTATTGTCCAGCGTTATATCGGCCGCAATGTCAGCGTAGATCTCGGAAAGATCGATGCGATCCTTCCGGAAGCTGAGCAGGTAAAGGGCGAAGTATTCCAGAGAACTGAGCGCATCAAGGTTTATATCTTGGAAGTTAAGGACAGCCCGAAGGGACCGAGAATCTCCGTATCCAGAACGCATCCGGACCTCGTAAGACGTCTGTTTGAGGCTGAGATCGCAGAGGTCCGCGACGGTACCGTTGAGATTCGCGCCATCGCCCGTGAGGCAGGTTCCAGAACAAAGATCGCTGTAAGCTCCACAGACCCGAACGTTGATCCGGTAGGTGCATGTGTAGGTTTAAACGGCGCGAGAGTCAACGCCATCGTCAACGAGCTCCGCGGTGAGAAGATCGATATCATCAACTGGGACGACAACCCGGCGTTCTTAATTGAAAACGCGTTGAGTCCGGCGAAGGTCATCTCCGTCGTTGCGGATGAGGACGAGAAAGAGGCACAGGTCATCGTTCCGGACTACCAGTTATCCTTAGCGATCGGTAAAGAAGGACAGAATGCAAGACTTGCCGCAAGACTTACCACCTACAAGATCGATATCAAGAGTGAGACACAGGCGAGAGAGCTTGGCCTCTTCGACGATATGGATTTCGGCGAGGAAGGCTTTGAGGGCGAGTACGAGAAAGATGTAGAGCCGGCAGAGGACGAAGCTCCGGCAGAGGAAACTTCCGAAGCACAGGCTGAGACAGAAGAATAGGAGAGAAGGGAACGACCACAGTGAGTACAGTAAAGAAGGTTCCGCAGAGACAGTGCATTGGCTGCGGTGAAATGAAAAACAAGCGGGAGCTGATCCGTGTCTTAAAAGGTACTGACGACGTGATTTCCATTGACGCGACCGGAAGAAAAAACGGACGCGGCGCATATATCTGCCCATCCATGGCATGCTTTGAAAAGGCAGTGAAGAGCCGGGGACTGGAACGCTCCTTTAAAATGGCAATTCCAAAAGAGGTTTACGAAAGTCTGAAAAAGGAGATGGAACAGATCGATGAACAGAAATAAGGTCCTGGGCCTGCTGGGCCTGGCGGAGAAAGCCGGCAAGGTAAGAAGTGGCGAGTTCTCCACAGAGAAGGCGGTAAAGTCCGGAAAAGCCGGACTGGTGATCGTATCGGAAGAATCTTCGGACAACACAAAGAAAATGTTCCGGAACATGTGTACTTACTATAAGGTCCCGTACTTTGAGTTCGGAAGCAAGGAAGAGCTCGGACACATCCTGGGAAAGCAGATGAGAGCGTCCCTGGCCGTGATCGACGAGAATTTTTCCAATGCGTTGTTGAAGCATTTTACTGCAAAAGCGTAGTCCTGCGGACATGAGGAGCGCATGCCTGCATGCGGCGGGTCATGTACATTGGCGATGGTTTGCAGGGACTATTTTGGAGGTGGCGAGCGTGAGTGAGTTTGAAAAGGATTTAAGAAAGAAAAAAGAGGGAACAGATACATTGAATCAGAATCAGGAGAATTCCACAAAGCCGGCAGTTCCGGCTGAAGGAGAAAATAATGCGCCGGCAGCACCGGCAAAGAAGCGTATTGCGGCAGTTTACCGTCCGCAGAACAGCACACAGAAACGTCCGGCAGGAAACCGCCAGCAGGGCGGTCAGAGACCGGCAAGACAGAACAACGGTTCCGGCATGCAGGTGAGACCGACGACAAACAGCGCGCCGGCAGAACCGGCAAAGGCAGCTGAGACTTCAGCAGCACCGGCACCGGCACCGGAGAAAAAGGCGGAGACAGTTAAGACAGAGGCACCGGCACAGGATCTTCGTGAGAATGTCCGTCCGCTTCCGAACCAGAGCCGTCCGGAAGGACGCCAGGGCTTCCAGTCCAGAGAGAGCCGTCCGTTCCCGGGACGCGACGGAAACCGTGAGAGCGGAAGAGATAACCGCCAGGGCGGCTATCAGGGCAGCAGAGATAATAATCGTCAGGGCGGCTACCAGGGTAACAGAGACGGAAACCGCCAGGGTGGCTATCAGGGCAACAGAGACGGAAACCGCCAGGGCGGCTATCAGGGCAACAGAGACGGAAACCGCCAGGGTGGCTACCAGGGCAACCGCGATAACAACCGTCAGGGCGGCTACCAGGGCAACAGAGACGGAAACCGCCAAGGTGGTTATCAGGGTAACAGAGATAACAATCGCCAGGGCGGCTACCAGGGCAACAGAGACGGAAACCGCCAGGGTGGCTACCAGGGCAACCGTGACAACAATCGTCAGGGCGGTTACCAGGGCAGAAACGACAACCGTCAGGGCGGAAACAGAAGCGGCATGGGCATTCCGAAGCCGTCCTTCGATACACCGCTTGCACAGAAGCAGCAGAACACAAAGCAGAGCAAGAACGCTTACAAGAAAGAGCATGACGCAAAGAAAGACCGCGATATCGAGATGAAAGGCAAGGCAGGAAAGGGCCAGAAGGGCGTAAAAGCTCCGGTTATGCCGCCGCAGCCGAAGAAGGAGGAGGCGAAGGTCGAGGAGATCAAGACCATCGTAATTCCGGAGGTTATCACGATCAAAGAACTCGCGGACAAGATGAAATTACAGCCGTCCGCAATCGTTAAGAAGCTCTTCTTACAGGGCACCATCGTTACGATCAACCAGGAGATCGACTTCGAGAAAGCCGAAGAGATCGCTATGGAGTATGATGTTCTCTGCGAGAAGGAGAAGAAGGTCAACGTCATCGAGGAACTCTTAAAAGAGGAAGAAGAGGACGAGAAGGACATGGTTCCGAGACCGCCGGTCATCTGCGTAATGGGTCATGTTGACCACGGTAAAACTTCCCTTCTTGACGCGATCCGCCAGACAAACGTAACCTCCAGAGAGGCAGGCGGTATCACACAGCACATCGGTGCCTATGTTGTTGAATACAACGGACAGAAGATCACATTCCTCGATACACCGGGTCATGAGGCGTTCACGGCAATGCGTATGCGCGGTGCCCAGGCAACAGATATCGCGATCCTCGTTGTCGCAGCGGACGACGGTGTTATGCCGCAGACTGTTGAGGCCATCAACCACGCGAAGGCAGCAGGCGTTGAGATCATCGTTGCTGTCAACAAGATCGATAAGCCGAGCGCAAACGTAGAGAGAGTAAAACAGGAGTTATCCGAGTATGAGCTGATTCCTGAGGACTGGGGCGGAAGCACCGTATTCGTACCGGTTTCCGCACATACAAAAGAGGGAATCCCGGAACTTCTCGAGATGATCCTCTTAACAGCAGAGGTAAAAGAGTTAAAGGCAAACCCGAACCGCCGCGCAAGAGGTCTCGTGATCGAGGCGCAGCTTGATAAGGGAAGAGGACCGGTGGCAACGGTACTTGTACAGAAAGGTACCTTAAAGGTCGGTGACGCTATCGCCGCTGGCTGCTGCTACGGTAAAGTCCGCGCCATGATGGACGATAAGGGCAACCGTGTCAAAGAGGCTGGCCCGTCCACTCCGGTTGAGATCCTCGGACTCAACGATGTTCCGAACGCAGGTGAGGTATTCATCGCGCACCAGAACGAGAAAGAGGCAAGAAGCTTCGCAGAGACATTCATTGCAGAGAGCAAGAATAAGCTTATCGAAGATACAAAGGCAAAACTCTCCTTAGACGACCTGTTCTCCCAGATCAAGGCCGGAAATGTCAAGGAGCTTCCGATCATCGTAAAAGCCGATGTACAGGGTTCTGTAGAGGCTGTAAAACAGAGTCTCGTAAAACTTTCCAACGAGGAAGTTGTTGTCAAAGTCATCCACGGCGGCGTTGGCGCGATCAACGAGTCCGACGTTACACTTGCATCCGCTTCCAATGCGATCATTATCGGTTTCAACGTTCGTCCGGACGCACAGGCGAAGTCCATCGCGGACCGCGAGAAAGTCGACATGCGTCTGTACCGCGTCATCTATCAGGCGATCGAGGATGTAGAGGCTGCCATGAAGGGTATGCTGGATCCGGTATACGAGGAGCAGGTAACCGGTCATGCGGTTGTCCGCCAGACGTTCAAGGCATCCGGAGTCGGCACCATCGCCGGTTCCTATGTGCTTGACGGTAAGATCACCCGTGGAAGCAAGGCCCGCATCACGAGAGACGGAGAGCAGATCTTCGAGGGACCGCTGGCATCCTTAAAGCGTTTCAAGGACGACGTGAAGGAAGTCAACGCAGGTTACGAGTGCGGTCTTGTATTCGAGGGCTTCAACGACCTTCAGGAAGACGATATGATCGAAGTTTATATCATGGTAGAGGTGCCGAGATAGTTGTCTGTCAGGTCTGTGCATAGCCGCGGAGAGTTTCGTTTCGCGGCTATGTCCGGGATAGTCGTAAAAAAAGAGGTAATATCATGAGAAAAAACAGTGTAAAAAATATCCGGATCAACGGCGAAGTCCAGAAAGCCCTGAGCGAGATTATCCGTTCCGAGCTCAAGGACCCGCGTGTTCATCCGATGACAAGCGTGGTCCAGGTCTCGGTCACACCGGACCTTAAGATCTGTAAGGCCTACATCAGCGTCCTTGCGGACGAGGAGCAGGAGAAAGATACGATCCGCGGCTTAAAGAGTGCGGAGGGCTTTATCAGAACCCAGCTGGCAAAAAAAGTAAATCTTCGGAACACTCCGCAGATCTTCTTTGTGCTGGACCAGTCTATCGAGTACGGCGTCCGCATGTCCAAGCTCATCGATGAGGTGACAAAGGATATGCCGGAGGAGCAGGAAGACGACGGAACTGAGAGCGAAAATTAAACGAAGGAACCGGTCTGCGTGGAAAATACGCGGACAGGAGCGTACTGAAATCATATAGAGGAATCCGGTCGGACACGCGTAACGCGGATTCTGCCGGATTTTTCTGTTTTTTATATTACAATACACATTAAGGGAGGCGGAACTTTTGGGAATTCTTGATGAGATGCTGGAAGGAAAGAAGAGCATTGTGATCCTGGGCCATGTAAATCCTGACGGGGACTGTATCGGTTCCTGTCTGGGACTCTATAATTATCTGAAGGAAAATTATGAGGGGCTTGAGGTCTCGGTGTATCTGGAGAAAATGGGAGTGAAATTTTCCTTTCTTTCCGGTTTTGAGGATGTACACACAGAATACGACGACACAAAAACATTTGACCTTTGCATCACATCGGATGCCAGCGACGTTCCACGCCTGGGCGTCTTCGCCCCGTACCGGGAGACAGCAAAAGATACATTCTGCGTTGACCACCACATCACGAACAAGGGAATGTGCAGGGTCAACGTGATCGAGAGCTGGGCAAGCTCCGCAAGTGAGGTGGTGTTCCGCCTTCTCGATAAGGGAAAGATCAGCAAAACGGTCGCAGAGTGCCTGTACACGGGGATCGCCCATGACACCGGTATCTTCAAGTTCTCAAACACATCGAGACAGACCATGGAGATCGCCGGGTTTTTAATGGAAAAGGGCATCGATTTCCCAAAGATCATCGACGACAGCTTTTTTGCGAAGACATATGGTCAGGCGAAGATTCACGGCCGGGCTGTTCTCGACAGTGTCCGGATTCTGGATAACCGTTGTGTATACACGGTTGTCACGACGGATGAGTTATGGGAATATGGCTGCACCGTAAAGGCCACGGACGGAATCGTGGACCAGCTTCGGATCATTGAAGGCATCGAGATCGCGTTTCTGCTCTACCAGACGGGAAATCCTGACGAGTACAAGGTGAGCCTCAGAACGAACTCCGCAGTGGATGTGAGCCGGATCGCCCTGAGCTTCGGCGGCGGCGGACATGTGAAGGCCGCAGGCTGCACGATGACGGGGGAGCCGCAGGAGATCGTGGAGAAGATCAGCGGAAAGATCCGCGAGCAGTGGGAAGAGCTCAAGTAACGAACACCGGAGGAAAGAATGTACGACGGAATTATTAACGTATATAAAGAAAAAGGATTCACCTCCCACGATGTGGTGGCGAAAATGCGGGGGATCCTGGGTCAGAGAAAGATCGGTCATACGGGGACTCTGGATCCGGCGGCGGAAGGCGTTCTTCCGGTGTGCGCAGGAAAAGGCACGAAGCTCTGCGATATGCTGACCGATCACGACAAGACATACAGGGCTGTTCTTCTTCTTGGAACCGAGACGGACACGGAGGATACGACGGGTACGGTGCTGGAGACGAAAGATACATCGGGCCTCACAGAAGACGAAGTGCAGGATGTGGTCCTCTCCTTTATCGGGGATTACGCCCAGGTTCCGCCGATGTACTCGGCACTCAAGGTCGATGGAAAGAAGCTCTATGAGCTTGCGCGAGAGGGAAAGACTGTGGAGCGGAAAGCGCGCCCGGTTAAGATCTTCGATATCCAGATCGAGAAGATGGAGCTCCCGGAGGTCACGATGACCGTGTCCTGCTCAAAGGGAACTTATATCCGCACCCTGTGCCATGATATCGGCGCGAAGCTCTCCGTCGGCGGCTGCATGAAGGAGCTTCTTCGGACAAAGGTGGGCCGGTTTGAGCTCTCAGAGAGCCTGACACTGGACGAACTTCAGAAGTTAAAAGAGGAAGACCGGTTGGCGGAGGCCGTACTTCCGGTGGAGGAAGTCTTCAAGGAGCTTCCGGAGATCCGCTCGGATACGGAGGAGCTCGATAAGCTCTTAAAGAATGGAAATCCGTTCCGCAGCCGCGCAGTAAAAGATGTAAAGGGCGGGGACATGTTCCGCGTTTATCATTCGGATGGAACCTTTATCGGGGTGTTTAAGTACGACGAAGAGAAACACATGTACTATCCGGAAAAAATCTTTCTGGGAGGAAATTGACATGCAGTACATCGCGGAAACCAGAGAGTTTCAGATCAAAGAGAAAACAGTCGTCAGCATCGGTAAATTTGACGGTCTCCACAGGGGACACCAGAAGCTGATGCATGAGATGTTAAAATGGAAGGAACAAGGCTTTAAGATCGCCGTGTTCACCTTCGCGACGCCTCCGGGAACCCTGGTAAAGGGAAAGATGCAGACCATGATCATGACGAACCCGGAGCGTGAGATGCTTTTGGAGAGAGCCGGTGTGGACTACATCGTGGAATACCCATTTGATGAGGAAGTATGCCATATGGCACCGGAGAAGTTCGTCTCCGACATCCTGGTGGGACACATGAACGCCGGGGTCATCGTTTCTGGTCCGGACTGCCACTTTGGATACAAGGCAGCCGGGGACTGCGCGATGCTGGAGCGCCTGTCGTCTGAGTACGGATACCGCTATTTTGTTGTTGACAAGGAGCGGGACGAGGAAGGAAAGATCATCAGCAGCACCTACATTCGTGAGATGCTGGCGGACGGAAATATCATAAAGGCAAACAAGCTTTTGGGGTATTATTACTTTGTCACCGGAACGGTGCAGCATGGAAACGCCATCGGACATACAAAATTATATCCGACGGCGAACCTGATCCCGCCGGCGGTGAAACACCTGCCGAAGTTCGGCGTCTATGTGACGAGGGTGACCGTGGACGGAAAAACTTACGGTGGACTGACAAATGTGGGGGCAAAACCTACGATCTCCGGGGAAAATCCTGTGGGAGTGGAGACTTATCTCTATAATTTTGAGGGAGATCTCTACGGAAAAGACATGAAAGTGGAGCTTCTCGATTTTGTGAGACCGGAGATGAAGTTTGAGTCCATCGACGCGCTGAAGGCGCAGCTGGACCATGATATCAAGGAGTGCCAGAGACGGTATCTGGAGTTTGCGTAAAAAGACAGCGTCCGATTTTCTAAAGGAGATGCGGGCGTATCTTATGAAATATGGAGAAGGAAGAATTGGAGTTAGAAAATAAGCCGGAAGGCGGGGAAAAAGAAAAGCAGGCGCCGGAGCAGAAGCCGGCGATGACATATGCAGCATTTAAGGCCCAGAAAGGGAGAAAACGGGGGAAAAACCGTGGGACCGGAATGAATAAGGACCTGGCGGTAAAGATCGCGGCTGTGTGCGGCGGCGTGGTCGTTCTCGTTGGGGCCGTTGGCGGCGGCCTCTACTGGCATGAATCCTCAAAATACAAGACATGTTTTCTGCCCGGAACCATCGTTGACGGCATGGATGTGACGGGAAAGACGGCATCGGAAGTGGAAGACGCCATCATGGAGCAGTTAAAGGGATATACGCTGACCATCAATGGGCGCGAGGATCTCTCTGAGTCCATCACCGGGGAGAGTGTGGGACTTTACGCGGAGTTTGATGATACGTTAGATAAGGCCATCGCCTCCCAGAAGCCGATGGACTGGGGAAAATACCGGTTTGGAAAAGCGGTGAATGAGGTAAATACGGATGCCCTGCTCCGCTACAGCGACGATATGCTGAATGAGGCAGTAGAAGGTCTCTCCTGCATGGACGAGGAAAATATGAGAGAGCCGGAGGACGCGAAGATCTCTGATTATGATTCCGTGACAGGCTCTTACTCGATCATAAAAGAGGATGAGGGAACGGAGCTCCAGGAGGACAAGGTGAAAGAGGCGGTCGCCACTGCGATCATGTCCCTGGCGGAGAGCGTGGACCTCGAGGAGCAGGGATGTTATCTGGCTCCTTCGGTGACCTCCGAGGACGAGGCACTTAAGACGGCCTGCGAGACCATGAACAAGTATGTGGGGGCGAAGATCACATATAAGTTTGGAGATAAAGCGGAGACGCTGAACGGAAATGAGATCCATAACTGGCTCACGGTCAACGGGACGAGCGTCAGTGTCAGCGAGTCGAAGGCGGCGGAGTATGTCAAGAACCTGGCATCCACCTGTAACACCGCGTATAAGCCGAAGACATTGAAGACATCCTACGGAAAGACGGTGACCATCACCACCGGAAATTACGGATGGAAGATCGACCAGGCGAAGGAGACGGCAGCTCTCGTGAGCCTCATCAAAAATGGGGAGCAGACATCCAGAGAGCCGGAATATTCCCAGAAGGCCGCGAGCCATTCGGGAAATGATTATGGAAATACATACGTGGAAATCAACCTGACGGCGCAGCATCTTTACTTCTATGCGAATGGAAAGCTTCTTGTGGAGTCGGATTTCGTGTCCGGAAATGCCGCGAAGGGCTGGAGTACCCCGGCGGGTGCTTATTCCATCACGTATAAGCAGAGAAATGCGACCCTGAAAGGCCAGGGATACGCGACTCCTGTTTCCTACTGGATGCCGTTTAACGGCGGAATCGGTCTGCATGACGCGAATTGGAGAAAGACATTTGGCGGAACGATCTACAAGAATGGCGGATCCCACGGCTGCGTCAACCTGCCGCCGGCAGTGGCGAAGACCATCTACGAGAACATCTCCGCGGGAGATCCGGTCCTGTGCTACCATTTAGACGGCACGGAGAGCTCCAAGACCAGCGGAACGAAGAAGGACGGAACGGCGGAGACAACGGCAGCTACGACGGCAGTGCCGACAACCGCGGCACCTGAGACGACGGCAGCACCGGCGACCACGGCAGCGCCGGAAACGACCGCGGCGGGACCGTCCGTGCCGGAGACAACCGCGGCGCCTGAGACGACACCTGCAGTTACGGCGGGCGGGGACAACGAGAGCTTCGGACCGGGATTCGTGCAGGAGACGGAAGGCATGACAGAGCAGGAAGTCGGACCTGGATTTTAAAATCGGTTTAAAAGAAAAGCAGTTCAATTCCGTGACGTTTAAACACGATTTGAACTGCTTTTTTGAACTGGAAGATTCTGGAGCTTTTTATGAAAAAAACTTATTTACTTTTAAAGACAGGTATGCTATACTGTCAGAGTATGTGAAAGCGCCGACACTCGGTCAGCGGATAACTCCAACCGGGACCTGGTGATCGGTAAGTTTAAAGAATTTTAAGGAGGAAATCACAATGATTTCAAAGGAAAAGAAAGCAGCTATTATCGCTGAGTACGGCAGAAAACCGGGAGACACAGGTTCACCGGAGGTTCAGATCGCAATTCTTACAGCAAGAATCGCAGAGCTCACAGAGCATTTAAAAGTTAACCCGAAAGATCATCACTCCAGACGTGGTCTTCTTATGATGGTAGGTCAGAGACGTGGTCTTCTTGCATACCTTAAGAAATCTGATCTTGAAGGATACCGTGCTCTTATTGAGAAGTTAGGCATCAGAAAGTAATAGCAGACTTATGGGTGGAGCGCATGATTTCGTGTACTCCACCTTTGTTGTAATTGACAGACGGAAGAAACTTCCGAGACCGCTAAAGTAGGCATGAGTGATCCGGAGCTTACGGGTTCGCGTGTTAACCAATGCGTGGATCATGTTTAGTTTAGTAGTTTCGGCTTCTTCTGTCGCAACATTTAAGAAAAGGAGACGAAGCCATGTTTAAGAGTTTTTCCATGGAACTTGCAGGACGTACCCTTACCGTTGAGGTAGGCCGTGTTGCAAAGCAGGCAAATGGTGCAGCATTCATGCACTACGGCGATACAGTTGTTCTTTCTACCGCAACTGCATCTGACAAGCCGAGAGACGGGATCGATTTCTTCCCGTTAAGCGTAGAATATGAAGAAAAATTATACTCCGTAGGAAAAATCCCGGGCGGATTCACAAAGAGAGAGGGAAAGGCATCCGAGAACGCGACCCTTACTTCCCGTGTTATCGACCGTCCGATGCGTCCGTTATTCCCGAAGGACTACAGAAACGACGTAACACTTGACAACATTGTTATGTCTGTTGACCCGGAGTGCAGCCCGGAGCTCACAGCTATGCTCGGTTCCGCGATTGCTACATGCATTTCCGATATCCCGTTCGACGGCCCATGTGCAATGACCCAGGTAGGTCTTATTGACGGCGAGTTCATTATCAACCCGACATCCGCTCAGAAGAAGGTATCTGATCTTGCTCTTACCGTTGCGTCCACAAGAGAGAAAGTTATCATGATCGAGGCTGGCGCAAAGGAAGTTCCGGAGCAGACCATGATCAACGCGATCTTCAAGGCACACGAAGTAAACCAGGAGATCATTAAATTCATCGACCGCATCGTTGCTGAGTGCGGTAAAGAAAAGCACACTTACGAGAGCTGCGCAATTCCGGATGAGCTGTTTGCTGCGATCAAAGAGATCGTTCCGCCGGCTGAGATGGAAGAGGCAGTATTCACAGACGAGAAGCAGAAACGTGAGGAGAACATCCGCCAGATCACAGAGCGTCTCGAAGAGGCATTTGCTGAAAACGAAGAGTGGCTTCCGCTTATCGGACAGGCTGTTTACCAGTATCAGAAGAAGACCGTAAGAAAGATGATCTTAAAAGACCACAAGCGCCCGGATGGCCGCCGCATCGACGAGATCCGTCCGTTAGCTGCTGAGATCGATATCCTTCCGCGCGTACATGGTTCCGGTATGTTCACCCGCGGACAGACCCAGATCTTAAACGCCTGCACACTTGCACCGCTTTCCGAGGCACAGCGTCTTGACGGTCTTGATGAGAATGAGACAACAAAGAGATATATGCACCACTACAACTTCCCGTCCTTCTCCGTAGGTGAGACAAAGCCGTCCAGAGGACCGGGACGCCGTGAAATCGGTCATGGCGCTCTTGCTGAGCGTGCCCTTGTACCGGTACTTCCGAGCGAGGAAGAGTTCCCGTACGCGATCCGTACTGTATCTGAGACAATGGAGTCCAACGGTTCCACATCCCAGGCCAGCATCTGTGCATCTACCCTGTCCCTTATGGCAGCAGGTGTTCCGATCAAGACTATGGTAGCCGGTATCTCCTGCGGTCTTGTAACAGGCGAGACAGACGACGATTACATCGTTCTTACCGATATCCAGGGTCTTGAGGACTTCTTCGGAGACATGGACTTCAAGGTAGGCGGTACTCACGAAGGTATCACTGCGATCCAGATGGATATCAAGATCCACGGTTTAACACGCCCGATCATCGAGGAGGCGATCAGACGCTGCCGTGAAGCAAGACTTTACATCATGGATAACATTATGGCTCCGGTTATCAGCGAGCCGAGAAAGACTCTGTCCAAGTACGCTCCGAAGATCACACAGATCACCATCGATCCGGCTAAGATTGGCGATGTAGTCGGCAAGCAGGGTAAAGTGATCAATAAGATCATCGAGGAGACTGGCGTTAAGATCGACATCACAGATGACGGTGCAGTCAATGTCTGCGGTACTGATCAGGAGATGATCGACAAGGCGATCGCTACGATCAAGAACATCGTGACAGATGTCGAGCCGGGTATGATTTACACAGGTAAGGTTGTCCGCATCATGGAATTCGGCGCATTTGTTGAGCTTGCTCCGAACAAGGATGGCATGGTTCATATCTCCAAGCTCTCTGACAAGCGTGTAGCAAAAGTTGAAGATGTCGTAAACATCGGCGATGAGGTTACGGTAAGAGTCGTTGAGGTAGACCGCATGGGAAGGATCAACCTGACCATGAGACCGGAAGATATGACAGCAGACCTTGAGAAGTTAACACGTCCGGAAAGACGCGAGAGAAGCGACCGCCCGGAGAGACGCGATGACAGAAGAGGCGGACGCCACGACGACAGACGCGAGCGTTCTGAGAAGAAGGACGATAACGAGTAAGACATGTCAGAGTCCGGTTATGTGCCAGTTTTGGTTACTGCATGACTGAACGGTGCTGCTTACGATAAATACATGGGCCGCAGCCTGCAGCGTTTGCTTTGCAGCCTGCGGCTCATGTTGATTAAAAAAAGATCGGAGAGGAGAAAACTATGACATTTACATATCCTGCCGTATTTACAGAGAAAGAAGATGGAACCGGTTATCACGCATTCTTTCCGGATCTGGAGATGTGTGAGGCGGACGGTGCCGATTTAGAGGACGCTATCGAAAACGCCAGAGATGCAGCCCAGAACTGGATCAGCGTAGAGCTGGAAGAATTCGAGGGCGACCTGCCTTTCGCGACTCATGTAGACGATATTGAGCTTGCAGAGAATCAGGTTGCGAAGCAGATCATGGTAAAGATCAAGTTTTTACCGGACAGCGACTGATGGGATTTTTGCTTTCCAGCTTAAGTTTTCTTACGGTCAGCGCAGCAAGTGGGCAGATCTGCTGAACAGTTACGAATAAGAAACTCATATAAATGGGATCCCCGGAATAGGATTGTAACAAAATCCATGATGGGGATCTTATTTTATGTTCAGACGTTTGCCAAGGCGCGCGAGAAAGGTGCTTACGGTGCTGGGAGTCCTGATGGTGATCTTGGGCGGGATTGCGGCATTTACCGGATGTCAGTCCGGAAATTCTGAGGAGAAGCAGGGAGAAGACCTGGAATTTACAGTCACCGGGGAGGCGGATATCCCGGCGGCATTAAAGGAGCTGATCGACAAAAAGCGGGAAAAACCATTCAAGCTTACATACGCGGACGGGCTGGAAATGTATATCGTCATCGGCGAGGGTCCGCAGAAAGGCGGCGGCTACAGCGTGGCGGTGAAGGAACTCTATGAGACGGATAATTCCATCGTGATCCGCACGGAACTTACGGGACCGGAGGCTGGTGAGGCGAGGGGGACAGAGAACTCGTATCCGGTGCTGATCGTGAAGACAGAGTATCGGGATAAGCCGGTGGTATTTCAGTAAATCCGGAGGGTCGTGTTTTGCTTACAAATGCGTTTCCTTATATTGTGTAATCGGAAATTACTTTATATAGGTAAGACAGACTCGATATTTTGCACTGATGTATTGAGTTAACGCTTTACTTTGATAATCATTTCTGATAGAATACATGTAATCAGCCATAAATGTCCTGACGGCAGATGTGGAACGTGACCGATTGACCAAAATGATCTGATGTGAAGAAATTCGGACACACAATATGGGCAGAATACGTATGATAGACAGAGAAAATATGTCTTAAAAGATTACAACGGGATGGCAGAGGAGAGGAAAAACATGTTGTTGAAAGATATCTGGCTTGATGTAAAGGCGGTTCAGGAGAGAGATCCGGCGGCGAGAAGCGCGCTGGAGGTCCTGCTTTTATACCAGGGAGTCCATGCCCTGATCTGGCACCGGATCGCCCACTGGTTCTGGACCCACAATATGCGGTTCCTCGGTCGTCTGATCTCCCAGATCGCCAGATTTTTCACTCTGATCGAGATCCATCCGGGCGCGGTCCTGGGACATGGGATCCTCATCGACCACGGCTGCGGCATCGTCATCGGCGAGACCACGGTGGTGGGGGATAACTGCACGATCTACCAGGGCGTGACGTTGGGCGGTGTCGGAACAAAGAAGGGAAAACGCCATCCGACCATCGGAAACAATGTCCTCATCGGAGCCGGAGCGAAGATCCTCGGCGCCTTCGAGGTGGGTGACAACTGCCAGATCGCGGCGAACGCGGTCCTCTTAAAGCCCCTGGAGGAGAACAGCACCGCAGCCGGAATCCCCGCGAGACAGGTCAAAAAGGACGGCGTGCCGGTGAAAGACCCGTCAAAGAAGATCAACACGGAACACATCTGCAAGATGCAGGAGACCATCGACGAGCTGGAGCGCCGGGTGAAAGAGCTGGAGAAGGAGCTGGAAAAGGCGAAGGAGGAGCTGTAGCAGAATAGATCTAAGCAGCAGTACAACCGGAGGACCTTTAAGCAGACCTGCGGAGGTGCTGCATTGAGCGAAAAGAAGCTCAGGCTGCCAGACCGAAAGTAACAACGGGCGTAACTGTTCAGTAGGTCTGCGCACTTGCTGCGCTGACCGTAAGAAAACATAGGCTGGAGGGCAAAAATCCCATCAGCGAAGCTGATCTGGAATGGATTTTTGCGTGTAACTATGAAGGTACTGAATAGTTACCAACGGGCATAAAATAATAACTGCCATCATACAATTTCCTAAAGCATGGCTTTGGAAAGGTATGGTGGCGTTTTTATGATGGAACTTTTGAAGAAACATATCCACATGAACCGTCGCAGGGGGAACGTCACGTCCCAGATGACCCTGGATGACGATTTCAATGTGCCGGATTCTATGGATGATGTGGAAGAACTGATCATGGAGAACGGGGAGGTAAAAATTGAGTCGGTGAAGAACCCCGGCGAGAAGGCGGAGATCAGTGGAAAACTGGAATTCCGGATCCTGTACCGGCGGCCCGGCGGAGAACTCACAGCTCTTGCCGGCAGCATCCCGTTTACGGAGACCGTACATATGCCGGGGCTTGCGGAGAACGACTACGTGCAGGCGGGCTGGGAGCTGGATGACCTGAATGTGAGTCTCATCAACTCGAGAAAACTGAATGTCAAGGCGTTAGTGACCCTGGAACTCAAGGCGGACGAGATCCGGGACATGGAGACGGCGTCGGACGTGAAATTCGACGGTGAGGTGGAGGTATTGAAGAAGACGCTGACCGTGGCTGCCATCGCCGTTCGGCGGCGGGACACGTTCCGGGTGCGGGAAGTCCTTACGATCCCTGGAAACGACCCGGACGCGGAGACGCTTTTGTGGCAGGATATGCGGCTTCAGGATGTGGAGACAAAGCCCCTCGACGGGAAGATCCATATCAGCGGCGATCTTCTGGTATTTGCAGTCTACTCTGCGGGCGGCGGGCAGATGCCGGTGCAGTGTTTCGAGGAGACTGTGCCGTTTTCCGGGAATGTGGAGCTCACAGAATCAGCGGAGGACATGATCCCGTTTATCACGGTGAAGTTAGTGCACCGGGATATGGAACTGCAGCCGGATTCCGACGGCGAGATGCGGGAGATATCCGTGGACGCGGTCATGGAACTGGACATCAGGCTCTACGAGGAAGAGCAGGTGGAGCTTCTCGGGGACCTCTATGCCCTGGACCGGGAGGCGGTTCCGGAGACAGGGACGGTGTGCTTTGATACGCTGGCAGTGCGGAACCAGGTGAAGACGAAGATCCAGGAGAAGGTCCAGCTCACCGGAAGGCAGCGGATCCTGCAGGTATGCCACAGCGACGGGGACGTGAAGATCGATGAGGTCCAGATCAAGGAGGACGGAATCCACATGGACGGGGTCCTGGAGATCCGGCTTTTATACCTGACGGCGGATGACCAGGCACCTGTGGGGGCAGCGTCGGAAGTGCTGCCGTTCCATCTGATGGCAGCCGCGGATGGTCTGACGCAGGATGTGGTATATGAGATTGAACCGGGAATCTCCGGGCTTACAGCTGTCATGGCAGGCGGGGACGCCGTGGAGGTGAAGGCTCAGATCACGGCGGATGTGCTGGTGTTAAAGCCTGTCTGCGAGCAGACGGTCCTGAGCGTGGCGGAGGAACCTTTGGATACGGAGCGGCTCAAAAAAATTCCGGGGATCATCGGATATGTGGTGAAGCCGGGGGACAGTCTCTGGAAGATCGCCAGGATGTTCCACACAAGCGTAGAACGGATCATGGAGCTAAACCACCTGTCAGACAGCACGATCCGGCCGGGCGACAGGCTGATTTTAGTGAAAACGGTGTAGGGATAGAGCTGGTTCCGCGTGTGACTGTTGTCCGGTGCTGCTTTTTATTGAAAAAACAAGTGCAAAATGCGGCAATGTGTGATTTTCCCCGAATGTCTGGTTGCAATTCGGGGAAAATTTTATATAATGGTATGAGTGGGATTTTCTGCTCGCAGCAAAATGACATTGGTCAGGAGCGACAGAATGTTATGGAATATGCCAGAATCGGAAACAGAAGAATGCTCCTGTAACGTTCTGAAAACTGCGGCATAAAATAACAGTACCACAGAAAATCACATCTAAGGCATCCCGATGCTTTCATATAGATTCCGCGGGCTCAGGCTTTCGGAGAACGGTGATGGATTCCATGGTCCCATTGCCGTTTACATAACATGTAAAGTGTCAGAGAGCAGGGAATGTCGGGGCAGGATACAAGCGGGTGCCGGTATCGCCGTGAAATGGAGAAAACATGAACTATACATATCTTCTGGAATGTTCGGACGGGACACTCTACTGCGGCTGGACGAATGACCTGGAAAAAAGGGTGAAGGCGCACAATTCCGGGCGCGGGGCGAAGTACACGAAGTCCAGACGGCCGGTGCGGCTTGTGTGGTATGAGACTTTCGAGACGAAGGAAGAGGCGATGAGCCGGGAAGTGAAGGTAAAACAGCTTTCCCGGAATCAGAAGGATGAACTGGTGGCCCATGGGCCGGTTGAAAGGCCGATTTCCTGAAAAGCCCCGTAAGCGTGCGGCAGAGCATTGTTTATTGCGCTGGCCGCAGGAAAACATCACATATAAGGCAGAAATGCATCGATTTTTGAAATGGATTTTTGCTAGTATCTGTGAGAAAACCGAACAGATACGGAATACAGGGAGAAAATATTTATGATTTGTACTTTTAAAAAGAAACTGGCAAAGGTGCTCTGCGGCGTGCTCGTGTTTACCCAGCTGGGAACGATGCAGGCTTTCGCGAGACCCGACTGGCCATCCGACACGGGAATCGAGGCGGAGGCGGGAGCTGTCATGGACGTGGACACCGGAACGATGCTTTTCGGACAGAACAGCCATGTGGAATACTATCCGGCGAGTATCACAAAGATCCTCACAGCCCTCGTGGTCCTGGAACATGCGGACCTCACTGACACGGTCACTTACTCGGACAAGGCCATGAACTCCGTGGAGGTGGACAGCGGAAATAAGCTGAGTCTCGTGGCGGGAGACACTATGACCGTTGAGGACTGCCTCTACGCGCTGCTTCTTGCATCCGTCAACCAGGCGGCAAACGCCCTGGCGGAACACGTGGCAGGCAGTATTCCGGACTTTGTTGACATGATGAACGCGAAGATCTCGGAGCTTGGATGCACGGAGAGCCATTTCGCGAACCCATCGGGCCTCAACAACGATGACCAAGTGGTTACAGCGTTTGATATGACGAAGATCGCGGCTGCGGCCTACAGTAACCCGAAGCTTCTGGAGATCAGTTCCGCGAAGTCATGGAAGGTGGGACCGACGACGAACAACCCGGACGGGGCCAGTGTGCGGAATGAGCACCGTCTCGTGATCACGGAGGACACTTCCAGCGAGTATTACTGCCCGGAGGCAGTGGCAGGAAAGACCGGATATCTCTTAAAAGCAGGAAACACGCTTGTTACATACGGTGAGAAGGACGGAAGACGTGTTGTATCCGTCATCTTAAAGGGAAGTCCGAGACAGTATTTCATTGATGGAAAATCGTTGCTGCAGTTTGGCCTGAACCGGTTCCAGAATGTGGATATCGCGGAGAATGAGACGAGATATGTCACAGGAGAGGACCAGGTGGATGTAAACGGGACAAGCTATGCGCCGTCCGACCTGGCGATCCAGACAGGAAAGAAGATCACACTTCCGAAGGACGCCACATTCGCGGACGCGGAATTAAGTCTCGGCGCAGTTCCGGACGGAGCGCCGGAGGGAACGGTCGGAGTGCTCAACTACATTTACAATGAGAGAAAGATCGGCTCCGCGTACCTGATGACGAAGGCGGGGGCGGAAGCACTTGCGGCTGCTGAGGCAGCAGGAGGGGCCGAGACCACTGCAGCGGAAGAAACGTCCGAGGAGAGCACAGACGCTGCGGATCCGTCAGCAGATGACGAGAGCACTGAGGCTGAGACGGAGACCATGGGCGAGGCAGATGTGACCACGGCGGCAGGTGACGCGGACAACGCATCGAATCAGGCGGGCAGCAATGATGTGAAGACCGGATTCCCTGCGAAGATCCTCCTGATCGTGATCGGAATCCTCGCGGCAGCAGCCCTGATCGGCGGTGGTATCTGGTTCATGATCCAGAACAACAGGAAAGAGGCGGAAGCAGAAGCACTTCGCCGCGAAAAGAGAAGACAGCGTCTCGTTGCCGAAGGCGGTGACGCGGAGGCCGAGTTCAACAGACTGCTTGAAGAGAAGCGGAAGAGGGACGAGGAGAGACGGAAGAGATAGAAGAGATAGAAGAGAGAAAGCGGCTGGATCAATTGTGATCAGGCCGCTTTTCTGATATACTGGAAATGAAGTTGGTTTTACGCGGCAGCCACATATCCGTACATCATCATGTAATGGCAGAAGCTTCCGCCCATGACGAAGAGATGGAAGATCTCGTGGGAGCCGAAATTTTTATGCTTCGAGTTGAAGATCGGCAGTTTCAGCGCGTAGATCACACCGCCGATGGTATAGATGATGCCGCCGGCGAGAAGCCATGTGAAAGCGGCAGGTGTGAGAGCGGCAACGATCTGGCGGATCGCCATGATGCATACCCAGCCCATCGCGATGTAGATCACGGAGGAGAACCACTTCGGGCAGTTGATCCAGAGGGCATTGATGATGATGCCTACGATGGCGATGCCCCAGACAAGGGACAGCATCCGGTAGCCGGACTTATTTCCGAGGACGATCAGGCACACCGGTGTGTAGGTTCCGGCGATCAGGATGAAGATCATCATGTGGTCGATTTTCCGAAGGATCTTATTGACATGCTCAGAAATGTCGAAGGTGTGGTAGACCGTGCTTGCGGCGTAGAGCAGGATCATGCTGACGATGAAGACGCTCAGGGCCTTTAGGTGCATGGTTCCGGGGACGGATGCGGCCTTGATTAAAAGCGGCGTCGCGGCAACCATTGCGGTCAGCATTGCGATAAAGTGAGTCAGCGCGCTTCCGGGATCTTTTATTTTCAGTTCCATAATCATTCCTCCAATCATGCGGGATAGCCTGTGTTGAACAGGGAAAATATTGGAAATCAGAATGTGCGTGACTGTATGAAATGAATTAGTCCGATATGGATCTGCGATAATAGGTTGTGGCGGACAAATTTCAGATCATTGCAGCAAATGAACGCAGGGTCTGGTTTCAAAGGTAAAGTGAATATTTAAAATGCGACACATAGTTTTTAAAACTACTTATCACGTTTGAATATACTATACCACTTACGATAAAAATATGCAAGGGGAAATATTTTGATGTTAAAAGTATTATATGAGGACGACGAGATCCTGGTGGTCATAAAGCCTGCGGGCGTGGAATCCCAGGCTGCGAAGCGGTTCGCACCGGATATGGTCAGCGAGGTGAAAAAACACCTGGTTATCAACAAATCATGCACACCGGGGAAGGAACCTTATGTGGGAGTTATCCACAGACTGGACAAGCCTGTGTCCGGCGTGATGGTGTACGCGAAAACGAAACGGGCGGCAGCGGCTTTAAGTGAGCAGGTTCAGAGCCATAAGATGAAAAAAATCTACACAGCAGTTGTCCACGGAAGACCTGTGAATATGGTGGATAACTATGTGGATTATATGGTGAAAACACCGGACGGGAATTATTCACAGGTTGTGGATAAGGGGATAACCGGTGCGAAAAAGGCGGAGCTGTCCTATGAAGTCTTAAAGACGATCGACGGGGAAATAGCCGGAATGCCGGAAACGGAGCTGAGTCTGGTGAGAATTTCGCTGAGGACTGGACGCCATCACCAGATCCGTGTACAGATGGCGCATCATGGGATGCCGCTGTATGGGGATATGAAATATGGAGTGCCTGTGGGAACTGCCAAACTTGATAAGAAAGAGAATGCAGACCAGGGAACCATGAAGGCAGCAGGAAATAGAAATATGCCGGGTATCAGAACAGCAGGAAATATGGGAAGTGGAAGAGAGTCGATCGCACTCTGCGCTTCATCGCTGACTTTTTTTCATCCGGTGACGAAGAAAGAAATGACGTTTGAGATAGAACCGGTCGGAGGGGCATTTCAGTTGTTTCAAGTTTGATCCTGGTTGGGCTGTTTTCGGCTGCAGGTTGTGACATTGGCAACTGTGGAGGTGAAGATCTTTGGATTCAAAGGTCGAGGCTTGTAAATGATCATGTTCTGCTAAGAACCATGGAAAAAACAGATTATGGAATCGTCCCGATGCGCGCATATCGCGGGAATTTCCGCCCATACTATGAGCAGTACAAAGGAAGTACAAATCAGAAAACGGGTGATTCCATGGTAAGTCCTGAGAAAAAACTGAAGAAATTTCTACTGATTCTGGGAATCACGGGTGCGGTATACGGAGCGTTCCGCTATCTTTTACCCCTCGTGGTTCCCTTTTTATGTGCGTATGGGACGGCACTATTTCTGCGTCCGTCGGTCAGGTTCCTCTCGAACCGCATTGCGGTGCCGTTTCGTGGGGAGATGCACCATCTGCCGGTGTCGCTTGTCGGCGGGATCGAACTTCTGGTGATGTCATGCCTTGTTTTCGGACTCCTCTACGCGGGCGGCAGCATGGCGGTGAGCCAGACGGGGCTTTTTATCCGGAGATTTCCGGACTGGCTTTCCGCCCTTGATCTGCGGCTTACGGATACCTGCCGCCTCCTGGAGCAGAAGATGGGGCTCAAGGCGGACGCGCTGGTGGAGCTTGCGGGGAGAGCAGTGGAAGAGGTCCGGCAGATGTTTAAGAACTCCACGATGCCAGTGCTCATGGACCGCTCCGTGTCTGCGCTCCGCGTGGCAGTCGCCGGGATCGTCCTTTTCTTTATCTATTTTGTCGCAGTACTCCTGACACTGCAGGAGATGGATGATATCAGGGAAAAGCGGAGCAGGTCCGCATTCCGGCGGGAATTTCTCGTAGTGGGAGAGCGGATCGCATCCGTGGTGGGCGCGTGGCTGAAGACCCAGGCGTTTATTCTGTTCCTAACAAGTGCCGTGTGTATCTTCGGACTGGCAGTGATCGGAAATCCCTATTCGTTTTTGTTTGGCTGCGGGATCGGGATCCTGGACGCACTGCCGGTATTGGGGGCCGGGACTGTGCTGATTCCGTGGGGAGTCGCGCTGCTGTTTCAGAAGGCGTGGAAAAAGGCTGCGGTGATCTTCGGCATCTATGTGGTCTGCTACTTTCTGCGTCAGATCTCAGAGGCGAGACTGATGGGGAAGCAGGTGGGGCTTTCGCCGCTGGGATCGCTGGTATCCATGTATGTGGGACTTAAATTGTTTGGATTGTCGGGGCTGATCCTGGGACCGGTGGGAGTGCTGCTGATCGGGGATCTGGTGCGGATGTATGAGGAACAGGGGAGCTGAAAAGACAGATTGTCTTGTGAAAAACACTATGATACAATGGGAACAGCAATTAGTTTACCCGTAAAAGAGGAGAACATCTATGACAGAAGATAACTTCACAATAAGAAAATCATCCCCAGCTGATCTCCCACGGATCCACGGGATCTACGCCGCTGCCCGCCAGTTCATGCGTGACCATGGGAACTTCAGCCAGTGGGACGGCGAGGACGCCCCGGAGCATCTGCTCCCGGGGGACATCGAGGCAGGAAATTTATATGTTCTGGAAGAAAACGGCGTGATCCATGCCGCCTTCGCCTTCATCATCGGCGCTGACCCATGCTACGCTGTGATCGGGCAGGGCGCCTGGAAGGCAGACACCCCGTACGCTGCCGTCCACCGCGTCGCAAGCGACGGTACGGTCCACAACATCCTGGGCCGGATCATGGACTTCGCCAAGTCGAAGATATCCCACATCCGGATCGACACCCACGAAAACAACAAGGTCATGCAGAGAGCGCTTGAAAAACAGGGATTTGAGAGATGCGGAATTATCTATGTCCCGGACGGAACGCCGCGGATCGCGTTTGAGTGGGGCAGGTAATCATGATGCAGAGGAAAGACACCGAATAGACCATTTGGTTTTGGAGGTGTCTTTTTTGTACAAACAATTGTTAACTATATAAGCACAATAGGTTGACAATGCGAAAATTCTATGTTATGCTCCTACAAGTCCATCTTTGCAATACCACCCGGGTTCTGAAGACAGCAGCCGCTGTTTCAGAAGGTATGGAAAGAACGGAAGAGTGATGCGCATGTACAGGAAAAGGGAAATGCTTCAGATTTCTTGAGCAACCAGAAAATTCAGGAGGAAATAATTTTGAAACATATGAAAACGAAAGACCTTGTGCTGTGCGCAATGTTTGTGGCATTGATCGCGGTAGGGGCATTTATCAAAGTTCCTGTTCCGGTGGTTCCGTTTACACTTCAGTTTTTATTTACGATGCTGGCGGGGCTGCTGCTGGGTCCTGTGAACGGGGCGCTGGCGGTCGTGGTCTATATTGTTCTGGGACTTGTGGGACTTCCGATCTTCACCCAGGGAGGCGGACCGGGCTATATCTTTCAGCCGAGCTTTGGTTACATCATCGGATTCGCTGTGGCAGCCTACGTGACAGGACGGATCGCGAATGAAAAGAGCCATCCTGGTTACAGACGCCTGCTGGCGGCAAATTTCATCGGACTCTTTATCGTGTACGCATTTGGAATGGTTTACTATTATGCGATCAGCAATTTCGTCATAAATACGCCGATCGGTCTCTGGCCATTATTTTTATACTGCTTTTTACTGGCGGTTCCGGGAGATATAGCGCTGTGCATTCTGGCGGCAGTCATCGGGAAACGAATGATCCCGATGATTAAAGAGGGGAGACTGGGATAGGAAATGAGCAGAAATATTTTTATCACAGGAACGGGAACGGATGTCGGAAAAACGTATGTGACAGGATTGATCGTGAAAAAACTGAGAGAGAGCGGTGCGGACGCGGCTTACTATAAGGCTGCCATGAGCGGCAACGAGAGACGGCCGGATGGCAGTCTGATCCCGGGGGACGCGCTCCAGGTAAAAAACATGTCCGGAATCCGCCAGTCCCTTGAGGAAATGTGTCCATATGTCTACGAGACAGCTGTCTCCCCACACCTGGCATCACGGATCGAGGGAAATCCGGTCCAGATGGAGACTGTGTTGGCGGGATTTCAGAAGGTCTGTGAGGAGTACGAGTACGTGACGATGGAGGGAAGCGGTGGAATCCTCTGTCCGC
The DNA here is from genome assembly GCF_032490495.1 of Pilosibacter fragilis. Lineage (NCBI taxonomy): Bacteria > Bacillati > Bacillota > Clostridia > Eubacteriales > Clostridiaceae > Pilosibacter > Pilosibacter fragilis. The sequence goes on along the minus strand of NZ_JAVYJB010000003.1, from coordinate 216,993 downwards.
TCTGCTTTGATGAGGCGGATATCCGCCTGCCGGAGGTAGTCAAAGCCTGCGGTCTTGGGTGTCTGATGATCGCGGACGCGGGACTCGGCACGATCAACGGTGTGGCGCTGACCGCGTACTACCTCAAAGAGCAGGGAATCCCGTTGAAGGGGATCATTTTCAATCACTATAAGCAGGGAGATGTGCTCCATGAGGACAACCGGAAAATGTGCGAGTATTATACAGGAGTTCCGGTGGTTGCCTGTGTGGCGGACGGTGACACGGAGCTTTCCATGGACGCGGAGGATTTGAAAGCGCTGTATGAGACTGCGGAAAAATGACCGTGAATATGCCAAGATTATATAGGAAGCGATAAGTGCTGACGTACTCCCGGGAATCCCACCCGCAGCAGCGGAGCAGGAAAGGGACCGGGGAGTCCATGTTAAGATGAAGGAGAAGAAAACGATGATCTGGTATCCATATGAACAGTTAAAAACAATGAAGGCGCCCTACGAGATCGTGGACGCGAACGGGGTATATCTCTATACGAAAGATCAGAAGATGATCGATTCGGTCTCATCCTGGTGGAGCGTGATCCACGGATATAAGCACCCGGTGATCAACCAGGCGATCATCTCCCAGGTGGAGAAGTTTTCCCATGTCATGCTGGGCGGGCTGACCCACGAACCGGCGAGAAAGCTGTCAGAGAAACTGGCGTCCTGGCTGCCGGGGGATCTGGATTACTGCTTCTTTTCCGATTCCGGCAGTGTGGCGGTGGAAGTGGCGTTAAAAATGGCGCTGCAGTATTATATGAACCGGGGAGATGAGAAGCGGACCATGATCCTGGCCCTGGAGCATGCCTACCACGGCGACACCTTTAAGACGATGGAAGCGGGAGACGATGAGGATTACCATTTCGTGCTGAAAGCTTACGGGGCAAGCCCGTATGTGGTCCACATTCCGACGGAGATCACGGCCCTGGAAGAGGCCTTTGAAAAGTATCATGACAGACTGAACTGTGTGCTGGTGGAACCGCTTTTACAGGGGGCGGGCGGCATGCGGATGTATGACGTTTCCTTCTTAAAGAAGGCGAGAGAGCTTTGTGACCAGTACGGTGTTCTTCTGGTCTTCGATGAGGTGGCGACTGGATTTGGCCGGACCGGCAATCGTTTCGTGGCGGATCTGGTCCTCCCGGATATTCTGGTTCTCGGAAAGGCACTGACAGGCGGATATATCGGTCATGCTGCCACCGTGGCAAACCGGAAAGTATTTGAGGGCTTCTACGATGATGTTCCGGAACATGCCCTGATGCATGGACCGACATTCATGGGAAATGCGCTGGCGTGCAGCGCGGCCCTGGCATCGATCGAACTGTTCGAGACCCAGAACTACATGGAAAAGATCAAGAGGATCGAAGCTGTGACCCGCCGCGAGATGAAGGGCTTCACAGACCCCAGGATCCGCGAAGTCCGGATCCTGGGCGGCTGCGTCTGCGTCGAAGTCTACGATCCGGCCGTATTAAAAGGATATCAGGAGTATGCCTGCAAGAGAGGTGTGTTCAGCCGTCCGTTCTTAAACTACCTCTACGCAATGGTGCCGTATGTGATCCAGGAGGACGAGCTGGTGCAGGTGCTTCAGTGTATGAAGGATTGGTTTGCGAGATAGGAATGCGGACAGCAAATACAGTACAGAACAAACATTCGGTTTGTTCTGTACTTTTTTTAGCTTGAATGCTATACTGGACAGGTAATATACTAAGAATGAAACGATTCCGTACATTCATAGCCTGGGGCGGAGAGATATTCCAGATCGGCTTCGCCGTCGGGATTTTTGCACTGCTTCTAATAATATCATGGATAGGTCAGGAGAAATCATATGGATCATTTTGAATTAGTATCAGAATACCAGCCCACCGGAGATCAGCCGCAGGCGATCGAGCAGCTGGTGAAGGGATTTAAAGAGGGGAATCAGTTTGAGACGCTGCTTGGCGTGACCGGATCCGGTAAGACGTTTACGATGGCGAATGTGATCCAGCAGCTCAATAAGCCGACGCTGGTGATCGCTCACAATAAGACGCTGGCGGCGCAGCTTTATTCGGAGATGAAAGAGTTTTTCCCGAACAATGCGGTGGAGTACTTTGTCTCCTATTATGATTACTATCAGCCGGAGGCGTATGTGCCGTCTACGGATACCTATATTGAGAAGGATTCCGCGATCAACGATGAGATCGATAAGCTGCGCCACTCTGCGACGGCGGCACTGTCGGAGCGGAATGATGTGATCATCGTGGCCTCCGTGTCCTGTATTTACGGCTTAGGAAGCCCGATCGATTATAAGAACATGGTGATCTCCCTGCGCCCGGGAATGGAGAAGGACAGGGATGAGGTGATCCATAAGCTGATCGACATCCAGTATACGAGAAATGAGATGGATTTCAAGCGCGGAAGCTTCCGGGTAAGAGGTGATGTGCTGGAAGTATTTCCGGCTTATTCTGGAAGCGAGGCGTACCGGATTGAGTTCTTCGGGGACGAGGTGGACAGGATCATGGAGATCGAGGCGCTGACCGGAGAGGTGAAAGCGCAGCTGGAACATGTGGCGATCTTCCCGGCGTCCCACTATGTTGTACCGAAAGAAAAGATGATGCGGGCAACGGAAAATATCCTTGCGGAAATGAAAGAACAGGTAACCTTTTTTAAGAGTGAGGACAAGCTTCTGGAGGCACAGAGAATCGCGGAACGGACAAATTTTGATGTGGAGATGATGAGAGAGACAGGCTTCTGTTCGGGAATCGAGAACTATTCCCGTCATCTTGTGGGATCTGCACCGGGACAGCCGCCGTGTACGCTGCTCGACTATTTCCCTGATGATTTCCTGATTATCGTGGACGAGTCCCATATCACGCTTCCGCAGGTCCGCGGCATGTATTTCGGTGACCGGTCGAGAAAGAAGACACTGGTGGATTATGGATTCCGCCTGCCGTCTGCCCTGGATAACCGCCCATTGAATTTTGAGGAGTTTGAGACCCATATCAATCAGATGATGTTCGTGTCCGCAACCCCGTCCACTTACGAGGCGGACCATGAACTTCTCCGCGCGGAGCAGATCATCCGTCCGACAGGACTTCTTGATCCGGAGATCTCCGTGCGACCAGTGGAGGGACAGATCGATGATCTTGTGGGCGAGATCAATAAAGAAGTAGAAAAACACAACAAGGTCCTGATCACAACGCTTACAAAGCGTATGGCGGAAGACCTTACGGATTATATCAGGGAAGCCGGGATCCGCGTAAAATATCTGCACTCGGATATCGACACATTGGAGCGCGCCGAGATCATCCGCGATATGCGTCTGGATGTCTTTGATGTTCTTGTGGGAATCAACCTCCTCAGAGAGGGACTCGATATCCCGGAGATCACACTTGTGGCGATCCTGGATGCGGATAAGGAAGGATTCCTCCGTTCGGAGACATCCTTGATCCAGACGATCGGACGTGCCGCGCGAAACGCCGAAGGCCATGTGATCATGTATGCGGATTCCATTACCGATTCCATGCGGGCCGCCATCGACGAGACGAACCGCCGACGTGAGATCCAGCAGAAGTACAATGAGGAGCACGGAATCACTCCGCAGACCATAAAGAAAGCGGTCCGTGATCTGATCGCAATCTCCAGGGCTGCCAGTGCCGGCGAAGAAGAGTTCAGGAAAGATCCGGAATCCATGGACGCAAGGGAACTGGAGAAGCTTGCAAAGGAACTCACAAAGAAGATGCGCCAGGCGGCAGCAGAACTGAATTTCGAAGAGGCCGCAAAGCTGCGTGACCGGATGAAGGAAGTGAAGCAGATGCTGCTGGAGCTGGAGAAAAATTAAGATAATTGGTAACTTCTGCCCGTACCAGGCGGACGAATGTGCCAGGATACACTTATTGACAATTATTCTCAACAAGAATACAATATTTCCAGATGACAGAGTCGGTTCTGTCAATTATGATAGTGAAGGATGGACACAGGATGAAACTATATGAAGGAAATATTGGCGCGACGTATCTGGTCAAGTCAGTCCATGTGGATGAGGCAATTAACCGGCGTTTAGAGGCGCTGGGGGTAAATGAGAATACGCCTCTTCTTGTGATGAATAAGAAAAACAGCGGAACCATGATCATCAAAGTCCGTGGAACCCGCCTTGCACTGGGAAGAAGAATTACCGGTGGAATTGAGGTAAAAGAGGAGGCGGCATCATGAGCACGGGGGAGAGACCAATTACTGTCTGCTTTGTAGGAAATCCGAACTGTGGAAAGACTACGCTGTTCAATGCATTTACGGGAGCAAAATTAAAGGTCGCAAACTGGCCCGGCGTTACAGTCGAGCGGATGGAAGGAGAGACGAGCTATAAAGGGCGGAAGATCCGTGTGATCGATACGCCGGGAATCTACAGCCTTACTTCATATACGATGGAGGAACTCGTCACAAGAAGGTGCATTGAGGAAGATGGCGTGGACGTAATTGTCAACGTTGTAGACGCATCATCGCTGGAGCGGAACCTTTATCTGACGATGCAGCTTTTAGAATTAAAGAAACCAGTTATTCTGGCTCTCAATATGATGGATATCATTGAAGAGCGTGGGATGGAGATCGACCTTCACAGACTTCCTGAGATGCTTGGCGGGATCCCTGTGGTTCCGGTCTCCGCGAGAAAGCGCACAGGACTTGACGTGCTGATGCACGCTGTGGTACATCATTATGAGGAAGGTCCCCAGGGCGTGATCGTCCGCTATGACAGGGAGATCGAGGACCGGATCCAGCGGGTAGAAGACCTTCTGCGGAAGAAGTATCCGGATCTCACAAATCTGCGCTGGCATGCGATCAAGATGCTCGAATATGACAAGGAAGTCCTGAAGGACCATCCGGTCGAACTGGAACAGATCGTGCCGAGAAGCTTCGAAAAAGAGATTATCAATGAAAAATACGATTACGTGGAATCAGTAATCAAGGAATGTCTGTTTAATAAAGAAGAAAAATCACATATGACAGATCAGGTGGATAAGATCCTGACTCATCCGATCCTGGGAATTCCAGCGTTCTTTGGAATTATGGCATTAGTCTTTTTCCTGACATTCACAGTCGGGGATTTTCTGAAAGGATACTTTGAGCAGGGACTGGAACTGCTGTCGCGCGGTGTTTTGTCCGGGCTTCATTCAGCGGGAGCTTCCGACTGGGTGATTTCCCTGGTCGTTGATGGTGCGTTGGCAGGAGTTGGAGGAATCCTGACATTTCTTCCAAACATCTTTATCCTTTTCCTTGCGCTTGCGTTCCTGGAGGACAGCGGATACATGGCAAGAGTCGCCTATGTCATGAATGAGACAATGGGGCTGGTCGGACTTTCCGGCCGTGCGTTTCTGCCGATGCTGCTGGGATTTGGCTGTACAGTTCCCGCGGTCATGGCGACCAGGGCGCTGGAGAATCAGAGAGACCGCTTGAAGACGATCCTTATCACACCGTTTATGTCCTGCTCAGCGAGACTTACGATCTATGTTTTGCTGGCGGATATGTTCTTCCCGAAATCGGCAATGTTAGTGGCATATTCCCTTTATCTGGTGGGGGTTGCCATGGCGATCCTCATCGCGCTTATTGTACATAGAATGACAGACGATAAAACTGAGAATGCTCTTCTGATCGAACTTCCGGAATATAAGATTCCGAATCTCAGAACTGTGGCGATCTATGTCTGGGAAAAAATAAAAGATTACCTGACAAAGGCGGGGACAACGATCTTCCTGGCATCGATCATCCTGTGGTTTGTCATGAATGTTGGACCGGCGGGATTTATTTCTGATGTGGCGGACAGCTTTGCGGCAAAATTCGGACAGATCCTTGTGCCGGTACTAAAGCCGGTTGGTCTTGGAAGCTGGCAGATCGCGGTAGCATTGATCTCCGGAATCTCCGCAAAGGAGGTCGTTGTCTCGAGTATGTCCGTCCTTTATGGGATCGGCAATATCAATTCTGCAGCTGGAATGGCGGAACTCTCAGGAATCCTTGGGGGAACAGGATTCACAGCAGTGAACGCTTATGCGCTCATGGTATTCTGCCTTCTCTATACACCGTGTATTGCGACGATCGCGACGATCAAGAGAGAAACACAGTCCTGGAGATGGACATTGGGGATGGTCATGTTCCAGCTTGTGCTTGCCTGGTCGGCGGCATTTCTTGTATTCCAGATCGGAAGCCGCCTGTTCTGATCAAAAAAATCTTGAAACTATAACTGCTGCCATGCCTGGCAGAAGATTTTCAATAGTGGATCTTGCAGCAAATGGGTTATATAGCGGTTATAAAAATAAAAGGGGTTAAAAAAGGGGTAATAAATGAACGAAAAAACACTGCTGGAAGCTGTGGTGCTGGCGGGGGAGCTCATGCTTGTCAGCGGAGCGGAGATCTACAGGGTGGAAGACACCATGAATCATATGCTGAAACGATCGGAGTACGAACAGACGGAAACGATCGTATATGGAACGGGAATCTTTGTCACGCTGAGCGATCCAAATAAGGAACCACTGACCCGCGTCAAGCGTGTTGCGGCCAGATGCACCAGCATCAACCGGATCTGCCTGGTAAACGATGTATCTCGCCATTTCTGTGAGGGAAAGATCACGGTGGAGGAGGCGTTAAAGCAGCTGCAGGAGATCCAGGCACCAAAGACGGTCCAGTATGACTGGCTGACTCAGGGACTGGGATATGTTGGTGTTTCGGCGTTCTTTGCGCCTATGTTCGGCGGCTCCCTGGGAGACTTTCTGGCGGCAGCGGTAGTTGGTGTCTGTCTTGCAGTTGCCGTATGGATTGGAAAAACCTTGAAATTCAACGATTTCTGCTTTAACGCGTTTGGAGCGTTTGTGCTTGCGTTTTCAGCCATGACGATCTGCCATTCTTATCCGGTACTGAATTCAGATACGATTATCGTCAGCGCTGTCATGCCGCTTGTCCCGGGAGTAACGTTTACAACGGCGATCCGTGATACCTTAAACGGGGACTACGCAGCCGGATCCGCCAGAATTCTGGAAGCGATCGTTGTGGGACTTGCAGTTGCGTTTGGAGTTGGTGCGGGACTTCTTGTAGCCCGCAGCATGGAAGGAGGACTCTTATGATCATACAGGTATTCAGCGCGTTCTGGGCGGTCGCGATGTTCTCCATTCTGACGGAGACTCCGAAAAAGTTCCTTCCGTACGCGGCTTTTTCCGGCGGATTTGCCTGGTGGGCATATTTAATAATCAATAATCTGACTCATTCAACACTCCAGGCCGCATTCTTTTCGATCCTCGCGGTAGCGTTTCTGAGTCATATTCTTGCCAGGATCAAGAAAGCACCGGTGACGGTATTCCTCATCGCAGGAATCCTTCCGTCTGTGCCTGGAGCAGGAATCTACCGTACAGTATATTACCTGATCCAGGGAGACCAGACGCTTTCAACCCATTACTTGATCTCGACGCTTCACACGGCAGGCGCGATCGCTCTGGCAATCTTTATCACAGATTCTGTTGTCAACCTTGTGCATCTTTATCATGAAGGAAGTCATGCGAGACGAAATTGAATGGCTGGTTGACGGCGGTAGAATGTGTACAGCAATTTTTGTCTGTACTTAAACACATGTAGCCGAGTCTGCGGAAGAACTACAAGGAGATTCCGTAAAGATCTGCAGCTTATCCGTTTCCCTGCGATACAGATACATGTTATCAGAGAGAAAGTCTTCCGGCTGAATCGATTCGCGGTTGACATTTTTGATCGTATTGCAGAAGACATGATAGTCATGTTCCGTAAAATTTTCTGAATCAGCGATGATCAGAACCTCGTGGATACTGGATGGAAGGATGAGAAGATCACTTCCAAACTCGTCCGCGAGGTCTTTTAATTTATCAGGATAGAGGACGCAGGCGGCGCCGTTGTGCGCAGCATCGTTCGTGAGGACATAGAGCGTCGGAACAGGGCAGTCTTCGGGTACAAAGTCGGTAGCTCCGGGGAAATATTCCTTGATCACCGTTTCAAGGCGGCGGAAACTTGCAGAAAAAATCCGAGGTGTATTTTCTTTTGCGAGCGCAAAAAGTTCTTCCGCTGTCACATTCCAGGAAGCAGATACCGTGTTCGTGACGACAGAGCTGATCTGGGTCTCACCTTCAGATTCGATGATCAGGGAGAAGATCACCGCGAGATCCAGGAAAGGGATCCAGGGAATCGTTTTTAACAGCTCCTTATTTTTATCGCGAGAGATAAGCCGCCAGGTAATCTGGTTTCGGAATTCCTCAAAGTTGTTTAAGGAAGTGAGACTTGTCACGGAAACAGGAAGCTGTGTGTCGGTGATCGATATCATATATTCACAGAGTTCTGCCAGTGTGCGGCCTTTTTCAAATTGTTCATACAGCATCTCCAGGGAGATCACGGGGGAACAGTGTTTCTCCGATCTTAAGAGAGCCAGGGAATCAAGCACAACGCCGTTGTTTTTGAGCACACGTTCCCTGTGGATCGAGTAGCTGGTGTCCAGCCTGTTAAAAAGTTCCTCCTGCAGTGCGGCACAAAATTCTTCGTAGTTCATTGTAATACCTCCTGATGTGTTTTTAGATCGATAGATTTGTTTTCTTGATTTGAAGAATAGAAATTAGAATGTTTTTTGCAGCGGCCCGGCGGGAAGCGGATATTCATACTGCTTAGATTGGCCCGGCTAAAAATCAGGATGCCGGGCAGCCACGGGACGTAAAATGAAAGGATAGGTGTATTTTACCGAAATCCTGTTCGAAAATCAATCGTGATGATTCACAAGAATCGCCCTTTGAAATTGACATGCAGACAAAAAACAGTTGTATTTACAACATACAAAAGGGAAATATCGTGGTAAACTAAAATTACGAGACGGGTCATGGGAAGATCCGGGTGGAAAGGAAAAGAAAAATGGCTTTTATTAAAAATATTGATCATGAAACGGTTTTAAATCTTGCAGACCAGATCCACGCAGAACCGGGGCAGATCGTCAGCAAGACTCTCGCCCAGAACAAGGCGGTCAGCCTGACATTATTCGCGTTCTCCAAAGGCGAGGAAATCAGCACCCACGACTCCATCGGCGATGCCATGGTACATGTGATCGAGGGCACCGGTCAGTTTACTGTGGACAATGTAGAGCATATCTGTAAAGCCGGAGATGTTCTCGTGATGCCGGCGAAAAAGCCGCATGCGGTATTCGCGAAGGAAGATTTTAAGATGCTTCTTACGGTGGTATTTCCGTTAGATTGATACTTGAGTATACAGATTAAGCGTTCTTATATGCTTTAATGAGAGATGTTACCGCCTTTTATACTGGTGACAGAAAGATAAAAAACCCCCGGTGCAGCCACACTGGGGGTTTGCTTTTTGTCACTCGAACAGAGGAGTCACATCTCTTTAGCCGATTGGCATTTTATCATATGTAAAATATAAATTCAATATACATTAGTGAATAAACATTGCATCTCCAAAACTAAAGAACCGGTACCGCTCCTTGATCGCCTCCTGATATGCATTCAGGATGTGTTCCCGTCCTGCGAGTGAGGACACGAGCATGACAAGCGTGGATTCCGGAAGGTGGAAGTTTGTGATCAGGCAATCCAGGATCTTAAACTTGTATCCCGGATAGATAAAGATCTCAGTCCAGCCGCTTCCGGCTTTCAGGATCCCGTCATCGCCGGTTGCAGATTCCAGGGTACGGCAGCTCGTGGTTCCAACGCAGATCACACGTCCGCCATTTGCCTTTGTATCGTTGATCTTCTTCGCCTCGGACTCTTCTACGATATAGAATTCAGAGTGCATGTGGTGCTCTTCGATAGTGTCAACCTTTACCGGGCGGAAGGTTCCGAGACCGACATGGAGAGTTACATGAGCGATCTTAACACCCATCTCCTCGATCTCCTGCAAAAGTTCTTTTGTGAAATGCAGTCCTGCTGTCGGAGCGGCCGCAGAACCCTCGTTCTTGGCATATACAGTCTGATAACGGTTTTTATCCTTTAACTGGTGTGTAATGTATGGCGGGAGCGGCATCTGGCCGAGCTTGTCGAGGATCTCCTCGAAGATTCCGTCATATTCAAACTGGATCAGGCGGTTTCCCTCATCGACCACATCGATAACTTTTCCCTTTAAAAGTCCGTCACCGAAGGAAACTTCTGCGCCAACTTTCATCTTCTTGCCCGGTTTTACAAGGGTCTCCCAGACATTGTCGGATTTTCTCTTTAAAAGGAGAACTTCGATTCCTGCGTCAGTTCCAATCTTATGTCCCATGAGACGTGCCGGGATAACTTTTGTGTCGTTGATAACGAGGCAGTCACCCTTTTTCAGGTACTTTAAAATATCGCGGAAATGGCGGTGTTCCATCTCGCCGGTCTTTTTATCTAATACAAGCAGCCTGGAAGCAGCGCGGTCCTCAAGCGGATCCTGCGCGATCAGTTCCGGAGGCAGTTCAAAGTTAAAATCTGTTACATTCATTTTTCTATATCTCCTGTTTGTGCGTTCTTATCAAAAAGTTCCATGCCATTGTAGCAGAATCGGGAAGAAAAATCAATGAGGTGCGCCGGAATATGGGAAAATCGGTGATGATCCGCAAAAGGTGCGGGAAGCAGCCGGGAAATAAAAAATACATCTTGTCGTTTTAAGATTCCAGTGGTACGATAGGAAAATCAAAAGCATGGTATATGCGGCAATCGGAAGGAGCAGTTGCAATGAAATATATCAATCAGTTAGAACACAGAGATATCCCCTATGAACATAATTTAGACCACGGCGGAGTGCCGGAGGAAAAGCGGAATGTGGCTGCGGCAGGCTGCGGTCCGAGCTGCCTGTGCATGATGGTGGATGCGCTGACTTTGTCGACCTATGAACTTACAGACTGCCTGAAATTATCCAATGAGGTTGGCGCAAACCGTGAGATCGGAACGAGCCTGAAGATCCTGGGTCCCGTCGTTGCGGAAAGGTTTAACCTGAATTATGGGGAAACGAGTGATCTGAATGAACTGAAGGCGCATCTGGCGAAAGGCGGACTTGCCATCGCAAATTCCGGCGGTGACCGGGAAGGATATACCGGGGTGTTCACTCATGGAGGACATTACATCCTCGTTGTATCGGCTGATGACAATGAGGCGTGCATTCTGGATCCGTCCTATAAAGAAGGAAAATATGAGGAGCCGGGCAGGGATGGAAAAGCGAGAGCCGTAGATGGCTTTGTTTACTGCAGCCTGAAAGTTCTTGCGGAGGACTGCGCAAATCGTACTCCGTCCTACTATCTGTTTTCAAGAAAGCATTAAAAACATGAAAAGCGCGGCAGTCTGGAAATGGAAAAACAGTGCCCCTGGAACTGCCGCGCATTCATGCGAAGATGCAGATCATCGCAAGCGACCGCGCGGGACTCTTGAAGGTGCCAGGACGCATTCATCCTTCGTTTAGAAAAATTGAGTGAAAAAATATACAAAAAAATAATTCTCATCCCCTTGCATGAATCAGAAAATTATTGTATACTATTAGAGATGCATCTGTAGCTCAGTGGATAGAGCAGTGGCCTCCGGAGCCGCGTGCGTAGGTTCGATTCCTATCAGATGCATTTTCTGATGTCCCGGGATACCGGGGCAGTGAGACAGGAAAGCGTCTGCCAGATCTGGGAAATGTCCCGGACTGACAGGCGTTTTTTTCTTGCATTCGCCCCTCAGAAACGATATAATGGGCGAAAGGATAAATTTTGGATCATAAATTATGAATAAAAGGGAGAAATAGATTGGAAGGAACGATTCGTTTAAATAAATATCTGAGTGATGCCGGAGTCTGCTCAAGAAGAGAGGCAGACAGACTTGTGGAGGAAGGGAAAGTTCTTGTGGACGGCGAAATTGCCGTGATGGGAATGCAGATACGGCCGGGACAGAAGGTGGTCTGTGACGGAAAGCCGGTGGGCGAGAAGGAAAAACCGGTATTTCTGATCGTGAATAAGCCGAGGGGAATCGTCTGCACGACTTCCGACAAGGATCATGCAGAAAATATTGTGGAATTTTTAAATTACCCACAGAGGATCTACCCGGTGGGACGTCTCGATAAGGACTCCGAGGGACTTCTCCTTATGACAAATCAGGGAGACATCGTCAACAAGATCCTCCGCGGCGGAAATGCCCACGAGAAAGAATATGCGGTAGCTGTCAATCACCCGGTGACAGAAGAATTCTTAAATCAAATGTGTGAAGGCGTCCGGATCGAGGATCTGGATGTGACCACGAAGCCGTGCCGTGCCTGGAAGACCGGAAGCCATACCTTTCATATCGTCCTGACTCAGGGCTTGAACCGCCAGATCCGCCGGATGTGCCGCTCGCTTGATTACCATGTGATGAATTTAAAGCGTGTGCGTATCATGAATCTTCAGCTGGGTACATTAAAGCGGGGAGAGTACCGGGAACTGACGGAAAAAGAGCTGGGTGATCTGATGCGGATGGTGGAGGGTTCCACAAACCTTCCGGCGCGAGAAGCTGCGAAGGCCGGAAAGCTTACGGATCCAGCGAGAAGAGAAAGAAAACCGGCGAACTCCGGATATCAGGGAAAGAAGAACGACAGAAAGCCGTTTGAAAAGGGCAATGACAGAAAACCATTCGAGAAGAAAAACGGAACCGGAAAAGTATGGAAAAATGTCCGTAAGGACGGGGAAATAAAGCCGGAAAAGAAAGCCCCCGCATCTCCGGAAAGCTGGAAACCGGGTGCGCCGGAGCGCAAGGAGCATAAAATATGGACGACAAGATCAAGAGGATGAAGGAGCTGATCCCGCTTCTTTCCGAGGCCGCAAAGGCCTATTACCAGGAGAGCCGCGAGATCATGAGCAACTTTGAATATGACAGGCTTTATGATGAACTCCTGAAGCTGGAACAGGAGACAGGGACTGTGTTCGCAGGAAGTCCGACCCAGAAAGTAGGATATGAGATCTTAAGCGAACTCCCGAAGGAGCGCCATGAACGGCCGATGCTGTCATTGAATAAGACAAAGAGTGTGGATGAACTGAGGGAATGGCTTGGAAACCAGACGGGGCTTTTATCCTGGAAGATGGATGGACTTACCGTGGTGCTGACATACGAGGATGGAGTTCTTGCGAAAGCGGTCACCCGCGGAAACGGCGAGATCGGTGAGGTCATCACCCCAAATGCCAGGACCTTTATCAATATTCCGACAACGATTCCCTACAAAGGACAGCTGATCCTGCGCGGTGAGGCGGTGATCAGCTATTCGGATTTCGAAAAATTAAATGATTCCATCGCTGATGTGGATGCGAAGTATAAGAATCCGAGAAACCTCTGCAGCGGCTCCGTGCGCCAGCTGAACAGTGAGATCACGGCATCCAGAAACGTCCGGTTTATGGCGTTTGCATTGGTGAGGGCAGATGGAGTTGACTTTAAAAATTCAAGAAAAGAGCAGTTTTTGTGGCTTTCCAGTCTGGGATTTGAGACGGTCGAGTTTGTAGAGGTGACGGCGGAGACACTTTCCAGTGCAGTCCGCGGATTTGCGGAGAAGATCGAGCATTACGATATCCCGTCGGACGGTCTTGTGCTGTTATATGATGATATCGCCTACGGACAGTCCTTGGGGCGGACTGCAAAATTTCCGAGAGATTCCATCGCTTTTAAATGGGCGGATGAGATTCAGGAGACGACGCTTTCCTACATTGAATGGAGCGCGTCGCGGACAGGACTGATCAATCCGGTTGCCGTGTTTGAGCCTGTGGAGCTGGAAGGAACTACAGTAAGCCGCGCCAGTGTCCACAACATCAGCATCATGGAAGGGCTGGAGCTCGGTGCAGGAGACAGGATCACGGTCTACAAGGCGAACATGATCATTCCGCAGATCGCGGATAACCTGACAAGAAGCGGTGTCCGTGATATCCCGGCGACCTGTCCGGTATGCGGCGGAAAGACGGAGATCCGCAATCTGAACGATGTGAAGTCCCTCTACTGTACGAATCCGGATTGTCAGGCGAAAAAGATCAAGAGCTTTGATCTGTTTGTGAGCAGGGACGCGTTGAATATCGACGGTCTCTCCGAGATGACGCTGGAGAAGTTTATCGCAGCGGGATTCATCCATGAATTTGATGATATTTTCCATCTGGACCGCCATCGTGACGCTATCGTGACGATGGAAGGTTTCGGTGAAAAGTCTTATGAGAATCTCATAGCGGCTGCAAAGACCGCGTCCCACACCACACTTCCGAGGCTGATCTTTGGTCTCGGAATCGCGGGGATCGGTCTCGCCAACGCGAAGGTGATCTGCCGGCATTTCGATTTCAATCTGGATGCCATGCGGAAGGCTGGCGCGGAAGAGCTGTGCTCTATTGATGGAATCGGCGGCGTGCTTGCGGATGCGTGGGTGACGTACTTTAAGAATGACAGGAACAACGAGACACTGGATCATTTGCTGGCAGACCTTACGTTCGAAAAGGAAGTCAGGAACGAGGAGCAGACATTAGCCGGGAAGACCTTTGTGATCACCGGTTCCGTGGAGCGTTTCGCGAACAGGAAGGAGCTTCAGGAAAAAATAGAAGCTCTGGGCGGAAAGGCTGCCGGTTCCGTATCAGCAAAGACCAGTTATCTGATCAACAATGATGTGACATCCAATTCGTCAAAGAATAAGAAGGCAAGAGAACTTGGCATTCCGATCCTTTCCGAAGCGGATTTTCTGAAGATGATAGGAGAAGAAAATGCCGATTAAAATACAGAATGGATTGCCGGCAAGAGCGATCCTTGAGAGCGAAAATGTATTCATTATGGACGAGGACCGCGCGGAGAGCCAGGATATCCGTCCGTTAGAGATCCTGATCTTAAATCTCATGCCGTTGAAGGAGGACACGGAGACCCAGCTTTTAAGAGCTCTGTCCAATACACCTCTGCAGGTGGAGTGCACTTACATGACGATGTCCACCCATGAGTCCACCCACACCTCAGCCAGTCACTTAAATAAGTTTTATGTGACATTCCCGGAGATCAAGAAGAAACATTTCGACGGAATGATCATCACCGGCGCACCGGTGGAGCTGATGGAGTTTGAGGAGGTCAATTACTGGGAGGAGCTGACCCGGATCATGGAGTGGAGCAAGACCCATGTGACATCCACCATGCATCTGTGCTGGGGAGCCCAGGCCGGACTTTACTATCATTACGGAATCCCGAAACACTTACGGAAAGAAAAACTTTCCGGTGTGTATACACAGAAAGCGCTGGATAAGCGTGTTCCGTTACTCCGAAGTTTTGACGATTACTTTAAGTGCCCGCATTCCCGCTATACAGAAGTGTGGGAGGAGGATATTTTAAAGCACCCGGAACTCCGGATCCTCGCTAAATCCGATGAGGCAGGCGTCTTCCTTGTCATGAACCAGGACGGAAGCCAGATCTTCGTCCAGGGCCACCCGGAGTACGACCGTATGACCTTAAACAACGAGTATCACCGCGACCTCAATAAAGGCTTAAATCCGGCACTCCCGGTCCACTACTATGAGCATGATGACCCGTTCTCTGTTCCACCGCTTATGTGGAGAAATATGGCGAACACGCTGTATACGAACTGGCTGAACTACTACGTATATCAGGTGACTCCGTATACGCTGGAGGAGGACACGGAGTAGAAGGTTCGAAATCCCTTATTTTATGCGGGATTTAGGATCTTAAAGTTTCAATAAGTCCCCTATTCACGGAGAAATCCGCAGATAGAGGACTTATTTTGCCTTTCTGTCTTTCTTTCAATTACTGGGATGGGATTCGTTACTTTTCATGATATCGTTCCGGCACCTGTGCATCATGGTAAGCGTTGATCTCATCACGGAATTTGCTGTCTTCCAGAATATCCAGGGCAGTCATGGCCAGACCCTTGGCTCCCTTCAGGCAGATTTCATCGGCTTGCGGTGAGGCGGCTGCGTCTGCATAAGCTTTTGAGTGACTTTGAATCGTTTTATCATCAGTGATCGACAGATAATCGTGGATTGCCGGAATTTTAATCGAAACATTTCCGATATCGGAAGAACCGTACAGTTTTCCCGGTGTTGGCCAGGTCATGTGAATTCCGAGAGACTCCATATTATTTTTGAAAGCTTCGCACATAGGCTTATTCGGGTAGCGTTCCGCGTAGATCGGTTCTACAACCACCTCTGCCTTGGCTCCGGTCAGGGATTCTGCCCGTTCAATGCTGGATTTCACGAGATCAATAAGAAACTCAATTCGTATCATGGTTTCCGCTCGGAGATTAAATTCACACCGGACGAGTGCAGGAATGACATTGGCAGCTGTTCCACCTTCTAAAATAACACCGTTGATATTATCCTGAATCTGGAATGTGGGACGCATCAGATCAATCTGGTTGAATACATGGATTGCAGCACTGAGCGCGTTAATCCCGTTCGAAGGTGCAGAAGAGTGGGCTGCTTTTCCGTGGAAAACGACGCGGATGGTTGTGGCAGCGCGTCCCCCTCTTCCTACAAGATTCGATCCGCCTCCTGACGGATTCATCATAAGCGCATAATCGGTATCATGAAAACCGCCGCGCTCTAAAAGAATCACTTTACCGGCACCGCCTTCCTCCGCAGGGGTGCCAATAATGGAGATTTCCCCATCATAGTTGTCCATGAGAGCGGCAAGACCGGAAAATGCACCGACAGCACAGGTCGCAATAATATTGTGACCGCAACCGTGGCCGATTCCGCGAAGGGCATCATATTCTGCGAGAAACGCGATTCTCGGTCCTGCATGCTTTCCTTTTTTTACTGCTTTAAAAGATGTGTCAAGTCCGCAATAAGGGGTTTCAACCTCGAACCCATGGCCTTCTAAAAATGTGCGGATAAATCCTACAGCCTGATGTTCCTGGAATCCCAGTTCCGGATGATCATGGATCTGATGGGAAAGTGTCAGAAGTTCATTTTGCATCTTGTCAATGGTCTCAATAATTTTTAACTTATTCTGATTCATAGGGAAATACCTCCTGCAGGGTAAGAGCTATTTTTGGTATACGACTTTTCCTTCGATCAGAACCGTAGAGGCGGAGGAATAGTAGTCTAGCGGATAGCCGTCCCAGATGACGATATCGGCATCTTTTCCAGGTTCCAGACTGCCGACTCTCTGGTCAAGTCCACAGAAACGGGCTGCGTTGATGGTGGCAGATTCCAGAGCTGCCATAGCAGTAAGCCCTTTTTTGTACATGAGTGTCAGATGAATCGCAGCCAGCTCAATATTCATTCGCGGATGAGCGGTGGATGAGGCAAAGGTAATGCCGTGTTCCTCAAGTACAGAACCAACGATAGGGTCACGGTAGCGGCTTTCATTACTTTTTTGTCCATAAGATGGGCCGACCACGCAGTTCACCTGATGTTTTTTTAGAATATCCGGAATCAGCCAGCTTTCGGTACAGTCTTCCAAGATATAATTGAGTTCGAATTCCTCGGCAATGCGAATGGCGGTGGTCATATCATGGCTTCTCTTTGCGGTGATCTTGACAGGCATCCCATCAAACACGCGCATGAGGGAATGAAGCTTCATGTCGAATTTCGGCGGTTTCCTGGATGGATCCGCTTCGGACAGTTTCCAGAGCGTGTGGTAATTTTTTGCTTTCATCAATGCTTCACGGATCAGAGCGGCACTGGCAAGCCTTGTTTTTGGGGCACGTTTGCTGGAATAGGTCGTTCTGACATCATCCGTTAGGCACATGTGAAAAGCAAGCTCAGGCACCATCGTCATTTCGGAGACTGTTTTACCGGAGGTCTTGATAGCGGCACATGTTCCGCCGATGAGATTTGCATCTCCGGGGCAGGTGACTGCCGTGGTGACTCCGCCGGCAAGTGCCATTTGAAAGCCCTCATCGGCAGGATTGATGGCGTCTAACGCACGGAGCTGCGGAAGAATTGGATCCGTGGACTCATCGGAATCATCTCACTCAAAACGAAAGACCTGTTCGCGCACTCCTAACTGACAGTGAGGTTCTACAAACCCCGGAGTCACATAGTGTCCGCAGGCATCGATACTGACATGTCCTACATTATATTTGCTCACGGCGTTATCACAGATATCGAGAATCTTTCCATTCTCCACAACCAGATCTTTTTTTTCTTCGTAGATTCCGGCCATATTGATCAGATTACAGTTTCTGATAATCAACATTGCTTTCACCTGCCTTTCTCCTGTATGCAATCTGACCGTCGATGATAACGATACCGGCCTGACTCAGAGTTGCCAATGGTTCTACGTCCCAGATCACGACATCCGCATCTTTTCCAGGTTCCAGACTGCCGACACGGGAGTCAATGTCGGTAATGATGGCGTTATTGATGGTGAGACATTTTAAAGCCATTTCCCGGGAAAGTCCGTTTTTGACATAGAGAGCAGCCTGCAGAAGCTGACCTTCAATCGGAACGAAAGGCGCATCAGTGATCAAGCCGAACGTGATTCCGGCGTTCTCCAGAATCTGCCCTGCTTCAAAAGTTTTATTTCTGGCTTCGATTTTTCCTTTTCCTCCTACGGTAGGACCGAGAAGGCATTGAACATGATTTCTCACAAGTTCATCGACGATCAGATAGCCGTCGGTGCAGTGTTCAATGGAAAAACGAAGATGGAATTCATTGGCGATCCGGATTGCAGTTTGGATATCATCCGCCTGGTGTGCATGAATCTTGACACGCATACCGTCGAAGACCCGCATTAAAGAATGCATATGAAAATCGAATGGAAAATCAGGGTCCTCTCCGTGTTCCTGATAGTTTCTATAGTATTCCTTCGCTCGGAAGAGTTGTTCCCTCATAATGGCAGCACTCATCATTCTCGTTTTTGGTGCCATGTTCCTCCTGCCGTAATTGACTTTTGGGTTTTCACCGAGGGCCATCTTCATGCAGATTTCCTGACAGATGACGCGGGAGTCGGGATTTTTTCCGGCGGTT
Organism: Pilosibacter fragilis; assembly: GCF_032490495.1. Taxonomy (NCBI): domain Bacteria; kingdom Bacillati; phylum Bacillota; class Clostridia; order Eubacteriales; family Clostridiaceae; genus Pilosibacter; species Pilosibacter fragilis. The sequence goes on along the minus strand of NZ_JAVYJB010000003.1, from coordinate 198,093 downwards.
TTTCCGGCTGTGAACGTTCCTCCTATAATATTGGAACTTCCGGGGCCGGTAACGACCGTAGTAACGCCGTGACGAACTGCAACGTCGAAGGTGGCGTCATTCCATTTCAGAGCGTCAATTCCGCGGAGTCCGGGAAGAGCTGGACTGGTATTTTCATTTCCGTCCATTTCCGCGGAACTGGCGGTTCCCCAGAGTCCGATATGGCAGTGGGCGTCCACGAGGCCTGGAGTCACCACTCTTCCGGCAGCGTCGATCACTTCGCAGTCCGCGGGAACAGGACCTACGTTTCCTACCCGGGATATTTTTCCGTTTTCGATTAAAAAAGAGCTGCACAGCGAACATCGGGCTGGCAAAGAACGCAGATTTCGATTAGGTTGATTTACAGAAAAAAAAACGGGTGAATCAACCTAATCGATTTTTTTGTGCCGGAAAATAGAAATGAGACTTCGGAAATGCGGAAATTACCTTGTCAGCAATATTCTGAAAAGTTATAATGAATGCAGAAATGAATTCAAAACAATAATAATACGCATGAATTGTTTGATAATTCATTAAAACACAAAAATATGCAAAGTTTTCTACAAGGTACAGAGTGTCAAAAACAGCGACAGAATGAGATATAAGCTGCCGGCCAGAACCGGTCCCGCACAGGATGGAAATACGTTCCTGGAATTGCGGTATTCGTAGTAGGATCCGAGTTCAGGTGTGGAAGCCGGGGCAATCTTCTCATTTTCTTCTTCAAATTTTTCATGGTGTTTCCCGTACTTCCAGAGTTTTCGATGGCTGTAAATAAACAGGTCAAAGGTTCCGAGATTTTTAACAAATCGGAGACCTCCAAAGATAAGGGGAAAGAAACTGGCAAGAAACAAGGAGTTGATGAGTCGGTTCATAAAAAAAGAACTGTGACTGAAAATAAAATAGAGAATTCCAATGACTCCTCCAATTAGAAGATGAGTCAGAAAACTTTTCCGGAACGATGATGACATAAGGGACCATCCTTTCGCTGAATTGATGTCGTGCATATGGAATTTATTATAATGAGATTCATATAAATGTCAACAGCTGGGAGAAATTCCAATGGAATGAAAATGGGCGAGATGGAAGGCCTGTTTGGAGGTCCTGAAATAAAAAAGGAGGAAACGATATGAAGAGAAGGACAATTGCAGCATTGTTAGCATGCACGATGGTGATCGGAACCCTTGCAGGGTGCAGCAGCGAACCGAAGAACCCGGGAGACTCCGATACAACGGTTACTGAGACAACGGCGGCAGAGACAACGGCAGCTGCACAGACAGGACCGAAAGTATTTAACGACTATATGACGACGGATATTGATACATTAAACAGCCATATCTACACGTTAAGTGCAAGTTCGGATGTGATCAACCCAACAACACTTCTGCTGTATCGTCAGTATCCGACCGCGGACGGAAAATCATTTGAGTATATTCCGGAGTTGGCAGAAAGTGAACCAGAGCAGGTAGATGCGGATGGAAAAATCTGGCAGATTAAGATCCGTGAAAATGCGAAATGGGAGAATGGAGATTCAATCAATGTGGATGATGTGATCTATTCCTTCCAGATGTGTCTGGATCCCCTTATGGTAAATAACCGTGCATCCCAGCTTGCAAGTGATTATATTACGATCACAAAGGCTACAGATTATTATCTTCAGGGGACAGAAAACAAAGTCTCCTGGGACGAAGTGGGAATCAAGAGAAATGGCGATTATATGCTTGGCCTCGAGTTAGATGCTCCAGTTACAGCAGCCGATATCAAGAGTCATTTCAACTATGTATGGACCAACCTGGTACATAAACCGACGTATGAGGCCGGTATGAATGAAGACCGGACGAAGACTTCATATGGTTCCACGGGAGACACTTATAAGAGCTGCGGAGCTTATATTTTGACAGAATGGGTACCGGGTTCCGTTTTCAAAATGAAGAAAAATCCGGATTATGTTCTTGCAGACCATATCAAATTGGATGAATATGTTTATAAAGTTGTAGCAGACAGAAATACAGCGCTTGAGCTTTACTTAAACGGAGAACTGGACGAAGTCGCATTAAGCCCGGAGGCGATTGAACAGTATGTGGATGATCCGAGCATCAAGGTAGCACCGGCAACCTCCATCCAGACCATTACGATTAACCACGGAAATACTAATAACAATGGAATCCTTGGAAATCTGAACTTCAGAAAAGCGTTGTTCTATGCAGTGGACCGTCAGAGCATTGCAAAAATGACAAATGGAATTCCGGCTAATTATCTCGTTGCGAGCAAGTGCCTTGGTCTTGACGGCAAGACATTCCGGGAAATGCCTGAATCACAGGAATATCTGACCGAAAATCTCGGGTATGATCCGAAACTTGCCAAGGAGTATTACGACAAGGCGATGGAAGAATGTGGACTTACCAGTCTGACCCTGACCCTTCAGTACAATGAGACGAGTGCCAACAATAAGGCGGCATCTGAGTTCTTACATAAATCTTTCCCGGAGATCTTTGGCGACAGCTTTACTCTGGAGCTGATGGCAGCTCCGAGCGGTGTCTTAAACTCCTACATCAAGGGATGGAAAGATGGAGATCCGAACAGCTTTGAACTTCAGTGGAGAGGATGGAATACCAGTACACCGGCACCGTGGAACGGACTTAAAGTTTACACCGGCATGTATTCGAACAAGAACGAACCATATTACAATGATGAAGTGGATGCACTTTGGGAAAAAGCCAATTATGATCTGGAAGCAAAAATGGATTCGGCATACCGTCTGGAACTGACAAGGGAAATCGAAAAGATCGTGCTTGATGAAGTAGCAGCCTGCCCGGTATACGAGGCACCGAGCTACTATCTGATCAATCCGAAAGTCATTCTCCCATCGGATGTATACATTCCGGGTTACGGATTTGGTTTCACGATCAGTGATAAAGAAGTATAACCGATGACGGGAACTGAATGAACCTGCAAACATCTGCCTGCCGGATACTGCGAGCCGGCAGGCGGATTTTATGCTGACGGAAGTGATCGGGCGGCGAAAAGGAACCGATGGGCTTTACAGGAATCGCAAAAGGAAACTCGGAGGGAATGATATGGCAAAATACATTATGCAGCGAATTCTGGCAATGTTAGTAACTCTGTTTATTATCATTACCATCGGCTTCATGGTGATCCGCCTGATGCCGGGCGGAATCTTCGATGATGCCGTAGATATGACATATGAGCAGAGGACAGCTCTGGAAGCAAAATATAATCTTGATAAGCCGATCCCGATCCAGTATGCAATGTTCTTAAAGGGACTTGTTCTGGAAGGCGACTGGGGAACATCTCTGAAGATGTATGTCAATGTTCCGGTGTGGGATGTGATCAAGACAAAGATTCCGGTCACACTCTATATTAACTTTTTTTCACTGATCATATCGCTTCCATTGGGGATTATCCTCGGAATTGTGGCGGCAATCCGGAAAAATACGATGACAGACTATCTGATATCGTTTCTGGTCGTCATATTTATCTCAGTTCCATCCTTTATCTTCGCCACCCTGCTTCAGTATTTTGTGGCATTTAAAGCGGGATTATTTCCGATCATTTACGATGCTACGGCATCCGGTTGGGATAAATTTTATTGCCTGTTTCTTCCGATCATGGCCCTGTCTCTAGGACCGATCGCCCGTGTGACAAGATATCTGAGAGCGGAACTGGCAGAGACCATCAACTCAGATTTTATGCTTTTGGCAAAGACGAAGGGACTCACGGAACGTCAGGCAACGATCAACCATGGAATCCGAAACTCCATGCTTCCTCTTATGAATATCATTGTGCCGATGTTTACAAGCATTATGGGCGGAAGTCTTGTAATCGAGACCATTTTCTCGATTCCCGGTATGGGCGGTATTATGGTAAAGTCCATCAATGCGCCGGACTATACGGTAACGCTGGCGGCCCTGATCTTTTATTCTGTGGTATCTCTTGTGACTGTACTCATCGTGGATCTTTCTTACGGGATTGTTGATCCGCGTGTAAGGATGGGAGGGAAGAAATAATGGCAAAATTTTACTCTTCCGCTGTACCGGAATATCAGGCTGACAAAGAACAATTTGAATTTGTCCAGATGAAGGATGACATTGCGGATGTGACATTCCAGGATAAGCCGATTGGCTTTTTTAAGGATGCAATGCTGCGTTTCTGCCGGAGCAAGGTCTCCATTGTAGCGTTTGTAGGAATCGTGATCATTCTGTTCATGGCAATCTTTATGCCAATGATGAGCCGCTGGCACTACAATGACCAGGATCTGAACCGAATCAATCTTCCGCCCAAAATGCCGGTTCTCGAGAATGTTGGAATTCTGGATGGAACCCGATGGCTGACGAATCGACGTGTGGACAGCCTGGAAGATACAACACGTTATCCGGAAGGCAGCATTCTGAAAGTCATCAACTACCGGAAGGTCCAGGGCGCGGATATGTGTGATATCAAAGTGGATTACTACAAGTACTGCGGTCTTGAGGATGGAACATATTTCTGGATGGGGACGGATTATCTCGGCCGTGATCTGTGGGTACGAATGTGGCGAGGTGCCCGTGTTTCCCTGGTAATTGCGTTCATCTCGGTAATCTGCAATGTTTTTATCGGTATTGTCTATGGCTCCATTGCGGGATATTACGGCGGAAAGATCGATATGGTTATGATGCGCATTACCGAGATTATCGGTGCATTCCCGGAGATTGTAGTGGTAACATTATTTATCCTCTTTTTCGGAACCGGCATGCTGTCAATTATTCTTTGCCTTGTCGTACAGAACTGGATTGGCACAGCCCGAATGATTCGCTCCCAGTTTTACCGTTATAAAGGCAGCGAATATGTGCTTGCGGCCAGAACACTCGGCGTGAAAGATATGGCACTGATCTTCCGGCATATTCTGCCGAATTCCATTGGGCCAATCATTACACGTGCCATGATTGCAATTCCGGGAGCTATTTTTACCGAGTCTTTCCTGGCATATATCGGACTTGGCATCCGTGCACCGGAAAGCTCGATCGGTGTCCTTTTATCCCAGGGACAGAAGATCATGCAGCAGTATCCGAACCAGGTGTTTTTCCCGGCAGTTGTGATTTCTCTGCTGATGATCGCATTCAACATGCTGTCAAATGGTCTGCGTGACGCATTTGATCCAACCCAGCGCGGTGCATAAGGAAAGGAGCGAATGGTATGGAACCTATTTTAAGTGTAAAAGATCTTTCTGTTTCCTTTCAGGCGTTCGCAGGTACGGTTCATGCGGTTCGTGATGTCAACTTTGACTTGATGAAAGGTGAGACACTGGCGATTGTAGGAGAATCCGGTTCCGGAAAATCGGTTACGATCAAAGCAATTCTTGGAATTCTTGCAAAGAACGGCCATATCGACAGCGGCTCGATTCTGTATCAGGGCGAAGATATGGCGAAATATAAGGAAAAAGACTTTTATAAGATCAGAGGAAAACGGATCTCACTGGTGTTCCAGGATCCTCTGTCAGCACTGAATCCGATCATGAAAATAGGAAAACAGATCTCAGAGGCGCTGATCTTAAGCGGATCCATTGAAAAGTCAAAGGCGAAGCAGAGGGCCATCGAATTGATGGAAGCCGTTGGAATTCCGAACGCGGCAGAGCGGTATGAGGCATATCCGTTCCAGTTCTCTGGCGGTATGAGGCAGCGCATTGTCATTGCAATTGCCCTTGCATGCAATCCGGAGATCCTGATCTGCGATGAGCCGACGACAGCTCTCGATGTGACGATTCAGGCGAGAATCCTGGAGCTGATCAATGATATGAAAAGAGAGCACGATCTGTCGGTAATTTTCATCACTCATGACCTCGGCGTGGTTGCCAATATTGCAGATCGTGTATGCGTTATGTATGCCGGACGGATCGTGGAAGTGGGAACCTGTGAAGATATTTTCTACCATCCGGCGCATCCGTATACCTGGGCACTGTTGTCTGCAATGCCGGATCTGCACACGGAAGAGACCCTATATGCAATTCCGGGTGCTCCGCCTAATATGCTTCATCCGCCGAAAGGGGATGCATTTGCAGCGAGAAATAAATACGCGATGAAGATTGATTTTGAAAAAGAACCGCCGTATTTTAAAATTTCCGACACCCACTATGCTGCTACATGGCTTTTACATCCGGATGCGCCAAATGTAGAGATGCCGGAGATTTTGCAGCACCGCATCGCCAGGATGAAGGAGGAGGCGGAACATGGATAATAAAAAGATGAATTCGACAGGTGTTGAGGATCATATTCTGGATGTGGAACACCTCAGCATGTATTTTACAACAAAAAACAGAGGAAAAAAGTCTACAGTGAAAGCGGTGGATGATGTATCCTTTTATGTGAAACGCGGGGAGACGTTCGGACTGGTTGGTGAGTCCGGCTGCGGAAAAACAACGACAGGCCGCACGATTATTCGGCTGTATGATCCCACCTGGGGAACTGTGAAATTTAACGGCATAGAAATCTCCGGAAAAATGGACAGGGAGCTTCATAAATATATTACCGATCATATTGCCATGATTTTCCAAGATCCGATCGCATCTTTAAATCCGAGAATGACAGTACAGGAGATTATAGCGGAAGGATTGAAAATTCGAGGGGTGAAAGACCCGGAAGAACTGCAGAAAAGGGTGATCGCGATGCTGGAACATGTGGGGCTTCAGGCAGAACATGCATCCCGATACCCCCATGAATTTTCAGGAGGACAGCGCCAGCGCATCGGAATTGCAAGGGCGCTGATCGTGGAACCGCAGCTGGTGATCGCAGATGAGCCGGTTTCAGCTCTCGATGTCTCTGTGCAGGCACAGGTGATCAATCTGCTAAATAAGCTGAAACAGGAAATGGGACTGACAATCCTGTTTATTGCGCATAATCTTTCCGTCGTCAAATATTTTTCCGACCGAATCGGTGTGATGTATTTCGGAAAGCTGGTTGAGATGGCGGATTCCAATGAGCTATTTAAGAATCCGCTTCATCCGTACACCAAGGCACTGCTTTCTGCCATTCCGGAGCCGGATCCGCTCAATGAGAAAAAACGCGTAAAAATCCATTACGATCCGGAGATTCATCATTACGGTGAAGGAAAACAGCCGTCCTATCACGAAGTAAGTCCGGGACATACGATCTATTGTTCGGACGAAGAGTTTGAAGAGTATAAAAAAGAGTGGAAAGCATAATTCCGGACGTTATTTAAGAAGCCAAAAAGACTGCATGTCCGTTTGTTGGTATGCAGTCTTTTAAAATGTTTCAATCGTATTACCGTCTTCCCGTGTTCCACAAAATATCATGATTGATGGTCTCATAGAACATCTCCCGCACCTTATCATGATCCCTCGTCTGCCCGAGGATCCACATGAGTTTGGTGACGGTGGCCTCCAGGGTCATATCGTAGGATTCGATGAGACCGAAGGCGTTTTTGATTTTCTGGCCGACCTCGTAGACGGACATGTTGCTGCCTTCCTGAGTGACCTGGGTGGTCATGACAACAACTTTTCCCATAGAGATCCATTTTTCGATGGAGCTATAGAAATCGCCGGATTCATAGGACGGAAGACCGCCGACACCGAAGGATTCGATGACGACTGCGTCGTAATGCTCTGCCATATAGTCGAGGAGGCTGGAGTCCATGGACGGGATCAGCTTTAAGAGGCTGACCTGGCTGTCCATCTCGTGGTAGAAGCGGACACTCTCGCGGTCCTGCCACTTGTCGTCGATGTAGTATAAAATATGCTCGTCCTGGATCACGGCGAGGTACGGGAAGTTGATGCTGGAGAAGGCGTTGTAGCTCTTGCTGCGCTCCTTTTTTCCACGTGTTCCCGCGATGACTTTTCCGTCAAATACGATGGTCACGCCGTGGGCACGTTCGGAGGCGGCAAAACGCAGGCTGTCCAGAAGGTTTGTTCTCGCGTCCGTCACGTCAAGGTCGATGGGCTTCTGGGCACCGGTGATGACGATGGGCTTGCTGGAGTGCTGGACGAGATAGGACATGGCAGCAGCGGTGTAGGCCATCGTATCGGTGCCGTGGCAGATCACGAAGCCGTCATAATCGTCATAATTCTCCTCCAGGACCTGGGCGAGCTTCAGCCAGTGCTTCGGGTGCATATTCGTGCTGTCGATGTTTAAGACCTGCACCGTCTCCACCTCGCAGAATTTTTTCGCATCCGGTACATAAGATAACAGTTCATCGCCGGTGAGGAGCGGTGTCAGACCGTTTTCACCTCTCTTGCAGGCGATCGTTCCTCCCGTTCCAAGCAGCAGAAGGTGTTTCATGGTTTTTAAATCCCCTTTCGTTTGCAATCATCTCACATATGGTTTATAGTATAACACAGGAGGATTCAGAAAGTAAAGGCGGCGGATGGTTTGGAGAGAAAGAATCATCCGGGAAAGGAGAGAGATGACGAAGATACCGAAAGATCCGGTCATGCTGTTAAGCTATATCAACACACAACTGCGGGACAATTACCCGGATATGGACGAGTTGTGCAGGTCGCTTTGTCTAGACAGGAAAGACGTGGATGAGAAACTCGCGTCGATCGATTATGAGTACGATCCGGAAAAAAATCAGTATGTATAGAGTAAGCGGCCGATCCTGGCTTTCCAGGGCATGAGCCGCAGAAAAATCAAAGTGGAAAAAAGCACCGTGGAAAAGGCTGCATAGCGGATCGGAGAATCACAGATACTGGTTTCATGAACAGATGGAAGCAGAAAAACAGAAATCAGAAAATTGCAGTAAAAAAAAGCTCCGGCGGCGGATGGAGACAATGGGTCAGGAATTTTATGCTCTGCGGTCTGACGGGATGGGGACTTGAGATCCTTTTGACTTCCGTGGAAGGCTTTGCGGCTGGAGATATGAAATTCATGGGAAAGACATCAATATACATGTTCCCGATATATGGAATGGGAATCCTTTTGGGGCCCATCGGGAAATGGGTGGACAGTTGGATCGGAGACCGGGGACAGATCGCGGTAAAGGACAGGATCTTCCGACATGGGATCCTGGACATGGTCCTGATCTTTTTCGCAGAATACCTCACGGGAACATTCTTGAAAAGCCTTGGGATATGTCCGTGGGATTACACCGGGCGGATGCTGAGCGTTGACGGCGTGATCCGGCTGGATTTTGCTCCGTTCTGGTTCATGACAGGACTTCTCTTTGAATATCTGACGGGAGGAAAAGAGGAAATCCTTTCCAGAGATCCGGAAACGGAAAAGCCAATATATAGACAGATTTGAGCTGGATTTTAGATGGATTCGAGGTGCATTTGAGTTGCAAATAAGAGGTTTATTTAATATAATATAACTTATGAACCTCATTGCTGTAACTCTTTAAAGTGTATGAAAGGCAATTGTTCAATAGGTGGGCACACCTGCTGTGCTGACCGTAAGAGAGCACCGTTACTGTTAAAGAAAATATGGGAGGTTTGTTACTTATGATAAGATTATTACTTGTCCTGTTCACACTGGTGGGATTTTTGATCTTCAGCTATCCGTTCCTTGTGGCACAGGTATCGCTTGGAAAGAAAGATCCCCACGCGCGGGATCTGGAGACGATCAAGGTCGTCCGGTCCGTGTTCAAGGTACTCTTAAAGCTGGCGGGGGTGACCGTGACGGTGAAGGGCGCGGAAAATATACCGGAAGACACAGCGGTCCTCTATGTTGGAAACCACAGAAGCTATTTTGATATTCTTGCGGGCTACACGACAGTTCCGACACTGCTCGGTTTCGTCGCAAAAAAGGAGATGGAAAAGATCCCACTCTTACGCACCTGGATGGTGAACGTGAACTGCCTGTTCTTAGACAGAAAGAACATCAAAGAAGGCTTAAAGATGATCCTTCAGGGAATCGAGAAGGTAAAAAACGGCGTTTCCATCTGGATTTTCCCGGAGGGAACGAGAAATCCGAACGAAGATATCACGGAGCTCCTTCCGTTTAAAGAGGGGAGCTTAAAGATTGCGGAGAAATCCGGCTGTCCGGTGGTCCCGGTGGCGATGACAGGAACGGCGGAGGTGCTGGAAAAACACTTCCCGTTTATCACCCCGTCCCATATTACGATCTACTACGGAAAACCGTTCTATGTAAAAGAATTGGAAGCCGAAGATCGGAAACATCCGGGTGCTTACACTAGAAATGTATTGATCAGAATGCTGAAAGAAATGCAGGAAGAAAAACAATAAGGTTTCAGGCGGATAAAATGGCTTGAAATGATATGACAGGACAAGGTTTCGGAGAGATCTGCTGAAAAAGCAAAAGAAATTTTGGGAAATACCTGGGGAGAAATGACAGAAAGCAGAGGCATAAAATATATGAAAAATCTTGACTTAAAAGAATGCAGGGACAAGCTGGACGTGATCGATAAAGAGATCGTCCGTCTGTTTGAGGAGCGCATGTCCGTATGCGGAGATGTGGCGGAATATAAGATCGGAACAGGAAAAGCCGTTTACGATGCGGCGAGAGAGGCACAGAAGATCGCAGCGGTTCAGGAGCTGGCCCACAGTGAGTTCAATAAAGAGGCGGTAAAGGAGATCTTTTCCCAGTTAATGTCCGTCAGCCGCAGATACCAGTACAGCCTGTTATCCGCTCACGGTATGGGAATGGACACCGGATTTACGGAAGTGGAGACCATCGGGAAGAAGAATAAAAAGATCGTCTTCCAGGGCGTCGAGGGCGCTTACAGCCATGCCGCCGCGAAGTTATATTTCGGCGAGGACGCGGATCTTTACCATGTTCCGGAGTTCGAGGACACGATGCGCGAGGTGGAAGAGGGACGCGCTGATTATGCGGTACTTCCCATCGAGAATTCCACAGCCGGTTTCGTGATCAACAACTACGACCTGCTCTTAAAGTATAAGAATTACATAGTCGGCGAGGTCTATGTCCCGGTTGCCCATATGCTGCTCGGCGTTCCGGGAGCGGAGCTCTCCGATATCAGGACCGTTTACTCCCATGCCCAGGCTCTGGCCCAGAGCTCTGATTTCCTGTCCGCCCATAAAGACTGGAAGCAGATCGCTGTCTTAAACACGGCTGTAGCTGCAAAGAAGGTCATGGAGGAGAAGGATCCGTCCCAGGCGGCTGTCGCAAGCCGTACAGCGGGAGAACTCTATGGAATGGAGATCCTCGCAAAGGAGATCAACAACGTCAAGGGAAATACGACAAGATTCCTGATCCTCGGAAAAGAGCCGGTGTACGCAAAGACCGCCGGAAAGATCAGCGTGGCTTTCGAGATCGCCCATAAGAGCGGTTCCCTATACAACATCCTTGGAAACTTCATTTTCAACAATGTCAATATGACGATGATCGAATCCAGACCGATTCCGGAAAAGAGCTTCGAGTACCGGTTCTTCGTGGATTTCGAAGGAAATTTAAGCGATGCGGGAGTGAGAAACGCGCTGACCGGTCTTGCTGCGGAAGCTTCCGTCATGAGAATTTTAGGTAATTATTAGAGAGATACGGTCCGGGAAAATCCGGACCGATTCTTGTATCAACAGATATTTGATGCAGACGATATGGCGGACACAAAACGGGTCCGGCGATCGTCGTGCACAGAGCAAGGAGGAAAAAACATGGCAGCCCTTACATTTGCAGCCATCGATGTGGGATCCTTTGAGGTGGAGATGGGGATCTATGAGATCTCAAACCGCAACAAGATCCGAAAACTGGATCAGATCCGTCACGTCACTGCGCTGGGAAAAGATACCTACAATAACGGAAAGATCAGCTATGAGATGGTGGAGGAGCTTTGCGATGTGCTTGCGGATTTTGCAAGGATCATGAAATCCTATAAAGTCACGGAATACCGTGCCTACGCCACAAGTGCGATGCGCGAGGCGAGAAACAATAGGATCGTTCTGGATCAGATCCGTGTCCGAACCGGGATCCAGGTACGGATTATCAGCAACTCGGAACAGCGATTTCTGGGCTACAAGGCTATTGCGGTGTCCGATGACGAGTTTGATGAGAATATCCAGCAGGGAACCGCTATCGTGGACGTGGGATTCGGCAGCATGCAGATATCCATGTTTGATAAAAACCTTCTGGTGAATACGGAAAATCTGCCGTTAGGTGTTCTGAGGATCCGCGGTACTCTGGAAGAGGTCGATACGACGATGGAACAGTACCGGGAGCTTATTGATGAGATGGTGGACAATGAACTCCAGAACTATAAAAAAATGTATTTAAAGGAGCGGAAGATCAAGCATCTGATCGGGATCGGTGAGAACATCCTGTATCTGTTTCGGTACGAGGAAGACGGAAAGCCGCTTTCGAGGATCACGAGAGAGCAGTTTGAAGAGTTTTACACCCGCCTGAGCACGATGAATGAAGAGCAGATGGAGGAGCATTTCGGGGTGAACCGGGAGTACGCTTCCTTACTTATGCCATGCGCGGTGATCTATAAGAAGTTTCTTGAGATGACGGGAGCAGAGATGATCTGGATCCCCGGGGTACGGCTCTGTGACGGGATCGCGGCGGAGTTCGCGGCGGACAAGAAGCTTATAAAATTCCGGCACAATTTTGATAACGATATTATCAGCACTTCCCGTTCCATGGCAAAACGCTACCAGTGCTTAAGCCGGCACACGGAGACTGTCGAGAAATATGTGCTCCAGATCTTCGATACAATGCGGAAATACCACGGAATGGGGCAGAGAGAGCGCCTGCTTTTGCAGATCGCGGTGCTGATCCATGCCTGCGGAAAGTTTATCAGTGTCCGGAATTCCAATGAGTGCGCTTACAACATCATCATGTCCACGGAGATCATCGGTATCTCCCATTTGGAGCGGGAGATCATCGCAAATGTGGTCCGCTATAATATCCGGGATTTCGATTACAATATGGTTCGGATGGAGACAGAATTAGATGAAGTGACGGACAGCTTCAGCGGTCAGAACGAGGTCATGCTTCTGATCGCAAAGCTCACAGCGATGCTGCGTCTGGCGAATTCCATGGACCGCGGACACAGTGCGAAGCTCGCGGACTGCCGGATGACCGTGAAGGATCAGAACCTGATCATCACGACAGATTATCACGGCGATATTACGCTGGAGGCTGTTTCTTTTGAGCAGAAAGCAGCGTTCTTTGAGGAAATTTTTGGAATTCGGCCGGTGCTTCGCCATAAAAAGTATGTATAGTCAGGTCTGACCGGAACCAACGCATTCAGGGAGGCGGAAAAGAAAGATGAAAAAAGAAGAAAAAAAAGACAATGCACAGAAGGCCAGAAAAGGAAAAGAACAGGGAATTGAGTATTTTCAGGATCCTAAGAATTATGTAAACCGAGAACTGAGCTGGCTGGAGTTTGACTGCCGTGTACTGGAGGAAGCCAGAGATAAGACCAACCCACTCTTTGACCGTTTAAAATTCTTAAGCATCACGGCATCAAATCTGGATGAGTTTTTCATGGTCCGCGTGGCCTCCTTAAAGGACATGGTCCATGCCGGATATAAAAAACCGGATATTGCCGGAATGACGGCTCAGGAACAGCTGGATAAGATCAGCGTCCGGACCCATGAACTGGTGGTTCAGCAGTATAATACCTACAACCGGTCCCTGCTCCCGGCACTCAGAAACAACGGATTAAATCTGATCGAGTGCCATGAGGACCTGACACCGGAACAGGGAGTGTTCGTGGACCGGTATTTCAAGGAAGAGGTCTATCCGGTACTCACCCCGATGGCGGTGGACTCCTCGAGACCGTTCCCCCTTGTCCGGAATAAATCCTTAAATATCGCGGCACTGCTGAAGAAAAAAGACGGCGATGAGGAACTGGAATTTGCCATGGTACAGGTTCCGGCGGTACTCCCGAGGATCTTAAGCCTCCCGGTGACCACCGATGAGAACCACAACGAGACGCGGAATGTGATTTTCCTGGAGGAGATCATCGAGCGGAACATGCAGCAGCTGTTCTTAAACTACGATATCGTGACCTCCCACCCGTTCCGAATCATGAGAAATGCCGATTTCTCCCTTGACGAGGAGGAAGCTGTGGATCTTCTCGAGGAGATCGAGAAGCAGTTAAAGCGCAGGCAGTGGGGCGAGGTCATCCGTCTGGAGATCGAGGATAAGGCGGATCAGAGACTCCTCAAGGTATTGAAACGGGAACTTGAGGTCAATGAGGAAGACATCTTCGAGATCCCGGGCGCTCTGGATCTGACGGTCCTTATGAAGATGTACGGCCTTGACGGATACGACCATTTAAAGACACCGAAATATACGCCGCAGCCGGTTCCGGCACTGATGAATGACGATGATATCTTTACGAATATCCGGAAAGGTGATATTCTTCTGATGCATCCTTACGAGACCTTTGATCCGGTTGTGGACTTTGTCAGAAGAGCGGCGAGAGATCCGGAAGTGCTGGCGATCAAGCAGACCCTCTACCGTGTCAGCGGAAATTCCCCGATCATCGCGGCCCTGGCTGCAGCGGCGGAGAATGGAAAACAGGTATCCGTACTCGTTGAGCTGAAGGCAAGATTTGATGAGGAGAACAATATTATCTGGGCAAAAAAACTTGAGAAAGCAGGCTGCCATGTGATCTATGGCCTTGTGGGCTTAAAGACCCACTCGAAAATTACCCTCGTAGTCCGGAGAGAGGAGGACGGCATCCGCAGATATGTTCACCTTGGAACCGGTAACTACAACGATTCCACCGCAAAGCTCTATACGGACTGCGGAATCATGACATGTCATCCGCTGATCGGTGAGGATGCCACAGCAGTTTTCAACATGCTTTCCGGTTATTCGGAACCCTTAAACTGGAATATGCTCTCCGTGGCACCGCTGTGGCTGAGAACAAAATTCCTGCGTCTGATTGAGCGTGAGACGAAGAATGCCCGGGCAGGAAAGCCGGCTTCCATTATTGCAAAGATGAACTCTCTCTGTGATAAAGAGATCATCGCGGCCTTATATGAGGCGTCCTGCGCTGGTGTCAAGATCCATCTGGTGGTCCGTGGAATCTGCTGTCTGAAGGCAGGAATTCCGGGACTTTCCGAGAATATTGAAGTCCGCTCCATCGTCGGGGAATTTCTGGAACACGCGCGGATCTTTATCTTCGAGAATGACGGAAGCGAAGAGATCTACATGGGAAGCGCCGACTGGATGCCGAGAAACCTGGACCGCCGCGTGGAGATCCTGTTCCCGGTACTGAGGGAAGAGTTGAAAGACAGGATCCGGAAGTATATGGAACTGGAGCTTGAGGACAACTTAAAAGCCCATGTCTTACAGCCGGACGGAACATACGAGAAGCCGGACCGCCGTGGAAAACTCCCGGTGGGATCCCAGATGGCACTCTGCGAGATGGCTGTGGCTGCGGCGAAGAACGAGCGGAAGAAACATGAGCAGGAGGAGACTGCAAGAGTGTTTATTCCGATCGAGAGCGAGAATTAAGTGAGATCATAAATTGACTGACCCGCCCATAGCAAAGGCGAAAGAGAAAAAAGTTTATAAAAATTTTATTAGCACTCATCAAAAATGAGTGCTAATTTTATTGACATTTTGATTTCCTGGTATTAAAATATGTCATGTTGAACAGAACAGCTGTTAAAAAGGCAGCTGGAAAACGATAAATGAAAATAAGCGGTCCGAAGGAATTATGAGAAATTCCCCCGCGCCGCAGGAATAGAAATAAGGAGTGGTTTAACATGGCAAAAAGTGGAAGTCTTTCAATCAATAGTGAGAATATATTCCCGATCATCAAAAAATGGCTGTATTCCGATCACGATATCTTCTACCGTGAGTTAGTCAGCAACGGCTGCGATGCCATCACAAAATTAAAGAAGCTGGCCCTGATGGGCGAGTACGAGACACCGGATGATGAGACCTATAAAGTTCAGGTTACTGTAAACCCGAAGGAAAAGACGATCCGGATCAAAGATAACGGTCTTGGAATGACAGAGGACGAGGTTGACGAGTATATCAACCAGATCGCTTTTTCCGGTGCGCAGGATTTCTTAAACAAGTACAAAGATAAAGCAAACGAGGACCAGATCATCGGTCACTTCGGACTTGGCTTTTACTCCGCGTTCATGGTAGCCGACAAAGTAACGATCGATACCTTATCCTACAAGCAGGACGCAAAGCCGGTCCACTGGGAGTCTGAGGGCGGTACCGAGTTCGATATGAAAGAGGGCACAAAGGAAGGACACGGAACCGTGATCACCCTGTACCTGAATGAGGACAGCGCTGAGTTCGCAAATGAGTACCGTGCAAGAGAGATCCTCGATAAATACTGCGCGTTCATGCCGGTTGAGATCTACTTAAACGATGAGACTGCAGAGCCGCAGTACGACACGATCGAAAAGGACGAGCTCACCGATAAAGATACAATTATCGAGACGATCGTAGAGCCTGCAAAGACAGAGGAGAAGGAAAAAGAGGACGGAACAAAGGAGACAGTTGAGGTTTCCCCGGCAAAAGAAAAATATAAGATCGCAAGACGTCCGGTTCCGGTAAATGATACAAATCCGCTCTGGAACAAGCATCCGAATGAGTGCACAGACGAGGAGTACAAGGAGTTCTACCGCAAGGTATTCCAGGATTTCAAGGAGCCGTTATTCTGGATCCATCTGAACATGGACTACCCGTTCAACTTAAAGGGTATTCTTTACTTCCCGAAGATCAACATGGAGTACGAGAGCATCGAAGGTAAGATCAAGCTCTACAACAATCAGGTATTCATTGCCGATAATATCAAGGAAGTCATTCCGGAATTCCTGATGCTGTTAAAGGGCGTGATCGACTGCCCGGATCTTCCGCTAAATGTATCCAGAAGTGCCCTCCAGAATGATGGATTCGTTAAGAAGATCTCCGACTATATCACAAAGAAGGTTGCGGACAAGCTGTCCGGCATGTGCAAGACAGACCGCGAGAATTACGAGAAATACTGGGATGACATCAATCCGTTCATCAAATTCGGCTGCTTAAAGGATGAGAAGTTTGACGAGAAGATGAAAGACTACATCCTCTACAAGAATCTGGACGGCAAGTACCTGACTCTCGCTGACTGCCTGGAGGAGAACAAGGAAAAACACGAGAATAAGATCTTTTATGTAACTGACGAGAAAGAGCAGAGCCAGTACATCAACATGTTCAGGGAAGCAGGAATCGACGCTGTGATCCTTCCGAATCCGATTGATTCTCCATTTATGCAGCATGTGGAGCAGAAGAATGAGGGCTTAAAGTTCCTGCGCATCGACGCGGATGTCAACGAGACCTTCAAGGATGCCGAGGAGACCGATGAGGCCGCAAAGGAGCAGGAAAAGAAGGACGCTGAGACTCTTGCGGAGGTTTTCAAGAAGGCCATCGGAAACGATAAGTTAAATGTAAAGGTCGAGAAGCTGAAAAACGAGGGCCTCGCGTCCATGATCACTGTCTCCGAGGAGAGCCGCAGAATGCAGGATATGATGAAGATGTACAGCATGTACGGCGGCGGTTCCGACCTGTTCCCGGCGGAGGAGACACTTGTCCTCAACGCAAACAACGGCCTTGTAAAGTATGTGTTAAACAACAGGGACGGCGAGAAGACACCGATGCTCTGCGAACAGCTCTATGACCTTGCAAAGCTCGCTCACGGAAGTCTTTCTCCGGAGCGTATGACAAAGTTCATTGCGAGAAGCAGTGAGATCATGAAGGAAGAATATGGTGCATAAACGAAGAGATTTTCTGATCACGTTTACAATTTTATGCCTTGCCATGTGCGCCTGCTCAGGGTTCCAGTACCTGGGCAGTGCTTTCTATGGCCTGGTATGGCACCGGATCCATGGCCTGGGAAGCGGCGGAGCGCGTCTGCTTTCCGGGCTTTTTGATTCCCCGTGGACGGGAGTCCTGGTGCAGTATATCTTTTCTATCGGAGTTCCTTTCCTTCTGGTGGTTCCGATGACATGTTTTGTGAGATCGGACCGGAGACCGGCTCATACACTTCCGGCGGAGGTCTGGATGTCGGCGCTTTTCATGTGCCTGGGACTTGGGTACATCTTTAATTTCCTCGGCGTGTTTCTGGACGTGTTTTTTTCTATATTTACGGGAGTTCCGGCGACGGATATGAACCCGGTGATGGACGCCCTCGATGAGCTGACGCCTGGAATGGTGATCTACACCTGCCTGATCGCCCCGTTTATGGAGGAGTTTATCTTCCGGGGAGTTCTCTTAAAGAAGGCGAGACGGTTCGGGGACCGGACAGCGGTTGTCTACTGTGCGGTCATGTTCGGGCTGATGCACGGAAATTTAAACCAATGCCTGTACGCGGTGGTGATCGGACTGATCCTTGGCTATGTGGCGGTGCGGACGAACCGGATTTTTTATAATGTGTTGCTTCACATGGCAGTGAATTCCTTTTCCATGATGTTAGTGCTGGTGGAAAATGGATTGAACGTACTGGGGATGAGCGCAATGGCGGCGGCGTTTTCTGTGGGAAGCTTCATTATGATCCTGCTTCTCATCGCAGCCGGGATCTACTTTTTCTTCCGGGACGGACGCCGCTACTGGTGGCAGATGGGACGGCAGAACGGGTGGCCGACACCGTACAGGAAGTATGTGTACCTGAATCCGGGATTTATTTTATATATGATCATTTTCGGGATTGAGATGATATCGTATATTTTATAGAAAAAGTTTTCGAGAAAACAGCAGCCTGGAGAGAATATCCGGGAGTGTCGCGGCTGCTTGGAAAACCACATAGAAATGTACGTGAGAGACGGAAGCATCCGGCAGAATATACTGTGGGCAGTGGACACATTGCCGTAATAACGCAGTGCATTCTGCCGGATTTTCTGTCTGAAACGCTTGAAAAGGGGGCGGGGTCTTGGTATAGTAGTGGGAGACCATTTACGAAGAGGAGACATCATGCAGAGAATCGCAAAATTTGAAAAAGTAAGCTTTGAGCAGTTTAAAAAAGACTGGCAGGGGGAACACCCGCAGGATACAGAAGAAGTGATCAGGGAAATCTACGATGGGATCAGACTTCCGAAGCGTGCCACAGCAGGCTCTGCCGGATATGATTTCTTCGCACCGGCAGCGTTCACGCTGAAACCGGGCGAGATGACAAAGATCCTCACAGGAATCCGGGCGCGGATCGATGACGGCTGGGTATTAAAGCTCTATCCGAGAAGCGGACTTGGATTTAAGTTCCGTCTTCAGTTAAACAATACCGTCGGGATCATCGACAGCGACTACTACGGATCTGACAACGAGGGCCATATCCAGGTGAAGCTCACCAATGACAGCCGAGAGGGAAAGACCGTGGAAGTGGAGGCAGGAACCGGCTTCTCCCAGGGGATTTTCGTGGAGTACGGAATTACAGTGGATGATGAGGCCGATGAGGTGAGAAATGGTGGATTCGGAAGCACGACGCGTGCGTAAAATGTGGAGAAAAGGGAAAGAATTCCCGAGGCCAGAGCGTGCTGAAGCTGAAGGTTCATGAAAAGACTTTACAAAGCATATAAAGAAACGAAATAAAACGTAAAATTTAAAATGTATAAACAGTATAAGAAAACAAGAAAAATAAGCAAAATAAAAAAGAGCATTGTATCAGCGTTATTTCTATCCGGTATGCTGCTCCTCCTCACCGGTTGCAGCCATGTGACCAGTGAGATGAAGGAGAGCAGGGAGAACGGCATCGCCCTCATGGAAAGCGGTGATTACGAGGGGGCTGTCGCGGAGTTTGACAGCCTGATCGACCAGACAACGCGGGTGACCTCTTTTGAGATCGATGTATTAAAGTACCGCGGTGAGGCAGAATTTATGTTGGGGGACTATGGTGCCGCGGCGTATACTTATGATACCCTGGCGAAGGTGGATAAGCCGAGAGCCGAGTATTACTACCTCGGCGCGGTGAGCCTCGCGAATTCCGGGGATCAGGATGGTGCTGAGAACCGCTTGGAGTCCGGTAAGAGCGCGGATGCGAAACATGAGGTTACAGGCTACGCAGAGGCGATGGAAGCCCTGGGGGCGGCATATATGACTGCCGGAGACGAGGAGAAGGCGGATGAGCTCTACCAGACTCTCGTGGATGAGGGCTTTTCCAGCACGGAAGTTTACAACCGCTGGATGATGGCTGCGATGGAAAAAGGCAATTATGAGGAAGCGCTGCAGCACGCGGAGGCGGGACTTGCCCTCTCTGATGACCGGGCAAAGAAAGAAATCGCCTTCAACCAGGCCGTGTGTTATGAGTACCTGGGCCAGTATGAGAAGGCGCTGGAGCTGTTCCGAAGCTACGAGGAGCAGTATGGACAGGACGAGAAGGCAGATCATGAGATCGCGTTTCTCGTGACAAGATAGGAGAAAGAATGGCAGAATTGATAGAGATCGGTGAGCAGCAGGAACGGGTCATCCTGTTTGCTGCCAGCACGAACGCCTCCGATGACACGGAGGAGTCCGTGGAGGAGCTTCGGGAGCTTGTAAAGACCGCGGGAGCTGAGACCGTGGGAGTCGTGATCCAGAACCGGGAAAATATCCATCCGGGAACATACCTCGGAAAAGGTAAGATCCAGGAATTGAAGGAGATGGTCTGGGAGTCCGGCGCTACCGGCGTTGTCTGCGACGATGAGCTCTCCCCGGCACAGTTAAAAAACCTGGAGGACGCTCTGGACACGAAGGTCATGGACCGGACGATGATCATCCTCGATATCTTTGCCGCCCGTGCAAAGACAAGAGAGGGGAAGATCCAGGTAGAACTTGCGCAGTTAAGATACCGCGCCGTCCGCCTTGTGGGTCTCAGGAATTCCCTGTCGAGACTTGGCGGCGGAATCGGTACGAGGGGACCGGGTGAGACGAAGCTTGAGGTGGACAGAAGACGGATCCACGAGCGGATCAGCCAGTTAAAATCGGAACTCCAGGATGTGGAGCGCCACAGGGATGTGGTACGGAAACAGAGAGAGCAGAGCGGAACGCTGACGGCGGCCATTGTGGGTTACACGAACGCCGGAAAATCTACGCTCTTAAATAAGCTCACAGGAGCCGGGATCCTGGCGGAAGATAAGCTTTTCGCGACCCTGGATCCGACGACGAGGGCGCTGACGCTTCCAGGCGGGGAAAAGGTCCTTTTGACGGACACAGTAGGATTTATCAGAAAGCTTCCGCACCATCTGGTGGAGGCGTTCAAGAGCACTCTGGAGGAGGCGCGGTACTGTGATGTGATCCTTCATGTGGTGGACTGTTCGAACCCGCAGATGGACATGCAGATGCATGTGGTCTATGAGACTCTGCGCCGATTGGACATCAAGGACAAGGAGATCATCACGGTATTCAACAAGGTGGACCGCCCGGACGCAGATACCGCCTGCAGGGATATGTCCGCGGATTATAAAGTGAAATTATCGGCAAAGACAGGAGAGGGCATTGAGGAACTGCTGGATCTGTTTGCCATAATTTTGAGAAACCGCAGGATCTACTTTGAGAAGGTATTCGCTTACAGGGATGCCGGACGGATCCAGACGATCCGGAAGAGCGGACAGCTTCTTTCGGAGGAGTATCAGGATGACGGGATCCATGTGAAGGCGTATGTGCCGGTGGAATTATTTGAAGAATTATATCGGGATTAGATGAATTCAGACTGGCAGATATAAGGGGGTAATCTTATGGAAAAGATGAGGGGAAAAGAGCTTGCTCTGGATCTTCTGGCAGATGTGGCGGGCGGCTTTGTACAGGCCGTCGCTCTCCACTGCTTTATCAACAACATTGATATCGCACCGGGAGGAGCCAGCGGTATGGCGATCCTGTTAAACCGTCTGACGAATCTCCCAATCGGTACCCTGACATTTCTGATCAATATTCCGCTTCTGATCGCGTCCTGGATCTATCTGGGAAAGGAGAAGACGATCAAAACACTGAAGACAGTTGCGATCATGACCGTGATTCTGGATGGTCTGGTGACACCGTATTTTCCGGTGTATTCCGGCGATAAGATGGTATCCTGCCTTTTCGGCGGAGTGCTGATCGGAATCAGTCTTGCCGTTATATTCATGCGCGGCTCTACCACAGGCGGAGGCGATATCGCCGCAAAGCTTTTACAGAAGTATCGTCCGCACATGCAGACCGGAAAAGCGATCATGGCGACGGACCTTGTGATCATCCTGCTTTCCATGGTGGTATTCCGGAATATCGAATCCGGTCTTTATGGACTCATCAACATGGTGGTGGGAACTTATGTGATCGATGTGATCCTCTATGGTATGAATAAGAGCACCATGATAACGGTCATTACAGAAAAACCGAAGGAGATCGCCGATGAGCTGATGGATGAGCTGGAGCGCGGCTGTACCTTTTTAAAGAGCGAAGGAGCTTATCGGAAAGAAGATGGAAAGACCGTGATCTGTGTTCTGGACAGAAAGCAGTTCTACAAGGCGAAGAAGATCGTCTATGATATCGATCCCAGAGCGTTTATGATCGTCTCTGAGGCTCAGGAAGTCTACGGGGAAGGTTTTCTGGATTCTGACTGGGAAGTGTAGGAAGAAACAAATGAATGCGGCAGGACAGACCGGATCACCAGATCCCGCGGGTGTGTCTGCGGCAGATAAGACGGAACAAAAAAGATGATCCGCTGATTACCTGGCGGATCATCTTTTTGTCACAGAAGATCAGGGGGGACCTCTGTGACGATAACTTCCGGCACCCGGGGAGGCGCCGGTGAAGGGGTACGGCCTGACCGAGGCCGCGGGGTTATATCAAAGGATCGAACTATTCGATAATGCCAAGGCTCTTCGCGTACTCTGTATACTCATCGTACCACTGATTGTAAAGATCTTTCTCAACGACTTCGTCGATGATCTCGTTGATCCGGTCTGTGAGGGCATCCTCACCCTTCGGGATACCGATTCTTGTTCCCTGTGTTTCAGGATCAACTTTGAAATACAGGTTCGGGACGATCACAAGATTGCTGTCCGGGTTGGATTCCAGATATAATCTTGCCATTCTGAGGGCTGCGACCATCACATCACCCTTTCCGGCCTCGACCATCAGGAAACCATCGTTTGTGGAGGAAACACGGTTGTATTTTTTGTAAGCCGGGATCTGCTCCTGTACGAACTGCTCCTGAAGGGAACCATTCTGGGCAACGACCACCTTGTCTGCAAGATCGTCGAAGGATTTGATGCTGTCAACATCTTCCTTGCGGACCAGAATGCCGTATGCTGTCTGCGGATCTTCGTCTCCGAAATAGTAACCTTTGGAGAGGTTCATGGTCTCAGCTCTTGCCGGTGTGTAGGCTAAGGCGGAGATCGCGAGATCATATTTTCCGGTCGTGATGCTTCCGAGAACGCTTGTGAAGTCCATCGGTTTTAAGCGGACCTCAACACCGAGTGCCTCACCGATGTACTTTGCAAGTTCAACATCAGAACCTGTGTAGGCCTCCTCGCCGCTCTTTGTGGGATCGATGAATTCGTTCGGAGCGAAGTACGGCTCAGTTGCGATCTCGATGTATCCGCGCTCTAAGATCTCGTTCAGGCGGTTGTTGGAACCGGTGGTCTCAGATGCGATGATTCCTGCGTCTGTCTGAGGAGTTGCTGGCTCTCCGGAAGTTGTCTGCGGGATCGTAGCGCCCATTGCGGAGGAACCGGAACATCCGGTGAGTGCCGCAGCGGATAATAAAAGTGTTGTACCTAAGATGAGAAGCTGATTTAATTTCTTCATGGATTGGTTCCTCCTTGTATGCTGATTGATTTATCGTGTTAACAAGATTCTGATTTAGCGTGGTAAATTGTTATCATGGTGAAGAGTATACAGGAGGAAAATCGATTTGTCAAGTAGGTTATTAAAAAAATATGAAAAAAATGTTACAGTTCAGTCATTACATCTTCTTGTTTCCATATTCATGAAAACAAGAAGCTTGGTGGTTCCACCATATGCTGATTTGGATGAAAAAGTGCTTATGCAAGCAAGCTTGCAACACACTTTCTCATTCAAACCAGCGCATGGCTGAACTGTAACAAAAAATACCCGGTGGTCTCAGAATAGAAATCACCGGGATTCAATATTACTGTTCAACTGCTTTGGAAAGCGCCGTCCGCACCGCCGACACCAGCGCCATGGAGGTATACTGGGATCCGGACGGATACTCCAGCCCCTCAAGACTCTGGTTTTCCAGGATCTGCGCCGCAATGGAATCCATGGAGGGTGCCATCAGGGGATACATAGTCTCGACGGAGTCACTCAAAGGCACGAGAGATACGGAGCGGATCCCTGTACGGTCCACTGTGACCTCCACATTGGCGTTCTCGCTGCCCAAAACGATGGGGGACGAATAAAGTCCCGGAACGTATGTAGCGGAGGCAGGAGCGGCCGATGAGGCGTTCTCGGCGGTCTGGTCTGCCGTGCTCCCGGAGATGTTGTCCTTCTTCGGGCGGAACATAAAGAGGAAGAGCATGATGAGGACGATGGCAAAGCCGATAAAAAGCGCGGTGTAGATGATCTCCTTCATTCTGAGGACGATGATCTTTGTTTTTGAACTCATGGAATAGATCCTTTTCACGAAATATTTTGTATATTCTATGAGGACTGCAGGAAAAAGATTCATGATCCCGGAGCCGATAGAAGAGACGTAGGAGAAAGATCCGACTCCGGTAGCTGCGCGATAAAGAACTTGACAATTCCCTTCGGAGCATATACGGTTGAGAGAGAATGATATGTTCCGAGTGTCCGGATGCGCATACCGAGCGAAGGCGCAGACGGTCACAGAAGAGCGTGCACGGTGTGGAAACGTGCCAAGGCACATTCTTTTTCATATAGCAGGAGGATAACATGGGATTATGCATTATCGCCGGCGGTTCCGGTGCCGGAAAAACAGAATATATATACAGGAAGATCATCGAGCTGTCCGCGAAGGAACCGGAGGGCAGGTTTTTTGTGGTGACGCCGGAGCAGGCGACGATGCAGGCCCAGAAGGAGATCGTGAGACTCCACCCGAACCACGGGACGCTGAACATCGACATCGTGAGCTTTGAGCGCCTGGCCTACCGGATCTTCTCGGAGATCTCCCTGCCGCAGCCGGAGGTGCTGGACGATACGGGCAAAAATATGGTCCTCAGAAAGCTTGCCGGGGAAAAGATGGACGAGCTCACCATGTTTTCTGCCCACTTAAACCGCCCGGGATTTATCAGTGAGATCAAGTCCATGCTTTCGGAGCTCTACCAGTACGGGGCGACTCCGGAGGATTTAAAGGCGCAGACAGCCGGGGAACATGTGGGACAGATTCTGGCTGCGAAGCTCTCGGATATGGAAGTGATCTTTGAGGCGTTCCGGGAGTTTACGAAGGAGAAATATATCACGCTGGAGGAACTTCTTGATGTGCTCTGCCGGGTGGCGGACCAGTCTGCCCTTTTGAAGGACAGCACCATGGTTTTAGACGGATACACGGGCTTTACGCCGATCCAGTACCGGCTTATCGGGATTTTACTGAAACTTTGCCGGAATGTCTTTGTGACGGTGTCCGCAACGATGGAGCCGGGGATGGATCTTACGGCAGAGTCGGATGAGACGGATCTCTTTGATATGAGCCGGAAAATGACAGGAAAATTGAAACAGCTGGCGGAGGAGAACGGGGGGAAAATTTACCAGGACCTCGTCTTTTCCAAACGCCCGCTTGTACGGTTCCGGAACAGCCCGGCTCTTGATCATCTGGAGCGGACGTTTTTCCGCTATCCGTATACCCGGTACCACGGCGGAGAGAGAGAGATCATGCTGGTTCAGGCAAAGGACCCGGCGGATGAGATTGACTTTATCACGAACCGGATCGAGGAGCTGGTGAAAAAGGACGGGTACCGCTACCGGGATATCGCCCTGGTCTGCGGGGATCTTCCGGGATATGGCCGGGAGATCACGAGAAGCTTTGAAGAGAATAGGATCCCGCTGTTCTTAGATGAAAACCGGGATGTGTCGGGAAATCCGCTGATCCGGCTGATCCAGAGCGCCCTGGATATTTTGCAGAAGGGCTTTGACTATGAGAGCATGTTCCGGTATCTGAGGACCGGGCTCGTGACAGAGGAGACGGAGGCCGTGGACCGGCTGGAGATCTATGTGCGGGCCATGGGGATCCGGGGATTTGCGAAGTGGGACGCGGCGTGGGAGAAGACCTTTGAGGGCGGAGAAAATTTAAATCTTGTGGAGATGAATGCGTTCCGGGAGAAGATCATGGAACCGCTCCGTGTTTTAAGAGAGCGCTGCGCCGGACGGGGAGTTCCGGTGGCGGTGGTGACGGATGCCTTAAAAGAGCTCCTGGAGACCCTGGGAGCCGAGGAAAAGCTGGAACAGTTTTCGGAGAGGTTCGCGGATTCCGGCATGGACCGGGAGGCGAGGGAGTACGAGGAGATCTATGGTCTTGTCATCGAGCTTTTCGAGAAGTTTAAGAGCCTGTTGGGCGATGAGTGCGTGTCAAGGAGAGAGTACGCGGAGATCCTTTCCGCGGGCTTTTCGGAGCTCTCTGTGGGAATGATCCCCGCGGGGGCGGACCGGGTGGTCTGCGGTGACCTGAAGAGAACGAGACTCGATAAGATCAAGGTCCTCTTTTTCCTCGGTGTGAGCCAGGGCGTGGTTCCGGCGGACCACTCGAAAGGCGGTCTTTTTACGGACAATGAGAGGGAGATCCTAAAGAAGAATTCTATGGAGCTGGCACCAACGGCCAGGGAAGAGGGCTTTATGGAACGATTTTACCTCTATCTCATGATGACGAAGCCGTCGGATCAGCTGATCTTATCTTACCCGACGGTGACGGCGGAGGGAAAACAGACACGGCCGTCCGGAATTATCGGGGAGATGAAAAAACGGTTCCCGGACCTCTTTATCCGGGAGACGGAAGCGGAAAAACGACCGGATATTTCTGTGACGGCGGCGGGAAGAGCCATACTTTCCTGGCTTCAGGAGCCGGACCGGCTGATGGATCCGGAGAATGAGAAGGCGCGGGAGCTTTACAGTTTCCTGTCTTCCGATGAGGCGAAAGCGAAGGAGATGGAAGATCTCGCGAAAGCCGTGGCCTATTCTTATAAGAAAGGCGGCATTGGCCGGGCGGCGGCGAGAGAGCTCTACGGAACACTTTTAAGGGGCAGTGTGACGAGAATGGAAGGTTACGCTGGATGCGCCTACTCCCACTTCCTGAATCATGGACTTGGGCTCCGGGCGGGAAGAGAGTATGAGCTGGACCTCTCCGACATGGGAAATCTGTTCCACCAGTCCCTGGACACCTTTTTCCGCAATGTGCGTGACCATGGAAAGGATTTCCGGACCATCACGGACGCGGAGCGGCGAGCTCTCGTGAAGCGGGCGGTGGAGGAAGTCTCCGCGAAGTACCGGAACACGATCATGAAGAGTTCCGCGAGAAACGCCTACCTGGAAAAAAAGGTGGAGCGGATCACGGACCGGACGGTGCGTGCGCTGATCTACCAGATCCGGAAGGGCGATTTTGAGCCGGAGGCGTTCGAGGTGGATGTGAGCACGCGGATCCCGCTGAAGGATGGGGAAGCCGTGAACCTTCGCGGGCGGATCGACCGCATGGACGTGTTTGAGGATGAGGACAAGATCTATGTGAAGATCATGGACTATAAGTCGGGAAGCACGTCCTTTGACCTGGCGCTTTTGTACCATGGGCTGCAGCTTCAGCTTGTGGTCTACATGGACGCGGCGTTAAAGCTCCAGGAGAGCCGGCATCCGGGGAAACAGGCGGTTCCGGCGGGAATCTTCTATTACCATATCGATGATCCTGTGATCGACCGGGAGGACGGAATGACGGACGAGGAGATCGAGGCGGGAATCTTAAGGAAGCTCCGCATGAATGGTCTCGTGAACAGCAGTCTCGACGTGATCCGGCATATGGACCGGGAGATCGAGAAGGAATCAGATGTGATCCCGGTGGCACTGAAGGACGGGTATGTGCAGGAGTTAAAGTCCTCTGTGGCTGGAGGAAAACGGTTTGCCCATTTGACAGATTATGTAAACCAGAAGCTCAGGGAGATGGGCGAGGAGATCCTGGATGGAAATGTGGCAGTGGATCCCTACAAGCAGGGGAACCGGACGGCGTGCGATTACTGTCCGTACCACAGTGTGTGTGGGTTTGATCTGAAGACTGATGGGTATGGATTCCGGAGATTTAAGCCTATGAAGGCGCAGGAGATCTGGAAGGAGATCGACCAGGAAGAAGATGGGGAAGAGATGGATTCCGGTGCAGTGGAAGATGCTGCAGATAAGGTCGATCCTGTACAGCTGGATCCCGGTAAAACGAAGAAGAAAACTTTAGAGGGCATAGAAAGCGGGAAAAAGAAATCGCCTGGAAAAGAAAATGACGGAAAGGAGATTCTGTAATGGCGACAAAGTGGACAGACGAGCAGAAAAAAGTCATTGAGACGAGACACCGGAATCTCCTTGTCTCGGCGGCAGCAGGAAGCGGAAAGACGGCAGTCCTCGTTGAGCGGATCATCCGCATGATCACAGACCCGGAACACCCGGTGGATATCGATAAGCTGCTGGTCATGACCTTCACGAACGCGGCGGCGGAGGAGATGCGGGAGCGTGTGGAGACGGCACTCGGGAAGCTTCTGGACGAGGATCCGGGGAATAGGAATCTGGAGCGCCAGAACACGCTGATCCACCACGCGAAGATCACCACCATCGACAGCTTCTGCTTAAACCTTCTGCGGGAACATTTCCACGAGCTGGACCTGGATCCTGGATTCCGGGTGGCGGACGAAGGCGAGCTGATGCTCTTAAAAGCCGATGTGATGAAGGAGCTTCTGGAGGAATATTACGGAAGGGAAGATGAGCGGTTCATAAAGTTTGTGGATACCTACGCCACAGGGCGGACAGACGGTGGATTGGAAGAGTATATTTTAAAGGTATGGGAGTTCTCCCAGAGCAATCCGTGGCCGGGGGAGTGGATCGCGGCCTGCAGGAAGGAACTCTGGGCTGGCGGAACCGGTGAAGATGGGGATCCTATGGAGGAGACCGCATGGATGAAGTATCTGATCCAGGATGTGAAACGCCAGGCGGAAGAATTCTTAGACGGACTTTACGAGGCAGCGGATCTCGCGGCAGAGGAAGACGGTCCCCAGGCATATGCACCGATGTTAGCGGAAGACATCCGGGGAATGGAAGAACTCAGGGAAGCCGGGACTTACCAGGAGATTGCGGAGTGCCTTGAGGAGCTGAAGTTTGGAAGGCTGGCGGCTGTCCGGGGAAAAAATATGGACCCGGAGAAGAAAGAACAGGCAGCGGCCTACAGGAACCTCGCAAAGGACGGCATCAAGAAGATGAAGGCATTGTACCTTCCAGGAGATATCGATGAGGTGTTCGCGGATCTCGACGCCTGCCGGGAGCCGATCCTGATGCTTTTGGAGCTTGCGGAGGAGTTTTCTGCGAAATTCCAGGAGGCGAAGGAGGAGAAAAACCTGGTGGACTTTAATGACCTGGAACATTTTGCGCTGGAAGTCCTCACCGGAGGCAGCCTGGATCATAAGCCGGGACTGGTGGCGGATGAACTCTCGGAGATCTACGAGGAGATCCTTGTGGACGAATACCAGGACAGCAACGAGGTCCAGGAGACGCTGATCCGCTGTGTTTCCAGGGAGCGGTTCGGGACGCCGAATGTGTTTATGGTGGGTGATGTGAAGCAGAGCATCTATAAGTTCCGTCTCGCGAAACCAGAGCTGTTTCTGGAAAAGTATGAGTCCTACGGGAAAGAGGACGGGCTGTACCAGAAGATTGAGCTCCACAAGAACTTCCGAAGCCGGCCGGAGGTGCTTTCCAGCATCAATGACGTGTTCTACCGGATCATGACGAAGCAGCTTGGCAATATTAAGTACACGGATGACGCGGCGTTGTATCCGGGGGCGGAATTTCCGGCACTGCCGGTGGACGGTCAGGCGAAGACGGAGGTCCTGCTTTTAAATACCGGGGATCCGCTGTTTGACGGCATGGACGAGGAGAAGGCGGATTATACCGCGAAGGAGGCGGAGGCGAGACTTATCGCCGGGGAGATCAAAAAACTCACGGACCCGGAACACGGGATGAAGATCTTTAACGGGAAGACCGGGGAGTATGAGCCGTTAAAGAAGAAGGACATCGTGATCCTGCTCCGCAGTCTCTCCGGGTGGTCCGAGGAATTTTTAAGTGTCCTTGGGGCAGCAGGGATCCCCGCCTACGCGGATTCCAGGACCGGATATTTCACGGCGGTGGAAGTGGAGACCGTGCTCAACATGCTGGCACTCATCGACAATCCAATGCAGGATATTCCGTTAGCTGGTGTGTTAAAGTCGCCCATCGGCGGCATGAAGGACCGGGAGCTGGCCATCGTGATGGCGGAATTCAAGAAAGATCCGGACCGCGGGGAAGACGTTGGATTTTATGGGGCGGTGAAAAGATATTTGGAGAAACACGGGGAATCGGAGGAAGATGCGGTTATCTATCGCAAGTTGGCAGCATTCCAAAATCTCCTGACGACTCTGAGAGAAGAATCTATGTACCTCCCGGTCTCTCGCCTGATCTACCGGATCTTCGACCTCACCGGGTACGACAAGTACGCCGCCGCCATGCCGGCAGGAAAGACGAGGCAGGCGAACCTCGCCATGCTGGTGCAGAAAGCGGAAGATTACGAGAAGACCAGTTATCAGGGACTTTTCGACTTTATCCGGTACATCGAGAAGTTAAAAAAATACAACACCGACTTCGGTGAGGCTTCCCGCTCCGGGGAACATGACGACGCGGTGCGGATCATGAGCATCCACAAGAGCAAAGGTCTGGAGTTCCCGGTGGTGTTCTTAGCCGGATGCGGGAAGAAATTCAACAGACAGGACGCGAGAGGACGGATCCTGATCGACGAGGAGCTTGGAATCGCAGCGGATTTCTTCGACCCGGAGAAGAAGGTCAAGGCACCGACGTTAAAGAAAAATGTCCTGGCGAGACGGTCAAATCTGGAAAACATGGGCGAGGAGCTTCGTATCCTCTATGTTGCCATGACCCGTGCGAAGGAAAAACTGATCATCACCGCAGGCGACAAGTATATGGACAACAAGCTGGAAAAATGGGGTGGGATCCCGGCTGGCGGCTCGCTGCCGTTTACGATCTTAAGCGCGGCATCCTCCTATCTGGACTGGATCCTGATGGCGTCAAACGGGGCGAAAAACACCCTCGATGTGAAGAATGTTCCGGTGAAGGACCTTCTCGTGGAGGAGGCGAAGAACCAGGAGGAGAAGGCAAAGATCTATCTGGAACTGGAACAGCTGCGGAAAGCGCAGCCGGAGAAAATTCCGGGGCTCATCGGGGTAAAATATCCTTACGCGGCGGACCTTGCGCTGCACGCAAAGATGTCAGTTTCGGAGCTTAAGGAACAGGGGCAGTTTGTGGATGACGCGGAGAGTGCGTTTTTGATTAAGAACGTCAGGGAAAAAGAAGATTCAGAAATTATTGATAAAATGTCTGATACAGCGGCCGAAGAAAAAGCCAGAATAAAGCGTGCCTCCGACCGCGGTACCGCTTACCACCGTGCCCTGGAGCTGATCCACTTCGCGGAAATTTCCGGTTACGATGATATCGTGAAAGAACTCGACCGGATCCGTGAGGAAAAGCGGATGCAGGAGACCGCCATCGATAT
Source organism: Pilosibacter fragilis (assembly GCF_032490495.1). NCBI lineage: Bacteria > Bacillati > Bacillota > Clostridia > Eubacteriales > Clostridiaceae > Pilosibacter > Pilosibacter fragilis. The sequence goes on along the minus strand of NZ_JAVYJB010000003.1, from coordinate 166,509 downwards.
GGTTTATCCGGGCGTTTTGACGAAGTTTTTCCACTCAGATATTGCAGCCCGCATGAAACAGGCGGACCGGAACGGAAAATTGCGGAAAGAGAGCCAGTTTGTGGTGGGTATCCCTGCACGAGAGATGAACAAGGCGGATTCCGATGCGCTGATCCTGTTACAGGGTATCATCGACGCCTGGTTCGAGGAGGATGACGGTCTCGTACTTGTGGATTACAAGACAGACCGGGTAAAAGAAGGCGGAGAGAATATACTTCTGGACCGCTACCAGATCCAGCTCTTCTACTACGCAAAGGCACTTGCCCAGATCACCGGGAAAGAGGTGAAGGAAGCCGTGATCTACTCTCTGGCGCTGCAGAAAGAGATTCTGGTCCCGATCAATTTATGATAAGATATGATCAAAAACTGCCCGGCACCATAACTAAGGTGCCGGGCAGCGGTTTTTTATGTAACAGGAAATTCAGAGGAATTCCCTGTTACATAAAAAGGCACAAAGATGCGCACTCGCGCGAAGACGTAGATTGTCGCAAGCGACCGCGCGAGGCGCGAGAATGTGCCAAGGTACATTCTTTTTCAAGTTATGAAGTTATCACAAAAAAATTAGTCCGCAATGATCAGCTCTTTTGCATACGGCAGAGTCCCGATCCAGTCGCAGAAGGTATGCCACTCCACAAGCTTGTGAGCCTTTCTCGCATGATAAATATTGACGAGTGTCTCATAATTCATTGTGCAGGTGCGCATCTGGTTGTAGCTGGACGGGAGAAGCTGGATCATGTCGTACCAGTCCTCCTTATTTTTTCCTTCGTTCATGTATTTCAGACGGATCTGTTCGAGGCGGTCTACAACGGTCTGCATATAAGCGAGCGTATCCGGAGTCATATGATCATGGCTGAAATCATCGATGTCGAACGGCTTGGAGTGGATTTTATGCATGGTGCTTGTGGAGTTTGCAACAGTCGCCACTTTGTAGGTGTCATATTCCTTCCACCAGTAGAGCGGAGCCGTAATATCCACGGATACAAAGATCTGGCGGATAAACTTTCTGTGGTCGCTTCCAGCCATGCGGAGACGCTTCGCAAGATCGAGATCGTTCGGTCCAAAGACAAAGTTTCCGTCCTCATCATAGCTGCTGTCCATACGTCCCCAGCTGTTCAGCGGGTTTCTTGCGCCGCGCATGGCATTTTCAAAGTTCATGACGCTTGTGCGTTCAAATTTTATCATAATGTTTTCTCTCCTTGGTTAAAGTCTGGCGGATATGGCATATATTCCATATATACCGGATGCATTCCCATTATAGCTATTTTTTCTTGCAGACACAAGATGATTTTAAGAAGCATTGCAATGTGCGTGTAAATCTGTTACGATATACATAATAAAAATTACTTGTTGATATGTGTTTCATATTTCTATCCCAAGCTATCTATTAGTTTAGCGGTTCTGAACATCTTTATTTTCTGGTGCTTCTAGCAATTTATATGCCAGAGTCTATGAAATCTTATAAGTAAACCCGATAAAAGAGGTATTTGTATTGTATATTGTTGGAAAAATTGATGTGAAAATTTATAGGTGCATATCAGAATACATAATTACAGACGAAGTGATTATTACAGATGAGCGAGTTGGTCATGTGAAGGAAAGACATCCTGATGATTATGAAAAATACTGTGAATACTTAAAAGAGATTGTTGAGCATCCTGACTATATTATTGAAGCGAACAAACCTGATACAGCTTTGATTTTAAAACAAATTATAGAATCAAAAGAGAAACAGTTTAAAACAGTTTTGAGATTAAAGACATCGACAGATAAGCCGGAATATAAGAATTCTATTATTACGTTTATGAAAATCAATGAAAAAGAATGGAAAAGACTTCTGAGAAATAAAAGGATTCTTTACAAACGGGAATAAAATTGATATACTAAGCATAACTTAATCAGGCTTTACCCAGATGATCGTTTGAGGTGGAAGATTTCGTACCCGTCCACACGCCGATGGCTTGACAGGGGAAACCCGAGAGATGCAGGAGAATGGTACGCCTGCCAAATGATTGTCTGGCTAAGTATATAAAAGATAGTGGATACCACCAACTAATAAGCGGGTGGTATTTTATATTTGTACAGGCAATGTCAAATAATAATCAATTAGAGAAAGATAAAAAAATGGAAAATGATTATATCGTCTGCGTCTGCGGGGACGCGAGCCGGGCGGCGTATCTCATTAAGGGTGAGAAGAACGTGCTCTTTGACGCCGGAATGGCCTACTCCGCGGACAGAATGATCGAAAATATTAAACGGGAACTGGGAGATCAGCCGCTGGACGCGGTTCTCTTGTCCCATTCCCACTATGACCATATCTCCGGCGTTCCGTTTCTCAGAAAGGAATGGCCGGATCTTGTGGTATATGGAAGTGCCTACGCGAAGAGGATCCTGGAGAAGCTGTCAGCGAAAAAGACGATGCGGGAGCTTTCCGACGCGGCGGCCCAGGGGGCAGGCCTGAAAAAAGCCCCGGACTACCGGGACGAGGATCTTGTGGTGGACAAGGTCGTAAAAGAGGGGGATGTCCTAGACTTCGGTGATCATAAGATCACGGTATTCGAGACACCTGGACACACAAAATGTTCCCTGTCCTACATGGTGGACCACGATGTGGTCTTTGCCAGCGAGACGGTGGGCGTGACCACTAGCGAGGTGTATATGCCCTGCTACCTCGTCGGATACCAGATGTCCCTGGACGCGGTAGAAAAGCTGCGCCGTGCGGGGGCAAAGCGGATCTTCATTACACATGTGGGAATCCTGACACCGGAGGACGCAGGAACAGCGTTGCTTCCGGGCTTAAAGAAGGAAGAATTTTCCACGGACCGGGTATGGGATTATCTGGAGGCAGGACTGAAGCGGACAAAAGATGAGATCGTGGAGATCATCAAAAAATACCCGACAGAGGAAGAACGCCTTAAGGTCATGCTGGCGACGTATCACAAAGGCGTAAAGCAGGAAGAACAGCCGGATTTCGCGTTCCTTTTAAACGCGGCGGCGACGCTAAAAGTTGTCGAGCGGGAATGCATGAATGAAAAGGAGGAAAGCAGCCATGAATATCATTGCGGCAGTAGATAAACACTGGGCCATTGGAAACAGAGGAAAACTCCTGGTGACGATCCCGGATGACCAGAAGCTTTTCCGTGAGGAGACAAAGGGAAAAGTGATCGTCATGGGAAGAAAGACACTGGAAAGTCTTCCGGCAGGACAGCCATTGGCAGGGCGGATAAACGTGGTCCTCACAAGGGATGAGGCGTACAAGGCAAAGGGATGCGAGATTTTTCATAATCTGCAGGATGCCCTGAAATACTTAAAGCAGTTCAAGTCAGAGGATATTTTTGTGATCGGCGGCGCTGAAATTTACGAGACGTTCCTCCCGTACTGCGATACTGCCCACATTACATGGATCGACTACGAGTATATGGCAGATACCTGGCTTCCGAATCTGGACAAAGAGCCGGACTGGGAGATAACGGCGGACAGCGACGAACAGACATACTTTGATCTCTGCTATGAATTCCGGAGATATGAGAGAACCGGGAAGAAAGCACTGGCGATGGGAGAAGTATAGGAGTTGTCAGATGCTGGCTTCAGAAAAGAAGCTTGCTTGCGAAAACAATCGTAACTATTCAGTACCTTCATAGTTACGTGCAAAAATCCATTCCAGATCAGCTTCGCTGATGGGATTTTTGCCTTCCAGCCTATGTTTTCTTACGGTCAGCGCAGCAAGTGCGCAGAACTACTGAACAGTTACAAATAATCACTGCGTTACAGGAAAGTGATACAGAAGTACAGAAAAATAAAGGAAACTATGTTGCGCATCCAGGCAAAAGATGATAAAATATCTCTAATATTGCCGTATTGCTGTAAGAACAGCGGGCAATAAGTGTGTGTGAATGGTCTGATATCCGAAAACACATCGGAGTCAGATCTGCAATCAGTGTGTGATGGATGAGAAAGCAGCCATTGTGCTGCAATCGTATGATTTCTGTGCCGAAAATCTCAGGTGCAGAAAGACTCAGGAAACAGGAGGTATGGGATATGTACCCTATTTTAGAGGCAAAAAAGCTTGCAGATAAGATCTATCTGATGGTCGTAAAAGCCCCGAGAATTTCCGCGAACTGCAAACCGGGTGAGTTTGTGATCGTGAAGATGGATGAGAAGGGCGAGCGCATTCCGCTTACGATCTGTGATTATGACCGTGAGAAGGAGACGATCACCATCGTATTCCAGACAGTGGGCGCGTCCACAGAGCGTATGTCCGCGTTACAGGCCGGAGATTCCTTCCGCGACGTTGTCGGACCGCTTGGAAATCCGTCTGATTTCGTAAAAGAAGATATCGAAGAATTAAAGAAGAAAAAATATCTGTTCGTTGCGGGCGGTGTCGGAACCGCTCCGGTATACCCGCAGGTAAAATGGTTAAAGGAACATGGGATCGATGTTGATGTCATCATGGGATCCAAGACAAAGGATCTGCTGATCCTTGAGGAGGAGATGAAGGCTGTTGCCGGAAATCTCTATGTGACAACAGATGACGGCTCTTACGGACACAAGGGAATGGTTACCGAGGTCATCAAGGATCTTGTCAACAATCAGGGCAAGAAATACGATGTCTGCGTTGCGATCGGACCGATGATCATGATGAAATTCGTATGTCTTCTCACAAAAGAACTTGAGATTCCGACAGTCGTAAGCTTAAACCCGATCATGGTAGACGGAACCGGTATGTGCGGTGCCTGTCGTGTGACCGTAGACGGCAAGGTGAAATTCGCCTGCGTAGACGGACCGGAATTTGACGGACATGCCGTAAACTTCGACGAAGCAATGAAACGTCAGCAGATGTATAAGACTGAGGAAGGCCGTGCACTTTTAAAACTCCGTGAGGGCGATACCCACCACGGCGGATGCGGTAACTGCAGCGAATGATCGGTGATATGGAGGAAATGACATGGATGGAATGAAAAAAGTCCCGGTAAGAGAGCAGGAGCCGAAGGTTCGCGCAACGAACTTCGAGGAAGTCTGCTATGGATATAATGAAGAAGAGGCTGTCGCAGAGGCGTCCAGATGCTTAAACTGCAAAAACGCGAGATGTGTACAGGGATGTCCGGTTAAGATCGATATCCCGGCATTCGTAAAAGAAGTAAAAGAAGGAAATTACGCAGAGGCTGCAAAGGTCATCGGCAGATCCTCCGCGCTTCCGGCTGTCTGCGGACGTGTCTGCCCGCAGGAGAGCCAGTGCGAGGGCCAGTGTGTCCGCGGCATCAAGGGCGAGGCTGTCTCCATCGGTAAGCTCGAGCGTTTCGTAGCTGACTGGTCCAGAGAGAACGGTGTCGTTCCGGAGAAGCCGGAGAAGACAAACGGCATCAAGGTCGCTGTCATCGGTTCCGGTCCGTCCGGTCTTACCTGTGCAGGTGATCTCGCGAAACTTGGATATGAGGTAACGATCTTTGAGGCACTTCACGAGCCGGGCGGAGTTTTAACCTACGGTATCCCGGAGTTCCGTCTCCCGAAACAGGGCGTTGTACAGCCGGAGATCGAGAATGTGAAGAAGCTCGGCGTTGATATCGAGACAAACGTAATTATCGGCAAGTCTGTAACGGTGGATGAGCTGATGGATGAAGAGGGATACAAGGCTGTCTTCATCGGTTCCGGTGCCGGTCTTCCGAGATTCATGGGAATCCCGGGCGAGAACGCGAACGGCGTATTCTCCGCGAACGAGTACCTCACAAGAAGCAACCTGATGAAGGCGTTCCGCGATGACTACGATACCCCGATCGCAGCAGGAAAGAAGGTTGCTGTTGTCGGCGGTGGAAACGTTGCGATGGATGCAGCGAGAACCGCTCTCCGTCTCGGTGCGGAGGTTCATATCGTATACAGAAGAAGTGAGGCTGAGCTTCCGGCAAGAGCGGAGGAAGTTCACCACGCAAAGGAAGAGGGAATCATCTTCAACCTCTTAACAAACCCGACGGAGATCCTGACCGATGAAAAGGGCTGGGTCAAGGGCATGACTGTAAGAAAGATGGAACTCGGCGAGCCGGATGCATCCGGAAGACGCCGTCCGGTAGAGATCGAAGGTTCCGACTACACCATCGATGTCGATACCGTCATCATGGCTCTCGGTACTTCCCCGAACCCGCTGATCTCCTCCACAACAGGTGGACTTGAGATCAACAAGCACAGATGCATCGTTGCAGATGAGGCGAATGGCCAGACATCCCGCGAGGGTGTATTCGCAGGCGGAGATGCTGTGACAGGTGCTGCTACCGTTATTCTTGCCATGGAGGCAGGAAAAGCAGGAGCGCGCGGAATCCATGAGTATCTGAGCAGTAAGAAAGCAGAATAAAAAGAGGCGGGTCAAGACCGGACCGATCTTGACCGGATGATAAAGAGCTGCTGTGGAAGAGGACTTCCGTCGGCGGCTCTTTTGATTCACAGGAGCTTTCTGTGGATCAAAAAGGCACGACTGTGCCGAGAAAGCACACTTGCGCGAAGAAGTAGGTTGCATATCTGTAAAAAAATAAGATACGGAGGAAGCAAGCATGAGGAGTCCCATGACTCAGGAAGAACGATATATCAAAATGACAGAAACCCCGATCTCCCGGCTGATCCCCAGTCTGGCGATCCCAACGATCATCAGTATGCTGGTGACATCCATCTATAATATGGCGGACACCTTCTTCGTCAGTCGGATCAGCACCAGTGCATCGGCAGCGGTAGGCGTCAGTTATTCGCTGATGGCGATGATCCAGGCACTTGGATTTACACTTGGAATGGGAAGCGGAAATTATCTTTCCAGAGTCCTTGGAAGCCGGGATGAGGAGAAGGCCGAGCGGATCGCCTCCACCGGTTTTTATACGGCTATTTTTGTAGGACTTGTGTTTGCGGCGATCTGTCTGCCGAATCTGGATCTGCTGGTGCGCCTTTTAGGGGCCACCGATACGATTGCACCATATGCGAAGGATTATGCGAAATACATTCTGATGGCAGCACCTGTCATGACGGGAGCCCTTTCTATGAATAATCTGCTCCGGTTTCAGGGACTTGCCGTTTATTCCATGATCGGAATCACAACCGGTGGGATCCTGAATATGATCCTGGATCCGATCCTTATTTTTGGCCTGAATCTTGGAATCTCCGGTGCGGCTCTGGCAACGGCGCTCAGCCAGTGCATCAGCTTTGGAATCCTGTTCTTCCAGAGCCTTTTGAGAAAGGATTGTGTCCATCTCAAACCGGGGAAGATCACCTTGTCTCTTTCACTCTATGGAGAGATTCTCCATGGCGGAATCCCGTCACTTTGTCGTCAAGGCGTTGCTAGCATTGCAACCGCGGCGTTAAATGTAGCGGCGAATCCGTTCGGAGATGCAGCGATCGCAGCACTTTCCATTGTGAGCCGTTATATGATGTTCATTGGTTCGGCCATGATCGGCTTCGGACAGGGCTTTCAGCCGGTGTGCGGATTCAATTTCGGTGCGAAACGGTATGACCGCGTATTGGAAGCTTTCTGGTTCTGCGTTAAGGTCGCTGTGGTATTTCTGGTGACACTTTCGATCGTAAGCTTTGTCGGCGCTCCGCAGATCATGCGGATCTTCCGGAAGGAAGATCTTGATGTGATCGAGATCGGAACCTGGGCATTGCGCTTCCAGTGCGTTACCCTGCCGTTGTCGGCATGGATCGTTATGTCCAATATGATGACGCAGACGATCGGATATGGCTTCCGCGCTTCCCTTGTGGCAGCAGGACGTCAGGGATTATTCCTGATCCCGGCACTCTTTGTTCTTCCGGTGAAATTCGGAATCCGAGGTCTGCAGCTGTGCCAGCCGGTAGCAGATGCTCTGACCTTTGTGCTGGGAGTAGTGATTGTTCTGGGGATTTTGCGGGAGCTGAAGGAAAAACAGGAGCAGCCGGAATAGACGAAAAGAACATAAAACAGGATTTTATCCGAAAGAAGATCATTTGAATTCATGAATCTGGGGCTGTCGCACTAATGTGCGGCAGCCCCAGATTCTTTGGTATACAAGTGTGGTATACAAATAATCGACAAATGAACGACTTTTTATTACTATCCCACACTATAAACGACTTGAAAAAGTCCCATAAAATAAGGATTTTTTAGAACTTTCCTTCATCAGCAGCCTGCTGTACGGAAACAGCAACAGCAACTGTCGCACCAACCATCGGGTTGTTGCCCATACCGATCAGACCCATCATCTCAACGTGAGCCGGAACGGAGGAGGAACCTGCGAACTGTGCGTCAGAGTGCATACGGCCCATGGTATCTGTCATACCGTAGGAAGCCGGACCTGCTGCCATGTTATCCGGGTGAAGGGTACGGCCTGTGCCGCCGCCGGATGCTACGGAGAAGTACTTCTTGCCTTTTTCTACGCATTCCTTCTTGTATGTACCTGCAACCGGATGCTGGAAACGTGTCGGGTTTGTGGAGTTACCGGTGATGGAAACGTCTACGCCCTCTTTCCACATGATTGCAACGCCCTCTGTTACGTCGTTAGCACCGTAGCAGTTTACCTTTGCACGCGGGCTTTCCGGATCAGCGGAATAGCATTTGCGGAATACTTCCTCAACCTCGCCGGTATAGTAGTTCATCTTTGTCTCAACATATGTGAAGCCGTTGATACGGGAGATGATCTGTGCAGCGTCTTTTCCAAGACCGTTTAAAATGACACGGAGCGGTTTTTTACGAACCTTGTTTGCCTTCTCTGCGATACCGATCGCACCCTCTGCAGCAGCGAAGGATTCGTGTCCTGCAAGGAAGCAGAAGCAGTCAGTCTCTTCCTCAAGGAGCATTTTACCGAGGTTACCATGTCCAAGACCTACTTTTCTCTGGTCAGCAACGGAACCCGGGATACAGAAAGCCTGAAGACCTTCACCGATCGCAGCAGCAGCATCTGCAGCACGGCGGCAGCCTTTCTTGATCGCAATCGCAGCGCCTACTGTGTAAGCCCAGCAAGCGTTCTCAAAGCAGATTGGCTGGATCTTCTTTACCTGATCATATACGTTAAGGCCAGCATCCTTTGTGATCTTCTCAGCTTCTTCGATGGATGCGATGCCATAGCTGTTTAATACGGAATTGATCTTATCAATTCTTCTCTCATAGGATTCAAATAATGCCATTTTATTCTCCTTCTTCCATTAAAACTCACGGAAATGTTACGTCAGTTCTTCATTGTGAAAACGGGAAACGCGAACTTTGCGCTGCTCCGTTTGCGCAGCGTAAAATTTCCCGCAAGGCGTGAAATTTTACTTTACTCCTGACGCGGATCAATGATCTTCACTGCATCTGCTACGCGGCCGTACTGTCCTTTTGCCTTCTCGTAAGCAGTTGTCGGATCGTCGCCTTTTTTGATGAAGTCAGTCATCTTACCAAGATTTACGAACTGGTAGCCGATGATCTGGTCCTCAGCGTCAAGAGCGATACCGGTTACATAGCCTTCAGCCATCTCAAGGTAACGCGGTCCCTTCTTTAAAGTACCGTACATGGTACCAACCTGAGAACGGAGACCTTTACCGAGGTCCTCAAGGCCTGCGCCGACCGGAAGACCTTCTTCGGAGAATGCACTCTGAGTTCTTCCGTAAACGATCTGGAGGAAGAGCTCTCTCATTGCTGTATTGATCGCATCACAGACAAGGTCAGTGTTTAATGCTTCGAGGATCGTTCTGCCCGGAAGGATCTCTGCTGCCATAGCTGCGGAGTGGGTCATACCGGAACATCCGATGGTTTCTACAAGTGCTTCCTGAATGATACCCTCTTTTACATTCAGGGTCAGCTTACAGGCACCCTGCTGCGGAGCACACCAGCCAATCCCGTGTGTCAGACCGGAAATATCTTTGATTTCCTTAGACTGTACCCATTTCGCTTCCTCCGGGATCGGAGCTGCGCCATGGTTCACGCCCTGCGCAACCGTGCACATCTGTTCTACTTCATGTGAATAAATCATGTTGAGACTCCTTTCAATATATGGTTCTTAATGCTCGTTAAAAAAATCACATCATACCCGTTTCATTTTCTCACAAAAATCATGTTTCGTCCATACCTTTTTCCAAAATATTCAAATTTTGAGAAGTAATTTTAACAGAAATCGGAGCTATGACAGGACAGCAGAACCCGGGATTTCTTATAGTGGAATGAGTTTTATATCTCGGAAAATCATGTTCTAAATATGTCTTGGCACATCCATATGCCTGGCATAGATGTTCGCGGCGGCAAGCAATTTCATACTGGTGTGCATTGCAGATTACTGTACACGGGAAGGAATTTTCTGAACTGAAAATTCCGTACAGGACAGTGGTGGGAGTGGATTTTGCCGATTTGGCATGCGGCATCTTTTTGAAAGGAAAATCATTGTAAACCAGACATTTCAGCGTTATACTAAAAGGAACGTAACTTCGTCTTCCTGGATGTTCAGATCCTGGGAGCACATAAACGGAGGTGGGTAAATGGATCCTCAAAAAAATGATCTGACAGAACAGGAAGAACTGAAAATTCTCGGAGAGATCCTGGAAGCGTACATCGACACACCGATCGAAAAAGACGCATTTCTGATCAGTGATCTCGGGCTTGATTCCTTCCTGATCGTATACTTTATATCGGAAGTGGATGACCGGTTCGGCGTGACGATTGAGATGCCGGAACATGTGGAATATATGACGGTCCAGGACGTGCTGGATCAGCTGAATCAGAAAAACTGACTGCCTGAAAATTGCGGACAGCATCAAATTCTAGAACAACTGCCGAAGAAAATTCTGGCTGGTGTCTATGAAAAACATAAACGGCAGCTGATTTTGGACATGCGGGGAAAACAGGCAGGAAATATACAGGAGCATACATATGGAAAAAACACTTGAAGAAAAGAAGAAACTTGCGGCAAAAGTGATTGCGGCATTAAAAAAAGAATACCCGGATGCCGGCTGCACCCTGGATTACAACGAGGCGTGGAAACTTTTAGTCAGTGTCCGCCTTGCGGCTCAGTGTACCGACGCCAGAGTCAATGTGGTAGTCCAGGATCTCTACAAAAAGTTTCCGGATGTGAAGGCATTGGCGGAAGCAGATGTGGACGAGATCGAGGAGATCGTCCGCCCCTGCGGCCTTGGAAGAAGCAAGGCCCGGGACATCAGCGCCTGCATGAAGATTCTTTACGAGCAGTATCACGGAAACGTACCGGATGATTTCGATGCCCTCTTAAAGCTTCCGGGCGTTGGAAGAAAGAGTGCAAACCTTATTATGGGGGATGTATTCGGGAAACCGGCGATCGTCACTGATACCCACTGTATCCGCCTGACGAACCGGATCGGTCTTGTGGATGGGATCAAGGAGCCGAAAAAAGTGGAGATGGCTCTCTGGAAGATCATCCCGCCGGAAGAGGGCAATGATTTCTGCCACAGACTTGTAGAACATGGCCGGGCTGTCTGTACAGCGCGGACGAAACCGTACTGTGACAAATGCTGTCTGGCAGAATTTTGTGAGAAGAACGGAGTGGAGTAAAGAGACATGGAGATAAAGACAGGAATTTCATTGCAGACAAAGCAGCAGCTTTCGCAGCTTCAGGTAGAGTCTCTGAATATTCTGGCAATGTCCATGACGGAGTTAAAGGATTTTCTGCAGAATGAGGAGATCGAAAATCCGCTGGTGGAATATACATCGGGAAAAGAAGAAGCAGCGCCGATTACCTATAAAGAGACGGAACGGTTTTACAATGGTACAGACCGGGATGAGAGAAGGGAAAATGAGCTGTATGAGATTGAGGACAGCGAGAAATCACTGGAAGACCTTGTGAATACGCAGCTCCAGTGGGAGCAGATCGGGGAGACGGAACGAAAGATCGTGGACTTCTGCATCCAGTCCCTGGAACAGAGTGGATATCTGATGATTCCGCCTAAAGATATTGCGAAAGATCTTGGAGTTGCGGAAGAACAGGTGGAGGAAGTTCTCTCTATGTTGAAGGAGCTGGAGCCGCAGGGACTCTTTGCGTCAGGACTTGAAGAATGTCTTCTGATGCAGGTTCGTGGGATGGACGAGGAAGAACTCCTGTCCGACATAATAAGGAACCATCTCCAAGACATCGCGGAAGGAAAGATCAGCACGATCTCGCGAGGCCTGAAAATCTCTTCAGCAGAGGTGAGAAAACTGATCCATGTGATCAAGAACTTAAATCCGCGCCCATTAAATGGGATCGGCGGTGAGAAAGCCCAATATATTCTCCCGGATGTGATCCTGGAGTTTCAGGATGGGCAGTGGAACATCGAACTGAATGATAAATGGACTGGAAATCTCCAGGTCAGCGATTTCTACATTCATATGATGGAGACCGCCCAGGATGAGGAATTAAAATCATATTTTGAGAATAAACTGCGCAGAGCCCGCTTTATTATGAACGCGGTGGAGCAGCGCAGAGCAACAATTTTGGGAATCGCACGGGAAATCCTGAAACGACAGGAAGATTATTTCCTCGGAAAAGGTCAGCTGAAACCGATGACACTGGAGGATATCGGCGATGTACTGGAGATCCACAAATCCACGGTCAGCCGCGCGATCCGTGACAAATATCTGAGAGTGCCGTCGGGATGTGTCCTGTTCCGCAGCTTATTTACGACTGGAATCGTCTCATCGGACGGAAACGGCGATGTGAGCAGAAATACAGTAAAGACAAAGCTGAAAGAACTGGTTGCGGCGGAGGATAAGAAAAAGCCCTGGAGCGATGAACAGCTCGCAGGTCTTTTACAGGATGCAGGAATGCCGATATCGAGAAGAACCGTTGCCAAGTACCGGATGGAGCTTGGAATTGGAGGCGTGTTCCAGAGAAAAGATGGATAAGGGTAACTGTTCAGTAGGTCTGCGCACTTGCTGCGCTGACCGTAAGAAAACTTGGGCTGGAAGGTAAAAATCCCATCGGCGCAGCCGATCTGGAATGGATTTTTGTATGTAACTGTGAGGGTACTGAACAGTTACGGATAAAAATGGGGGCTGCCGTCTCAGTGATATGTGAATATCGCTGAGCGGCAGCCCCTGATCATTTACATGGTCTCATTTTCAAATTTTTCCGTATACTTCTTCTGGATCAGATCCACTAACTCCGGTGCCTTTCCTCCGATCGGAGTGCCATTCATCTCGCAGGCCGGGGAGCAGAATTTTGTGGAGCTGGAGACAATGATCTCGTCGGCATCCATGAGTTCTGCCATGGTAAATGGTGTCTCGTCGACGATGATTCCGTTATCCTTGCAGATCTGGATGATGTGCATTCTTGTGATTCCCGGTAAAATATAGTGGTCTGTCGGGTGGGTCTTAAATACGCCGTCCTTGATGATGGAGACGTTGCTGTGGGCGCACTCAGTGACGATATCGCCGCGGTGGAAGACACATTCGCCGCATCCGAGGGACTCCGCTTTCTCTGCAGCCATGACGTTGACAAGAAGGTTCAGAGTCTTGATATTGCAGTGCAGGAAACGCGTATCCTCCATATCAGTGAGCTTTAAGCGTTTGCCGGAGTCGGCCGGTTTTCCAGGTTTCATGAAGATCCAGAGATTCGGCTTTGTTCCTTTTTCCGGGAACTGGTGCTGACGGATACCGGTTCCCCGGGTCATCTGCCAGTAGATGAAGATATCCTTATCGTCCATCTTTGCCAGCATATCATAGAGAATTGCTGCCAGCTCGTCTTTAGTGTAGGGAATATCGATCTTGATCAGACCTGCGCTGTTGAAAAAACGGTCCAGATGATCTTTCAGGGCGAAGATCTTTCCATTTCTTGCCAGCGTTGCCTCGTATACTCCGTCTCCGAAGTAACATGCGCGGTCGTTCATCGGAACGGTCATCTCTTCCAGAGGCCCGAATTTGCCGTTGTAGTAGCCAAGTGTTTTCATTTACATTTCCTCCTGAATTCACGAAAAATTTTTCGGATATAACTGAAATTATTCTATTGCTATCATAGCATGGAACAGGAGGAAAGTAAAGGAAAGAGGAAGAATTTCAGCCAATGTTTTTGGACGTATTGTATAAAACGCCCTATATTTTCCCATTGTCATATGTGAGAATTTCCTGTATAATATAGAATAATTGTAACTGTTCAGTAGGTCTGCGCATTTACTGCGCTGACCGTAAGAAAAATTAGGCTGGAAGGCAAAAATCCTATCGGCGCAGCCGATTTGGAATGGATTTTTGCGCGTAACTGTGAGGGTACTGAACGGTTACGCGTAATTATGAAAATCTTGCAGGGCGGAAGCAAAGCAGCTTTTCGCGGCATGGCGGCAGATATCTGGAAAAGATCTGTCGCATAAATAAAATCAGGAAAGTGCAGGGAGTTACCAATGAACATCAGTATGAACCCAAACGGCGAACTGTACCAGTCTGCTGTCAACGCGCCGGGAACGATCGAGATCCCGGAGAGTTTTTTAAATGAGGCACGTCAGTTCCGGGAATTGAATATGCGTTACACATGTGCGATCCGGGAAGTGAAGACGAAATTAGAGGTATTGAACGATGATCTGGCGATTCGGAATCAGAGAAACCCGATCCAGATGATCAAATCCAGGGTGAAGAAGCCGGAGAGTATTATTGAGAAGCTTCACCGCCGCGGTTTCCCGATCTCCGTAAAATCGGTACGGGAGAACCTTTACGATGTGGCGGGGATCCGCGTGATCTGTTCCTTCGTGGACGATATCTATACGGTGGCTGAGATGTTAGCACGCCAGGATGATATCAATGTCCTTATGGTAAAGGATTATATCCGATGCCCGAAGGTCAATGGATACCGCAGTTACCATATGATCATCGAGGTTCCGGTATTCTTTTCCGACCGGAAAGAAAATATGCGCGTGGAGGTCCAGATCCGGACCATCGCGATGGATTTCTGGGCTAGTCTTGACCACCAGATGAAGTATAAGAAAGATGTGGAAGATGCAAGTGAGATCAGTGAAGAGCTGAAGGAATGCGCTGAGGTGATCGCGCAGACAGATCTAAAGATGCTGTCGCTCCGCCGGAAGATCGAGGACCGGGAGAGTAAGGAAAATCTGCTCCAGTTCGATAAGGATCCGATGTAAGGAGCGGTTCGGGGACTGCGGAAGCGTAAAGTCCACAGCAGTCCCGATAAGGTATAACTTAATAGAGATAGCAGCACAGGGTTTCGGTGATACGGAACCCTGTTTTTTTGTACAGGGTGAGAGCCGGGGCGTTGCCGCCGGATACCTGGAGAAGGACCGGGCGTGGGGCAGTATTGTCAGCAGCGGCACCTGCGCTTCTCACGTCTGAAATATGGTACGAAGTTTCCGGCGAAAGTGGTGAATGCTCGATGGCGGCTGCGTTACCGTTCAGCAACTGTGCAAGTACTGTACTTAAAAACTTTGTCCCATATCCCTTACCGCGGCAGGATTTTTCCACTTCAAAGCCATAGAGGTAGTAGTGGGAAGGGAAGACGGAGAAGTTGATAACGGCGTGGTCAGAGTGAAAGCGGAGAGTCAGAGTGCCGTCAAGATTCAGACATTCAGAGTGAATATCAGCAATTAAATCAAGGGCACTGACATCGGATCCTGTCTGGCTGGAGTGGCAGTCAATGATGGAAAAGTTTTCTGGCAGCAGCTTCATCATATGTTCTTCGGAATTCATTTCTGCTCCGATCGCCTCCAGAACGGCAGCAGCGGCAGAATTTCCCTTATCCGCATAAAAAATCAACTCCGAATCTTCCGGAAGTTCATCGATTCCCGCATCCAGAAGCCCAGAAAAGTGTCCATGACCGCGAAACTCCGGATCCGTGAAGGCAGAGCATTCATAGAGCAGGCCCTCTATAGGGATAAAAGCGATGGCGGAGACGATGGAACCGTCGTGTTCAAAATAGAGAAAGAGATCAGCCTCATCAAACGGGAACGAAAGTCTGGTTCCGTCAGAATCGGTGCATTTATTTACCATGGTTTGGAGCTGTCTGATCTGGGAAGAATCAAGGGAATGGACCCTGTGTAATTTCATAAAAAAATCCTCCTGAAAAAGCCGGAAAATTTCCGAAAGTCATTTACTGGAATACCATACTGATTCCGGGCAGTGGAATGCTTTGCGGATTGCCAGAGCACGCAGTGCGGAGTGATCCTGTATCGGAGAGAGTAAAAGCTTTTTGTCTCCAATATCATGAACATAAGTATATACAGAAAAATCGACCAATTCAAGAAAAATTCCGTGCTTTTTTCTATTGCCGTTCCGCATAAGCGGTGCTAAAATGGTTGCTAGTCTTTGCGTGAGACAACAAAATGAGGAGGAAACATTATGAAGTACGTGAAGGAAATTGTGATCATCTTCGGGATCACAATGGTCGGAGAACTCTTAAATAAGTTCATTCCGCTTCCGGTACCTGCCGGAGTATATGGTCTGTTCATTCTTCTTGGCGGTCTGTGCAGCGGAATCATTAAGCTCTCTGACGTGGAAGTTACGGGAAACCTGCTTCTGGATCTGATGCCGGTGATGTTTATCCCGGCGGCTGTGGGAATTATTGATAAGATCGAAGAGCTGAAGGCTGTCATGATCCCGATGCTCATCATTACCTTCGTGACCACATTCATCGTCATGTCCATCACCGGAGTGACGGCAGAGTGGATCATCAAGAGACAGAAGAAAGGGGAGAAATAGAGATGCCGTTATATTTTGGAGTATTTGTCAGTCTTTTCGCATACCTGATCGGTATGGAATTAAAGAAGAAATTCGGCTGGCCGGTGTTAAATCCGCTGCTTGTGGCGATCATTCTCGTAATCGCGTTTTTAAAGGCCACGGGGATCACCTACACGGATTATAATGAGGGAGCGTCCTATATCAGCTATTTTCTGACCCCGGCGACGGTATGCCTTGCGATCCCGCTTTACAAGCAGCTGGAACTGTTGAAGAGAAACTTGACGGCTGTTGCGACGGCGATCACCGCGGGTGTCATCGGAAGCGTTGTCAGCGTCTATGTGATGTCCATGATCTTTAAGCTGGAACATGTGCACTATGTATCCCTGCTTCCAAAGTCCATCACCACAGCGATCGGAATGGGCGTATCTGAGGAAGCAGGTGGGATCGTGACCATGACCATCGTGAGCATCATCATCACAGGAATTCTTGGAAATATCGTTGCGGACGGCTGGTTCAAGCTCATCGGAATCAAGGAGCCGATCGCGAAAGGCCTGGCACTGGGAACATCCGCCCATGCTATTGGAACAGCAAAGGCCCTGGAGCTTGGTGAAGTGGAAGGTGCCATGAGCAGCCTGTCTATCGCGGTAGCAGGACTTATGACGGTTGTGAGCGTGCCGATCATGTCGGGATTGATCTGATCGTTAGACGTATTTTTATAGCTGTATTGGTCCGACCAATAAATGGAGAAATGTGTCCTGAATGCATGACCCTGCGCAAATGTGTAAGCTGCTGTATGTGGCTGTGCGGGGCAAATCAATGTATCAGGGCACATTCTTTTACATACGAAATATACCAACATTGAATTCTGTCACTGGTGAACATTCATGACCTTTGCTTCGTGATGAACGGAGTGGGGGGACACGCAATAATTTGAGAAAAAATTAAAAATGGGATGGATTTTTGCGCGGGATTGTGCAAAAATTAGATCATGAAAAAGATCTGATTTAAGAAGGAGAGAAAGCCATGGCTGAGAGTGTAAAGAAACGTTCAGAGATCGAAGAACAGGATACCTGGAAACTGGAGGACATGATCGAATCACTGGAAAAGTTCGAGGAACTCATGGACGGTGTGGAGGAGCGGATCCAGGAGTATGAGGCATACCGGGAAAAACTTGGAAACTCCGCGGAATACCTGAAGAACTATCTGACATATGATGAGTCTGTGGACGAGACACTTTCTCTCCTTTATGCGTATGCGATGCAGAGGCGGGACCAGGATACCTCCGTCAGCGAGAACCAGGCGCTGGTGTCGAGAGTCCAGTCCCTGGCTGTGAAGGCGATGGCGGCATCTTCCTTCGCGGATCCGGAGATTTTAAGTATCCCGGATGAGAAGATGGCAGAATTTCTTGCATCTCCGGAGCTTGCCCACTATAAGAAACAGCTGGAACGTCTGCTGGCGAAAAAGGCTCACAGGTTATCGGAGAAGGAGGAGGCGATCTTAGCTGCCGCCTCCGAGATCTCGGGAACTCCATCATCGGTGTTTGCCCTGTTCAACAACGCGGATCTGAAATTTGAGCCGGTGAAGGATGAAAACGGGGAGCTGGTGGATGTGACCCACGCGAGATACGGAAAGCTCATCGAGAGCAGGGACAGGAGTGTCCGCGAGGCAGCGTTCCATTCCCTGTACGCCTCCTACCGTCAGTTCGCAAATACCGTTGCCGCAAATTATGAGGGAAATGTCAAACAAGGAAATTTCTATGCGAGAATGAGAAAATATCCGTCCGCAAGAGCCATGTACCTGGCGGGGAATGAGATCCCGGAAAAGGTTTACGACAACCTGATCGAGTCCGTCCATAACGCTCTGCCGCTGATGCACCGGTACATGAAATTCAGAAAGAGCTATATGAATGTCTCTGAGCTCCACATGTATGATCTCTATGTGCCGCTGACGGAAGATTATGAGAAGACCTACACCTACAAGGAGGCGCAGGAGCTGATCTTAAAGGCGCTGAAGCCGTTAGGAGAGGAGTATCTGAATCTCCTGAGAACAGGATTTGAGAACCGCTGGATCGACGTCTATGAGAATGAGGGAAAAAGAAGCGGCGCGTACTCCAACAGCGCTTACGGCGTTCACCCGTATGTGCTGATGAGCTTTGATGGGACATTGAATTCTGTCCTCACGCTGGCCCATGAGATGGGGCATTCCATTCACTCCTGGTATTCCAACGCGAACCAGAGCTACACCTACGCAGGATACAGGATCTTTGTGGCTGAGGTGGCCTCCACCTGCAATGAGATCCTGCTCTTAAACTACATGATCAACGAGGCAAAGGACAGAAAAGAGAAGTTTTATCTGGTGAACCAGCTTGCGGAACGGTTCCGCACGACACTTTTCCGTCAGGCCCTGTTCGCGGAGTTCGAGTGGGAGACTTATAAGCTTTCCTGGAATGGAACCCCGCTCACAAAAGATTTGCTCTGTGGTCTTTACCATGAGCTGAATTCGGAGTATTATGGGAAAGAGACCGTGATCGACTCCGACATCGACCACGAGTGGGAGCGGATCCCGCACTTTTACATGCAGTTTTATGTGTACCAGTACGCCACCGGATTTTCGGCGGCGATGGCCATCGCGAGACGGATCCTGGCAGGCGACCCGGAGACGAAGGAAGGCTATTTCCGCTTCTTAAAAGGCGGCTGTTCCAGGACACCGGTGGAATTACTGAAGCTTGTAGGTCTTGACATGGAAGAGCCGGAGGTTGTGAATGAGGCTGTGAAGGTGTTTGAGGGGCTGCTGGATGAGATGGAAGAACTGGCGTAAAAAGGAATTTTTTGTCAGAGATTTCTGGTTCGTACCGACGCAGTACGGACTGAAAGGTATCAAAATGTAAATCATTGCAGCAAGTATGCAGGCTTGCTGAGCAGTTGCAGTTTGTCAATTATGAAATCAGGGTGCAGTGTTTGCCGGGAAAAGTGATAATATCCGGCATGAGGGGAAGAGGCGAGCAGTTATGAGTATTTATGAGGCGATTTTTAACCGGTACTCCGTCAGAGAATACCGGATGGAAAAGATTGAGCCGGAGAGATTGGAAGCGTTGAAACGGTATTTGAAAACCGTAGCGCTTTTAGATGAGGAAAAGCCGGTAGAATTTGAGATCGTGGACAACACCGACAAAAAGCTGAAGGTCCACGGACTCTGGAAGACGGAAGCACCGTACTACCTTGCGGTATACTGCGGCGATGACCGCCTTTCCATGCGAAATGCCGGGTACGCAGCAGAGCAGGCAGTCCTCTACCTTACATCGAAGGAACTCGGAACCTGCTATCTCGGAGCGACAAAAGCAGGGGAGGATAAAAAAGACGGACTGAAGCGTTTCCTCGTGATCGCCTTCGGCAAAGCATTCGCAAAGCCGTTCCGCGATTCGTCCATGGCACACAGAAACTCCCTGGCAGCTCTCTGTGCCTTCAAGGATGAACCGGGAGAACAGGTAAAGTCGATCCTCCGCGCCGCCCGCCTCGCCCCGTCCTCCTTCAACTCCCAGCCCTGGCGCTTCGTCGTTTACTCCGACCGCCTCTACATCTTCATGAAAAAAGCCGCCCCATTCTCCGGAAAAGGAGCGAAGGCCTTCAAGGAGTTCAACATGGGAATCATGCTGTCCCATATCATGTTGGCTGCTGAGGAATACTGGATGAACATGGAGACGCTGGTGGAGGAGCAGTTTGCGAAGAAGGATTATAAGAATGGGGAGTATGTCTGTACGATTGTGTTTCATAGTTGAGGGAAGAAAATAGAAAATAACAGGATGCGGCATCTGGTGTAAATACTGGGTGCCGCTTTTATGTATACTTATTTCGGAAAGTCATATACGGCAAATCGTCCTCAACTTGAGGACGATTTGTACGGATGTAAACGCTGCTTTATTTTTCTTTATTTCTGAAATAAATCACTATAAGTTTCCATACATGCAAGTGTTGGTAAAAGTAAATCATTTTCGAGATAATAGATCAACAACCAGTTTGGTTGAATATGAAAATTCAAGTGGCTGTTTTTAACTCGTGGTCGTTGAAAAACTCACGATGTCGTGATAATATTTACATATACCTGCTAACAAAATAATGGAGGATATGGTATGGCAGTCAGTTATAAAAAATTATTCCATTTGTTAATAGAAAAAGATATGACGAATGCGCAGCTTCAACAGGAGGCTGGCTTTTCGGCTAATATTATCACACGTTTGAAACGAAACGGATATATTTCTTTGGAAAGCGTGGAAAGTATGTGCCGTGTTTTAAATTGTGGAGTGGATGATATTTTGGAATTTGTACCAGAGGATAATGGAGGAAGAGGGAATGATTGATACAAAAAAAGAACAGGAACGTGATGAGCTGCATCGTGCAATATGGGCAATCGCGGATGAACTGCGCGGAGCAGTTGATGGATGGGACTTCAAAAATTATGTTCTGGGTACGATGTTTTATCGTTATATTTCAGAGAATCTGTGTAATTATGTAAATAGCGGTGAGATCAATGCAGGCAATACCGATTTTGACTTTGCAAAAATGGCAGATGAAAATGCGGAGGAAGCAAGAGAGGGACTTGTAGAAGAAAAAGGATTTTTCATTCTGCCGAGTGAACTGTTCTGCAATGTTCGGTCCAATGCCGCAGATGACGAGAATTTAAATGAAACATTGGAACGGGTATTCCGTCATATCGAGGAATCTGCGAAAGGCAGTGAGGCGGAGAGTGATTTTGCCGGACTGTTTGATGACTATGATGTGAACAGCAATAAATTGGGTTCTACGGTTGCAAAACGTAATGAAAAGCTTGTGAAATTACTGAATGGTGTGGGCGAAATGAAGCTGGGAGATGTGAAAGACCACTCCATCGATGCGTTTGGTGATGCATATGAGTATTTGATGATGATGTATGCGTCAAATGCCGGAAAATCTGGCGGAGAGTTCTTCACTCCAGCGGATGTGTCAGAATTGCTTACACGGCTTGGAACGGTAGGAAAAACAGAAATTAATAAAGTATATGATCCGGCATGTGGCTCGGGTTCGCTGCTTCTGAAAGCAGAGAAAGTTCTTGGCAAAGATGCGATCCGCAACGGATTTTACGGTCAGGAGATCAATATTACAACCTATAACCTGTGCCGCATTAATATGTTCCTGCATGATGTAGGATTCGATAAATTCAACATTGCATGTGAAGACACTTTGATTAGTCCGCAACACTGGGATGATGAGCCATTTGAGCTGATCGTGTCCAATCCGCCATATTCGATCAAATGGGCGGGGGATGAAAATCCACTGCTGATCAACGACCCACGTTTTGCTCCGGCAGGAGTTTTAGCACCGAAAAGTAAAGCAGATATGGCGTTTATTATGCATAGTCTGTCATGGCTTGCATCCAACGGAACAGCCGCTATTGTATGTTTCCCGGGAATTATGTACCGTGGAGGTGCAGAGCAGAAAATCCGTAAGTACTTAGTTGATAACAACTATGTGGATTGTATCATTCAGCTGCCGAGTAATCTGTTTTTTGGTACTTCAATTGCAACCTGTATCATGGTCATGAAGAAGAATAAGGCAGATAATAAGACGTTATTTATTGATGCTACA
The DNA here is from genome assembly GCF_032490495.1 of Pilosibacter fragilis. Lineage (NCBI taxonomy): Bacteria > Bacillati > Bacillota > Clostridia > Eubacteriales > Clostridiaceae > Pilosibacter > Pilosibacter fragilis. The sequence goes on along the minus strand of NZ_JAVYJB010000003.1, from coordinate 144,264 downwards.
AATGAGTGCGTGAAGGTTACCAACAATAATAAACTGACACCAGAGAATATTGAGCATATTGTAGATGCGTTTGCAAAGAGGGAAGAAGTAAAACATTTTGCACATCTGGCAAGTTATGAGGAAGTATCCAGCAATGATTATAATCTGTCTGTATCCACATATGTTGAAGTTGAGGATACCAGAGAGAAAATTGATATTGTGAAGTTAAATGCGGAAATAAAAGAAATTGTTGCTCGTGAACAGGTGCTTCGTGACGAGATTGACAAGATTATCGCAGATATTGAGGTGGGGTATGAGTAGAGAATTCCAATTTTTAATGTACCAGTCTGTTGATGAGGATATTTCAGTAAATGCTGTCATCCATGATGAAACAATTTGGCTGACACAAAAATCAATGGCAAAACTCTTTGATGTGGATGTTCCGGCTATATCCAAACACTTGTCTAATATTTATGGCGACGGAGAATTGACGCAGGATTCAACTGTTTCCAAAATGGAAATAGTTCAGCAAGAGGGAAATCGTCAGGTAAAAAGAACACAAAATTTTTATAATCTGGATGCAATTATTTCTGTAGGTTATCGTGTAAATTCTCGCAGAGCGACCCAGTTCAGAATTTGGGCAACAAGTGTTCTGAAAGAATATATGATTAAGGGCTTTGCTATGGACGATGAGCGTTTAAAGCAAGGAAAAACCGTTTTTGGAAAAGATTACTTCCGTGAATTACTGGAAAGAGTTCGTTCCATCCGTGCGAGTGAGCGTCGTATTTGGCAGCAGATTACTGATATTTTTGCGGAATGCAGTATCGACTATGACAAGGACGCGCAGGTTACCCATGAATTTTATGCGATGGTGCAGAATAAATTTCATTATGCAATTACGGGACAAACGGCGGCAGAAATTGTTTATACGAAAGCAGACAGACTGAAGGAACATATGGGACTAACCACTTGGAAAAATGCTCCAGAAGGTCGTATCTTGAAATCGGATGTGTTGATTGCTAAAAATTATTTGGAAGAAAAACAAATTCGGCAACTGGAACGGGCAGTAACAGGATATTTTGATTATATAGAAGATTTGATAGAAAGAGAAAATACGTTTACCATGGAGGAATTTGCTGCCAGCGTAAATGAATTCCTCGCTTTCCGTAGATATGATATTCTGCGTGACAAGGGGAAAATTTCCGGAAGAATGGCAAAAGAAAAAGCTGCCACTGAATATGCAGAGTTTAATAAAACGCAAAAGATAACTTCTGATTTTGATAAGGAAGTGAAAAAGATGTTGGAAAAAGGCGGTGAGTAAACTTAATGAGTAGATTAGATGAGTTGATAAAGGAACTTTGCCCGAATGGAGTGGAATTTCAAAGAATCAAAGATGTATGTGATGATGTTATTGTGCCAATGCGGGATAGACCAAAAACCTTTGATGGAAATATACCATGGTGCCGTATTGAAGATAAAGAGGGACAATATTTTAATAAATCATTATCTGGTCTTGGAGTAAGTGAAGATGTTATCAAAAAAATGAATCTAAAAGTATTTCCGACAGGAACGGTAATATGTTCGTGTTCTGCTTCATTAGGAACATATGCAATAAATACTCAACCGCTTATAACAAATCAAACTTTTATTGGTTTAGTTTGTGGAAAAAGACTGTTTAATAAGTATCTTCTTTATTATATGGAAACACAAACAAAATATTTAAAATCTCAAGCATCGACAGGAACGATTCCATATATTTCGAGAAAAAAATTTGAAGAAATGTTGATTCCGGTACCTCCTCTGGAGGTACAACGTGAAATAGTCCGCGTGCTGGACTCTTTTACGTTACTTACAGCCGAGCTTACAGCCGAGCTTACAGCCGAGCTTACAGCTCGGAAGAAACAATACGAATTTTATAGAGATAAATTACTCTCTCATGATGGAAACTATCTGGTGAAGTCACTTGCTGAACTAGGAGAGTGGTCTGGTGGAAAAACTCCATCTATGTCAGAAAAAAGTTTTTGGGAGCAAGGTACAATTCCCTGGATTTCGTCAAAAGACATGAAATCATCAACCTTGATAGAGACGAAAGATCACATTACAGAAAAAGCGGTAAAGGAAGCATCTATGACAGTATATCCAGCAAATAGTATTGCTATAGTAACAAGGTCTGGAATATTAAAACACACTTTTCCGGTCGCCTATGTACCTTTTGAAACTACCATTAATCAAGATATAAAAATGCTTGTTGTTAATGAAGGCATTCTTCCCAGATACGCATTTCATGTAATACAAGGAAAAGGAAATGACATTTTGATAAAAACCAAAAAGCAAGGTGGAACAGTAGATTCTTTGGATTTTCAAAAGGTACTTGCATATAAAGTCCCAGTTCCGTCTAAGGACATACAAAGTAGGGTGGTAGAGTTACTTGATAATTTTGAATCCATCTGTACCGACCTAAATATCGGTCTGCCAGCCGAAATTGAAGCACGCCAAAAACAATATGAATATTATCGAGATTTACTCTTGACATTTGCTGAAACAGGCAACACGATTATGACAGACAGACAGACAGACAGACAGACAGACAGACAGACAGACAGACAGACAGACAGACAGACAGACAGACAGACAGACAGACAGACAGACAGACAGACAGACAGACAGACAGACAGAGCGTAATTAAGCTTATTCAATATGTATTTGGTTATGTTCCTCTTGAATTGGGGACTATTGCTACAGTTACAAAACTTGCAGGATATGAATTTACTAAGTACGTTACTTACTCAGACGAAGGTAAAATCATTGCTCTTCGTGGTTTAAATGTTAGAAATGGAAAGTTAGATTTAAGTGATGTGAAATATATTGATAAAAGTGATTTATCAAAATTGACTAGAAGCAAACTATATAATGGTGATATGCTTTTTACTTATGTTGGAACAATAGGACGGGTTGCTGTAATCGAAGAGAATGATAAGTATTATCTTGCACCTAATGTTGCACTAATAAGAGTAGATAAAAAAATTATAAATCCAGAATATATGCGTTACTTTTTTCAAACAAATATATTTCGGGAGACACAAATAAATCGTCTGCTTCAAGCATCATCGATGAAAAATATACCAATGGAAAAAATTCGTAAGTTTGTATTGCAAGTACCATCACTTGAAGAACAGGAACGCATTGTGACAGTTCTTCGTCACTTTGATGTCCTTTGCAATGATCTATCAGTAGGTCTTCCAGCTGAGATCGAAGCCCGTCAAAAGCAATATGAATATTACAGAAACAAGCTGTTATCTTTCAAAGAATTACAAAAATAAGGAGGCGATCATGTGCCATACTTTAATATCGTAGCGGAGACATCGGAAAATACTGTTGTCACAGAATATGAACCAGTCAAGAAGCGCTCTGACAGTTATCAGAGTGAAGCGGAATTGGAACAGGGGTTTATTCGTTTGTTGTGTGAGCAGGGCTATGAATATCTGCCTATTCACACGGAGAAAGATTTGATTGCAAATCTCCGTAAAAAGTTAGAAGAACTGAATAATTATCGATTTTCTGACACAGAATGGGAAGATTTTTTCAAAAATGCTGTTGCTAATCCAAATGAGCATATCGTGGAAAAGACCCGAAAGATACAGGAGGATAATGTTCAGGTACTGACTCGTGATGATGGTTCTTCCAAGAACATCACGCTCATAGATAAAAAGAATATTCATAACAACAGACTGCAGGTCATCAATCAATATGTGATCGGTACAGAAGATGGTGCAAAGCATGACAACCGCTATGATGTTACGGTACTGGTGAATGGCCTGCCGCTCGTACATATCGAACTGAAACGCAGAGGTGTTGCCATTCGAGAGGCGTTTAACCAAATCAATCGATATCAGAGGGATTCTTTCTGGGCGGGCTGTGGATTATACGAGTATATTCAGATTTTCGTAATTTCAAATGGAACAAATACAAAGTATTATTCCAATAGTACCAGACGAAATGCAGAAAAGGAACATGAAAAACGTGGTGCCAGTAAGACAAAGACGAGCAACAGTTTTGAATTTACTTGTTTCTGGGCCGATGCTAATAATCGAGTGATCCCTGATCTCATTGATTTTACCAAGACATTTTTTGCGAAACATACGATTCTCAATATCCTCGCAAAGTATTGTATTTTTACGTCTGAGGATATGCTGATGGTTATGCGTCCATACCAGATTACGGCTACAGAAAGAATTCTCAATCGCATTGAAATTGCTAATAATTATAAAAAGTATGGCAGTGTTGAAGGTGGAGGTTATATCTGGCATACCACAGGATCAGGAAAAACACTCACTTCTTTTAAGACAGCAAGACTGGCGTCAAAATTGTCGTATATTGATAAAGTATTGTTCGTGGTTGATCGTAAGGATCTGGATTACCAGACCATGAAGGAATATGACCGTTTTGAAAAAGGAGCTGCAAACAGCAATACTTCAACCGTTGTATTAAAACGTCAGCTTGAAGATCCGGATGCCCATATTATTATTACTACAATCCAGAAATTAGCTACATTCATAAAGAAAAATCCGGGGCATGAAGTATACACGAAGCATATTGTCATCATTTTTGATGAGTGCCATCGCAGTCAGTTTGGTGACATGCATACTGCCATTGTAAAGAATTTCAAGAAATATCATTTATTTGGATTTACAGGAACGCCAATATTCTCGGTCAATTCCGGCAGAGCGAAGAATCCAGAATTTTTTACAACAGGACAGACTTTTGGCGATCAGCTTCACAGCTATACAATTGTGGATGCAATTAATGATAAAAATGTTCTCCCGTTTCGTGTCGATTATATTAAAACAATGGATGCGGATGAAGAAATCACAGATGAGATGGTCTGGGACATCAATAGGGAAAAGGTTATGATGGCTCCTGAGCGAATTCATATTGTGACGCAGTATATACTGGAACATTTTGACCAGAAGACATATCGTGGAGATAAAACATACATATACAATACACTTACGAATATTGCAGAGGTTGCCTCGGCTAAAAGGGACGAGGTAGAGGAAATCAAGCAGAAACAGAGAATCAGTGGCTTTAATTCTATTTTTGCTGTATCAAGTGTGCAGATGGCAAAGCTGTATTATCAGGAATTCAAAAAGCAGATGTCAGCAGATCCGACTAAGAAATTGCGTGTTGCGACTATTTTCAGCTATGGCGCAAATGAGGAAGAATCGGATGGCATTCTGGATGAGGAAAACTCCGAAGATACTTCTGCACTTGATCAGCCGTCCAGAGATTTTTTGGAAGAGGCAATAGAAGATTATAATCAGATGTTCCATACAAATTATGACACTTCAAGTGATAAATTCCAGAATTACTATAAAGATGTGTCTCTTCGTATGAAGAATAAGGAATTGGATATTCTGATTGTAGTAAATATGTTTCTTACTGGTTTTGATGCGACAACCATGAATACTTTATGGGTGGATAAGAATCTGAAAATGCATGGATTAATACAGGCATTCTCGCGCACAAACCGCATTTTGAATTCTATAAAAACCTTTGGAAATATTGTATGTTTTCGCAATCTGCAAAAGCGGGTGGACAGTGCCATTTCCCTGTTTGGGGACAAGAATGCAGGAGGCATTGTTCTTCTGCAGAGCTTTAAGGATTATTATTATGGATATGAATCGGTAGATGGCAAACCGATGCCGGGATATGTGGATATGGTGGAAGAACTGAATGATAAGTTTCCACTGTCAGAATCCCAGATCATCGGGGAACAAAATCAAAAAGAGTTTATTGCCTTGTTTGGGGCAATTCTCCGAATGAGAAATCTTTTGATTTCATTTGATGAATTTAAAGAGAAAGAATTGATTACTGAGCGTGATCTGCAGGATTATCTTGGTCGTTATCAGGATCTGCGCGATGAGTGGAAACACAAGCGGCAGGAAAGTACGGATATTACAGATGATGTGGTATTTGAGATTGAACTGATTCGTCAGATAGAAATCAATATTGATTATATTCTGATACTTGTGAAGAAGTATCATGATACCCATTGTGAGGATAAAGAAGTATTGATAACCATCAACAAGGCAATTGACGCCAGTCCGGAACTGCGCAGCAAGAAACAGCTCATTGAAACCTTTATAGCGGGAATCAATGATGTGGATGATGTTATGAATGAGTGGCATAGCTATGTGGTAGAGCAGCGAGATCATGACCTCGATAATATTATTGCAGAAGAACGGCTGAAACCGGAAGATACCAGAAAATTTATGGAGAATGCATTCCGGGATGGAGAGATCAAGACGGCGGGAACGGATATAGATAGGCTTATGCCGCCAATCTCTCGTTTCGGCGGCGGTGGAAGAGCAAAGAAGAAGCAGGGCGTTATTGACAAACTGAAACAATTCTTTGAAAAATATTTTGGAATCGGTGGTTCATCTACATTTACCGATGCGGAACAAAAGATAGTAACTTACGATTTTAATAGTCGGGATACATTATCGATGGTTGCGGAAACGAAGACACCATATGGAAATGGAAAATAATTGCGAAATATAGTAGAAACTGAGTGGAGGTGAATTTATTGACTATTGGAGAAATCTTAGCAGGTGAATCAAAAAATGTAGAGTTTAAAGTCCAGAGACCGAAGGATAGTATAAAATACATGAAAACAGTTATTGCCTTCTCAAATGGAGAGGGCGGACGCATTGTATTTGGCGTTGATGATGATACTCGTGAGGTAGTCGGTATTCCTAAGGAAAATGTCTTTTCGGAGATTGATGCGATTACTACAGCAATATCGGACAGCTGTGAACCGGTCGTTATTCCAGATGTTTACTTACAGACGATTGAGGATAAGACGATCATTATTGCTGAGATCAGCCCGGGAAAACAGAGACCGTATTATATCAAGTCCATGGGAATTAAGGATGGCACTTATATCCGGGTTTCGGGGACATCCCGTCCTGCTGGACGTGACCTAACAGCTGAAATGTATTATGAGGATGAGGGACGATCCTATGACAAGGTTATTCGCAGAGATTTGACAGTTACAGATGAAGAGATTGCAGAACTATGCAGGCAGATGAAAGAAGTAGCTATTGCGAATGGAAAGTCAAAGACGCAGAAAGAAGCGGTTAAGGATATAACAAAGAATGTACTGCTCAGTTGGGGACTACTGGCAGAAGCAGAAGATGGAAGTATACATCCTACAAATGGATATGTTTTCCTGTTGGGAAAGGATGAATTCTTGTCACATATCCAATGTGGAATGTTCAAAGGAAAAACGCGTGCTGTATTTGTGGACAAGCGTGAGTATAGCGGTCCATTATGGCAGCAGATCGATGATTCGTTCCAGTTTGTATTGAGAAATATTCATTTAGGCGCAAAACTTGAGGGAATTTATCGGAAAGATATTTATGAATTACCGCCGGACAGTATTCGTGAGTTGATTATTAATGCTGTGATGAACTGTAGCTATTTACAAAGTTCACATATCCAGGTGGCGATTTATGATGATCGGTTGGAGATCACCTCTCCGGGCGGTTTGATGCCAGGTGTGACATTGGATAAAATGAGAGAGGGATACTCTAAAATTCGAAATCGTGCATTGGCACATGCTTTTTCATACATGAATCTGATTGAAGCATGGGGCAGTGGGATTCCGAAATTGTTGGAGGCGATGAAAGAGTATGGACTGCGGGAGCCAGAGTTTCAGGATTTAGAGATCGGGTTCCGTATTAATCTTTATCGGAATACGGAAGATACAGTGATAAGATGTGCGGAAGAAAATATCCAAAGTGGCACCCAAGCTACCCAAGGTAATACCCAAGCCACCCAAAGTACCACCCAAACTGTGCAGGACACCACCCAAACTGCGCGGGATACCACCCAAACCACCAAAGATACCACCCAAACTACCACCCAAACGAAACTAAGCCAAGAGGCCAAAACTATTTTGCAGATAATAAGCCAGAATCCAGACATGACTCAGAAAGAGATTGCAGAAAAATTAGGTTGGAAAATCAACAGGGTAAAATATCATGTAAATAGGATGAGGCAACAGAACATTATCAAACGTGTCGGTACCAGCCATAAAGGACATTGGGAAGTAGTATAAGAGGGGAGGCCAGCTCCCCATCTGTCACAATATTCCCCGATTCTCCTCAAATTGCAGAAATTTTCCCAACCTCTATATTTCTACTTGAAACCGGAAACACCATATGCTAAAATTGGAAAGAATAAGGTGTTGTAGAAACGCAACTACATCGGAGGAGGAAACTATGATCAGTCAGCTCATACAGAAGATTCAGAAGACAAAGGCACCGATCTGCGTCGGTCTTGACCCTATGTTAGGTTATATTCCGAACCATATTGTCCAGAGAGCATTTAAGGACTTCGGCGAGACCATGGAAGGAGCTGCCGAGGCTGTATGGCAGTTTAACAAAGAAATTATTGATAACACTTATGATTTGATTCCCTCAGTGAAACCGCAGATTGCAATGTATGAGCAGTTTGGCATTGAGGGTCTTAAAATATATGCCCGCACCATCGAGTACTGCCAGAACAAGGGACTCCTTGTGATCGGAGATGTAAAGAGAGGCGATATCGGATCCACTTCCTCCGCATATGCAGTTGGACATATCGGAAGTGTAAAAGTCGGAAGCAATGTATGCCGCGGCTTCAATACAGATTTTATCACCGTAAACCCGTACCTCGGAACAGACGGAATCAAACCGTTCGTCAATGTCTGCAACGATGAGGACAGAGGCCTTTTCGTTCTCGTTAAGACATCCAACCCGTCCAGCGGTGAGTTCCAGGACCGCCTTGTAGACGGAAGACCGCTCTACGAGTTAGTCGCAGAGAAGGTCGTTGAGTGGGGCGAAGCAAGCATGGACGGCGATTACAGCAACGTAGGCGCTGTTGTGGGCGCTACATATCCGGAGATGAGCAAGATCTTAAGAAAGCTCATGCCGAAGACATACTTTCTTGTACCGGGCTACGGCGCACAGGGCGGTACCGCGAAAGACTTAATGCACTGCTTCAACGAGGATGGTCTCGGAGCTGTCGTAAACTCCTCCAGAGGAATCATCGCTGCGTATAAGCAGGAGAAATACGCAAAGTTCGGTCCGGAACATTTCGCAGAGGCATCCAGACAGGCCGTTGTGGATATGATCGCGGATATCAACTCCGTATTATAATAGTACATTGAAAATTTATCAGCCATGGCGTATGTCCGTGGCTGATGTGTTGTAACCATATAAAAACAGTGTTCCGGAAAGTTGGAAAAGCACCGGAATACTGATAGTAAACCACCAGGAGGAAACCATGGCACAGAAAAAAGTAAACGCTGTGATCCACAGCCAGGAAAAACTGGCAGAGGGAATCTACAGCATGTGGCTTGACGCACCGGAGATGGCAAAAGCAGCCGTACCGGGACAGTTTATCGCTGTTTACACCAATGACCAGTCAAAGCTTCTCCCGCGTCCGATCAGTATCTGTGAGGCGGACAAGGAGAATGGAAGACTTCGGATCGTTTACCGCATCGCGGGAGCTGGAACAAAGGAATTTTCCGCATACGAGGAAGGCGATACCCTCGATATTATGGGACCGCTGGGAAATGGATTCCCCTTAAAGAAGAAAAAAGCATTCCTGATCGGCGGCGGAATCGGAATCCCGCCGATGTTAGAGCTTGCTAAGAACCTTGACTGCGAGAAGACAGCAGTCATCGGTTACAGAGATAAAGAGACTTTCCTCGCGGACGAGCTTCGCAAATACGCCGATGTCGTGATCGCGACAGAGGATGGAAGTGTCGGAACAAAGGGAAATGTCATCGACGCGATCCGCGCGGAGAAGCTTACCGCGGATATTATCTACGCATGCGGACCAACTCCGATGTTGAAGGCATTAAAGACCTACGCAATGGAGAACGGGATCGAGTGTTATATCTCTCTGGAAGAAAAGATGGCATGTGGAATCGGTGCCTGTCTTGGCTGTGTATGCCACAGCAAGGACATTGATGAGCACAGCAACGTGAGAAACAAGAGAATCTGCAAGGACGGTCCGGTATTCCGCGCTGAAGAGGTAGAACTTCTGACTCCGGATGAGCAGCGCGAGCGCATCGCCTCCGGCATCATGATCAAGAAGGAGGAGCAGGCATGAATACAAAAGTAACACTTGCCGGTGTAGAGTTAAAGAACCCGGTGATGACCTGTTCCGGTACCTTTGGTTCCGGTATGGAATACGGCGAGATGATCGATCTTGACCGTCTCGGCGCTGTTGTAACAAAAGGAATCGCAAACGTGCCGTGGCCGGGAAATCCGACTCCGCGAGTGACGGAAGTTTACGGCGGAATGCTAAATGCTATCGGTCTTCAGGGTCCGGGCGTCGACGTGTTCATGAAGCGCGATGTTCCGTTCTTAAGACAGCATGACACAAAGATCATCGTTAATGTCTGCGGAAAGTCCGAGAGCGACTATGTGGATGTTGTGGAGCGTCTCGCTGACGCTGACGTGGATATGCTCGAGATCAATATCTCCTGCCCGAACGTAAAAGAGGGCGGAATCGCATTCGGCCAGGATCCGAAATGCGCGGAACAGATCACAAAGGCGGTAAAGAAGGTCGCAAAGCAGCCGGTAATCATGAAGCTCTCCCCGAACGTTACGGATATCGCTGAGATGGCGAGAGCCGTTGAGGCAGGTGGAGCTGATGTGGTATCTCTGATCAACACCATCACGGGAATGAAGATCGATATCAACAAGCGCACATTCGCCCTGGCAAACAAGACCGGCGGTATGTCCGGCCCGGCGATCAAACCGGTGGCTGTCCGCATGGTATATCAGGTCGCAAACGCTGTGAAGATCCCGGTGATCGGAATGGGCGGCATTATGACGGCTGAGGACGCGCTGGAGTTCATCCTCGCAGGTGCGACAGCAGTGTCCATCGGAACCGCGAGTTTCATCAACCCGGATACGACGATCCAGGTGATCGAGGGCATCGAGGCGTACATGAAGAAGTACGGTGTGGAAGATATCCACGAGTTAATTGGTGCTGTGCACTAAGAATATTATTTTGAAAGGAAGTTTTTAGGTCATGGAAAAGTACAAGCAGGAATTTATTGAATTCATGGTTGATTGCGGCGTATTAAAATTTGGAGATTTCGTAACAAAGAGCGGAAGAAAGACACCGTTTTTCGTAAACACAGGCTTCTACCGCACAGGCGCCCAGCTCAGAAAGCTCGGCGAGTACTACGCGAAGGCAATCAATGATACATTCGGAACAGACTTCGATGTTCTCTTTGGACCGGCTTACAAGGGAATCCCGCTGACCGTTGCAACAAGCATGGCGATCAGTGAGCACTTCGGCGCAGACATCAAGTACTGCTCCAACAGAAAAGAAGTAAAAGACCACGGTGACAAGGGAATCCTTCTCGGCAGCCCGATCGCTGACGGTGACAAGGTCGTTATCATCGAGGACGTGACAACAGCGGGTACATCCATCGAGGAGACACTTCCGATCATCAAGGCACAGGGCGATGTCGATGTTCTCGGTCTTGTTGTATCCGTAGACCGCTGCGAGAGAGGTAAAGGCGAGAAGTCCGCTCTTACCGAGATCCAAGAGAAATACGGTTTCCGCACAACAGCGATCGTAACCATGAAGGAAGTAGTTGAGCACCTTTACAACAAAGAGTACAAGGGAAAAGTTATCATCGACGACACATTAAAAGCAGCGATCGACGCATACTATGAGCAGTATGGCGTAAAATAAGAAGGAGCGGTTTTATGGAAAAAATTTATAAGACCATGAGAAACACAGGGGCAGCGAGCATCGCGGTTGGAGTTATCGTTGCATCTGTCGGACTTGCTGCCGGAATCATCGCGATCGTGAATGGGGCACTGCTTCTTAAGAGAAAATCTGAGATTACGTTTTAATCGGATCAGGGCGGTTTTAACGCGGCTGTGAAAACAAAAAGAGCGGTGAAGCATGCCTGAAAAGTGAAATGAACGGAGTGGGAGATGTGGCCTTTATGGCGGCATCTCCTTTCCTGCTTAAAAATTCGGAGAGTATCCGGAGAGAAGGACCACGAAACAGGAACCCCTGTTTTGGTGGGAATGGAGAATTTTGAAAATGAAAAAACACAGACATCGGATTCTCGGGGCGGTTCTTTTTGTCCTGTATCTGGTTCTGCTGACATATTTCCTGTTTTTCGCCGAAGAAATGGGGCGCAGCCCCGACGCGAGGGCCGAATATTCCTACAACCTGACCCTTTTTAAAGAGATTCGGCGCTTTCTTTTATACAGGAACATTCTTGGCTGGCGCGCGGTGTTCTTGAATATTTTCGGCAACGTGCTGGCATTTATGCCCTTTGGCTTTTTTCTGCCGGTCATCTGGGTGCGGACGAGACACTGGTATATCACAGTACTCTTAAGCTTTGCCATGAGTCTTCTTGTGGAGACGATGCAGCTTGTCGGCAAAGTCGGAAGCTTTGATGTGGATGACCTACTCTTAAATACCATCGGTGGTTTTGCCGGGTATATTATTTTTGTCCTTGCGAGAGGCGTTTGGGAGAGATACAGTGGAACGAATCGGAAATAAAGTATCGTATATAAAAAAGCCGTTTGCAAAGAACAGTTTTGTGGCGGCAGGGCTCGCAGCGGCGGCACTTGTCTTTTATGCCGCTGCCATCAGCTTTTCGTACTATACCCAGGGGAATGCACCGCTTGCGGCTGCGGCTCTGGGTTTTTGCAGTATTATCATTGCGGTGTCATCGGTGGTCTATGGTGTATTTGCCATGATGGAGAAAGAGAAGAATTATCTTCTGGCGAAGATCAGCCTTGCGGCGGCGGGGATCCTGCTGCTGGTGTGGGTACTGATGATCGTGTTTGCGCTGTAAAGATGACAGGGCGGAACCGGGAACAGCGGTCCGGAGCGCATCTTTTTCAGGTGCGGAAAATGAACGTGAAATGGAGGCATGACACATGGAACAAGATCTGATCAGAGAGCGCTATGACCTTTCCATGGCGCGGATCCAGGAAATTCTGACGGAAGAGACGGTACCGGAAAACTACCGGGATTATTTTAGAAAAGTGACAGAGTTCATTATCCAGTGCGGCGAGGTCTTAAAGGCGAAAGAGGACGGAAGCCTGGATCAGATGACACTGGAAGAGGGAAGAACGTTAAACCATAAGCTCTATGTGGATGTTCTTCCGGAAAACTATGAGACAAGCTATACGAATCCGGCTTACGCGGTGAAGACACTGGGGGAGGAGTACGGAAAGCTTCTTTCCTATCTCTATGCGGAGATCCGCGGGGATATCATTTACGCGTTTGAGGGACGTGTTCTGGATCTCGTGATCGGAAACGAGGCACTGATCGAGATCTACAATCTCTTTGAGGGCGAGACACTTCCGGCAGCGAAGGAGATCAAGGACGTGCTCTACTGGAGCGCCAGCGACTACTGTGATGTGACTCTGACTTACCGTGTACAGGAAGGCGTGGATCCAAAGCTTGACTTCGCGAAAAAGATCATCATGGAGAGTGACCTTTCCGATCTCTCGTATCTCTACCGGTTCGGTGCGTATATTTCCCCGGAAGAGGAGAAGACAGCGGCGTTCTTAAACAGCCTGCCGGAGGAAGAGATCAGGAAGATGGCAGATACCTATACTGACGGATATATCCGTGGATTTGAGGTCATGGGCCGGGATCTTTCGAAGAAGAAGACGGTGTCAGTGCGTTATCCGATCGGTTTTGAACGCATGGTACGCCAGGCAGTAAAAAATTTCGAGTCAGCGGGGCTTTCGGTGATCTTTTGCAGAAGTGCTGTGGGCAGCATCAACCGGAATCCGGCAGGACACAGCGGATACGCATCCTCTTCCCCGAACAGACAGTATGATTATGACCATCGTTATGACAGCGCAGTCTATATGGATAAGGCGTTCCGTGACCGGAAGATCGGTGTCTTAAAGACGGCCTACGAGCAGTATAAAGAGGACGCAGTCGCTTACGCGGGACCGGCGGTCATCGAGACCTTCGGCGAGCCGGGCTTTGATCCGGTGAATAAGCCGGAGGCATGGGCGTTTACGGAGAAACAGCAGAACCTTTATCTGGAGTACAGGAATCTCTCTATGCCGGTGGTGAACGAATATATTCCGGGGGATGAGACGAGCTTTACGATCATCGCGTTCCCGGTTCCGGCAATCGGGGAACTGTTCCCGGAGATCTTTAAGGAGACGATCCGGATCAACACCCTGGATTACGAACTTTACCGTGACATGCAGCAGAAGATCATTGATGTTCTCGATACGGCAGAGTATGTGGAGATCACCGGAAAAGGGGAGAACCAGACGAACATGCAGGTCCAGCTGGCTGCGATTTCCAACCCGGAAAAGCAGACGAAGTTTGAGAACTGTGTGGCGGATGTAAATATTCCGCTTGGCGAGGTGTTCACTTCCCCGAAGCTTGCGGGAACGAACGGAATCTTAAATGTGGGAACGGTTTATATCGGAGATATCCAGTACCGGAATCTCCGCATGGAATTCAAGGACGGCCGTGTGGTTTCAGCGGTATGCGATAACTTCGTGGAAAATGGAGTGATCGATCAGGAAGCCGGACACCGTCTCATCGTGCAGGGAATCATGAACGGTCATGAGACGCTGCCCCTCGGTGAGTTTGCCATCGGAACGAACACGACGGCCTACGCCATGGCGGAGAAGTTTGGAATTCTGAACCGTCTGCCGATCCTCATCGTCGAGAAGATGGGACCGCACTTTGCAGTTGGCGACACCTGCTACAGCTGGTCTGAGGACAGCCCGATGTACAATCCGGACGGCAAGGAGATGATCGCGAGAGACAACGAAGTTTCTATATTAAGGAAGGAAGATGTCTCGAAGGCGTACTTCGGCGTCCACACGGATATCACGATCCCATATAAGGAGCTGGAGAGAATTTCCGCAGTCCATACAGACGGAACGAAGACAGATATTATTCTGGACGGAAGGTTTGTGCTGGCGGGGCTGGATGAATTAAATAGGCCGCTGGATGAAAAATAAGAAAAAGTTGTAACTGTGAAGATACAGAATCGTTACAAAAAGTTTTATCAGACTGCAAAACCAGAATAGCATAGAGAAAATTATGAACACAGTGGTTATGCAGCTGATGACAGGACACCCTGAAATATGTAATTCATTTATGTATTTCAGGGTGTTTTTACATAATTACACTGAGCGTGGACACTTGTGATCCCAGGAAAAGCCGCTGACAGACCGATGGATGGGAAGAATATTATATTTTGCAGTATCACATCACTGCATGAAGTTGGCAGAATCTACGGATTCCTACTTGACGCGCATAAAAAAACCTTGTATTATGATTGATAAGGAAATATTGTTACTAAAAAGCTATTTATTAGTATTACTTATCAATAATCGTTACACTCATAAGGAGAAAAAACAATGGCAAAAGTTGGAATTGTAATGGGCAGTGACTCTGATATGCCGATCATGGCACAGGCTGCCGAGGTACTGGAACAGTTTGGTATTGATTTTGAAATGACGATCATTTCCGCTCACAGAGAGCCGGATACATTTTTCGAGTACGCAAAGAGCGCCGAGAGCAAAGGCATGAAGGTCATTATTGCCGGCGCAGGCAAGGCAGCTCACCTTCCGGGTATGTGCGCAGCGATCTTCCCGCTTCCGGTCATCGGAATCCCGATGAAGACTTCTGACTTAGGCGGCGTGGATTCCCTCTATTCTATCGTACAGATGCCGTCCGGAATCCCGGTAGCGACCGTAGCGATCAACGGAGGAAAGAACGCCGGAATCCTTGCGGCAAAGATCCTTGCGGCATCCGATCCGGAACTCCTTGAAAAATTAAAAGCTTATTCCGAGAAGATGAAGACGGAAGTTGAGAGCAAGGCTGAGAAGCTCGACAAGATTGGATACAAAGAGTATCTTGCTTCCATGAAAAAATGACAAGTAACAGAGATATTAAAAACAGAGTTCCCGCAGACAGAAAGGTGAGTAGCTGCCGGGTATTGTGTTTCCAGCAGGGTCTGATGAAGACACAGTGTAAACTCATATAAGCATAAAAAATATAGAAATCGGGACATGATCGCGCATGCAGCATGCAGAATGTGCAGAGAATGTCCGAGAACATAAGATTCTCCAGGAGGAAATACATATGGATTACAAGAAAGCCGGAGTTGATATCGAGGCTGGTTACAAGTCTGTAGAACTGATGAAAGAGCATGTTAAGAAGACCAGGCGTGAGGAAGTTTTAGGAGGTCTTGGCGGATTTTCCGGTGCATTCTCCCTCGCAAAGATCAAAGATATGGAGGAGCCGGTCCTTCTTTCCGGTACTGACGGATGTGGAACAAAGGTGAAACTTGCGATGATCATGGACAAGCATGACACCATCGGTATCGACGCAGTTGCCATGTGTGTCAACGATATCGCGTGTGCAGGCGGTGAGCCGTTATTCTTCTTAGACTATATTGCATGCGGCAAAAACTATCCGGAAAAGATCGCGGATATCGTAAAAGGTGTTGCGGAAGGCTGTCTCCAGTCTGAAGCTGCCCTGATCGGCGGTGAGACCGCAGAGCATCCGGGTCTTATGGCAGAGGATGAGTATGACCTTGCAGGTTTCTCCGTTGGCGTCTGCGATAAAAAGGATATGATCACAGGCGAGGATCTTCAGCCGGGTGATGTGCTGATCGGAATGGCTTCCACAGGCGTTCACTCCAACGGTTTCTCTCTTGTCCGCAAGGTATTTGAGAAAGAGATGACTGCGGAGGGCTTAAATACATATTACGACGAGCTTGGAAAGACTCTTGGTGAGACACTTCTCGCTCCGACAAGAATCTATGTGAAAGCTTTAAAGAACGTGAAAAAAGCAGGCGTTACCGTAAAGGCATGCAGCCATATCACAGGCGGCGGCTTCTACGAGAATGTTCCGCGTATGTTAAAGGATGGCGTCCGCGCTGTGATTCATAAAGACAGCTACCAGATCCCGCCGATCTTCCCGCTGATGCAGAAAAAGGGCGAGATCGATGAGAAGATCATGTACAATACCTTCAACATGGGAATCGGCATGGTCGTTGCAGTCGCTGAGGAAGATGTCCGCACAACGATGGCAGCCATGAAGGCAGCAGGAGATATCCCGTACATCATCGGATCCATCGAGGCAGGAGAAAAGGGAGTGACCTTATGTTAAGAGTCGGCGTTCTTGTTTCCGGCGGAGGAACGAATCTTCAGGCGATCTTAGATGCCATCGACGCGGGAACGATCCGCAATGCGAAGGTAGAGGTCGTCATCAGCAACAACGCAGGCGCGTTTGCTTTGGAGCGCGCGAAAAAGCATGGGATTCCGGCTGAGTGTCTTTCCCCGAAGGATTTTGCGTCCAGGGAGGAGTTCAATGAGGCACTGGTTGCTAAAATCGATTCCTATGAGCTGGACCTCATCGTGCTGGCAGGATATCTCGTGAAGATCCCTGCAGCCATGATCGAAAAATACAGAGATAAGATCATCAATATCCACCCGTCTTTGATTCCGTCCTTCTGCGGTGTCGGCTTCTACGGATTGAAGGTCCATGAGGCTGCTCTTCGGAGAGGTGTAAAGATCACCGGTGCGACGGTACATTTTGTGGACGAGGGAATGGATTCCGGTCCGATCATCTTACAGAAGGCTGTTGAAGTGGAAAAAGGTGACACGCCGGAGGTCCTTCAGCGCCGCGTCATGGAACAGGCAGAGTGGAAGATCCTGCCGAAGGCCATCGACATGATCGCAAACGGAGAGATCTGATACAGGATAGAAGACAGCCGTTCCTGGCTGCGCGGGGCGTATACAGGAACGGCTTCACTGATAAGCAGGAGGAAAAACGAATGAAGGTTTTAATCGTTGGCAGCGGCGGAAGAGAGCATGCGATCGCATGGAAGGTCGCACAGAGCAAGAAGGTCGATAAGATCTACTGTGCACCGGGCAATGCAGGTATTTCTGAAGTAGCGGAGTGCGTGCCGATCGGTGCCATGGAATTTGATAAATTAGTTGCTTTCGCGAAAGAAAAAGAGATCGATCTTACTGTGATCGGTATGGATGATCCGCTTGTAGGCGGAATCGTTGATGTCTTCGAGAAAGAGGGACTCCGTGTATTCGGACCGAGAAAGAACGCGGCGATCCTCGAGGGTTCCAAGGCATTCTCCAAGGATCTTATGAAGAAGTACAATATCCCGACAGCGGCTTATGAGACATTTACAGACCCGGAAAAGGCGCTGGAGTATCTTGAGACCGCAAAGATGCCGATCGTACTGAAGGCAGACGGTCTTGCGCTTGGAAAGGGCGTTCTGATCTGCCAGACATTGGAAGAGGCAAAAGAGGGCGTTAAGACCCTGATGATGGATAAGAAGTTCGGCTCCGCGGGTGATGAGATCGTCATCGAGGAGTTTATGACAGGCCGTGAGGTATCCGTACTGTCCTTCGTGGACGGAAATATCGTGAAGATCATGAGCTCCGCCCAGGATCACAAGCGTGCGAAGGACGGCGACCAGGGCTTAAATACCGGCGGTATGGGCAACTTCTCTCCGAGCCCGTTCTACACGAAGGAAGTCGACGAGTTCTGTAAGAAATATATCTACCAGCCGACCGTTGACGCCATGAAGGCAGAGGGAAGACCGTTCAAGGGAGTTATCTTCTTCGGTCTCATGCTGACCCCGGACGGCCCGAAGGTCCTGGAGTACAACGCGAGATTCGGCGACCCGGAGGCGCAGGTCGTTCTCCCAAGACTGGAAAACGATATTGTGGACGTCTTCGAGGCATGTATCGACGGAACGCTCGATCAGGTCGACTTAAAGTTCGACAATGACCGCGCGACAGTATGTGTGATCTTAGCGTCCGACGGCTACCCGGTAGAGTATAAAAAAGGATTCCCGATCGAGGGACTTGAGAAGTTCAAGGGAAAAGACGATTACTATGTCTTCCACTCCGGCACAAAATTCAACGAAAACGGTCAGATCGTCACCAACGGCGGCCGTGTCCTCGGTGTGACCGCCACCGGAAAAGATCTGAAGGAAGCCAGAAAGAAGGCTTATGAGGCTACGGAATGGATATCATTTGAGAATAAGTATATGAGACATGATATTGGTAAGGCGATCGAAGAGGCGTAAGCCGATTGTGATGTGTGAAAAAGTATAGGAGGAAGACCTTTTGTGGAGAGATTCGTGAAGGGTCTTCCTTTTTAATATCCGGATTTTTACTGCGAATTTATGGCACGTATGTTATAATTTTATAATTGAAAGATCGTGGAAAGGGGATTCTTATGGCAAAGAAATTAGAAGAGGAATACGGAACAAAAGTTTTGATGAATGTACCGGAAGTGGATCAGGTGGATCTTTCGGCGTTTTCTGAGGGAAAGGCGAAGGAGACGAGGAGATTTCATGAGAGTATTCCGGCGTATAACCGGACACCGCTGGTGCAACTGCGGGGGCTTGGCGGCAAGCTTGGTGTAAAAGGAATCTTTGTGAAGAACGAGGCGGAGCGGTTCGGGATGAAGGCGTTTAAGGGACTGGGCGGAACGTATGCGATGTTTCGGATCCTGTGCCGGGAGCTGGGGCTTGATCCAGGAAAGGTGGATTTTTCGGAATTTCAGAAAGTGGATGTGCGGGAAAAGACTGCGAAGTACACGTTTGTGACGGCGACGGATGGAAACCACGGAAAGGGTGTTTCCTGGGCTTCCGGGCTCTTTGGGGCACATGCTTACGTCTATATGCCGAAAGGCACCGTAAAGGCCCGTGAGGAGGCTGTACGGCAGGCTGGTCCGGCGGAGGTGACAGTCACAGACTGGAATTACGATGATACGGTAAAATACGCGAAGAAGATGAGTGAGGAGCACGGATGGTTTCTGATCCAGGATACTTCCTGGGACGGATATGAGGAGATCCCAGGCTGGATTATGGACGGGTATCTTACCATGGCGTCGGAGGCGGCGGAGCAGACCGAGGCAGCGGGAGAGATTCCGACCCATGTGTTTTTGCAGGCAGGCGTCGGCTCCATGGCGGGGGCTGTCGCGGGATATCTTGTAAACCATTACGGGGAGAAGGCACCGAAGATCATGATCGTGGAACCGGACGTGGCGGATTGTATTTTCAGATCCGGGGAAGCGGGGGAACTTTGCTCGGTGGACGGAGCGCCGGAGACCATCATGGCGGGATTAAACTGCGGAACACCGTGTAAATCTATCTGGCCGGTGTTAAAATCGGTTCCTGCGGCTTACGTTACCTGTAAAGACTATGCGGCTGCCCATGCCATGCGGGCATACGCAAAGCCGGCGGGGGATGATCCGGTGATAGTATCCGGCGAATCCGGGGCATCGACTATGGGAGCTGTACTGATGCTGTTGGAACGCCCGGAACTTGAGGCTGCGAGAAAGGCGCTGGGACTTGGAGCGGATTCCGTGATCCTGCTGATCAACACGGAAGGCGATACGGATCCTGTGTCCTATCGGAATATTGTGGAGTGCGGGGCGTATCCGTTGCCGTAAGTCTAACAACAGAGTGATCGAGGGTACGGTACACGTGCAATGTCAGTAACTGATCGAGTGGTGAAATCGCGAAATAATGAAGCACTCTCTTTACACATATCAAACTAGTGGGTATAATGGTATCTGGTCAATTGAAGTACAGACAGGATTGGAGTTAGATATGTTAAATCAGTTCTCGAGAACACAGCTCCTTTTAGGAGCGGAAAATATGGACCGTCTCGCGAAGGCAAAGGTGGCGATCTTTGGTATCGGCGGAGTCGGCGGATATGTGGCTGAAGCGCTGGCGAGAAGCGGAGTCGGCTCTTTTGTGCTGGTGGATGACGATAAGGTCTGCCTCACGAACATCAACCGACAGATCATCGCGACGAGAAAGACCATCGGACAGTACAAGGCGGAGGTCATGCGTGACCGGATCCTGGAAATCAACCCGGACGCCCAGGTGGAGGTCAGAAAGTGCTTTTACCTTCCGGAAAACGCCGACGAATTTGATTTCACGGAGTATTCCTATGTGGTGGATGCTGTGGACACCGTGACAGCAAAGCTTGAGATCATCATGAGAGCCATCAGCTGCGAGATTCCGGTCATCAGCAGCATGGGGGCAGGAAACAAGCTGGACCCGACACAGTTCCATGTGGCAGATATCTATAAGACCAGCATGTGTCCGCTTGCGAAGGTCATGCGCCGCGAGTTAAAGAAGCGCGGAGTGAAGAAATTAAAGGTGGTTTATTCCACAGAGCCGCCGGTAGAGCAGCAGGAAGACATGAGCATCAGCTGCCGGAAAAACTGTATCTGCCCGCCGGGTGCAAAGCATAAATGCACCGAGCGCCGCGCGATTCCTGGAAGTATCGCGTTTGTTCCGTCCGTTGCGGGACTGATCCTGGCGGGGGAGGTCGTGAAGGATCTCTGTGTGATGCCGCCGAAGAAAGCGGAGCAGCAGGAGAACGCGTAGTTTTCTTTGGGGCAGCATGAATTTAAACTGCATTTAGAAAGATGAAAAAGGATACCAAAAGGTCGGCACTCATAAAACAGCATAGAGTTGTTTTCGAGAAACGGCATAGCTTCAGCTATGCCGTTTCTCCGTTTTACAGGTCAGCGAGCAAGGACGCGGGGAGTATCCCCACAAGGTCATAGGAAATGTCAATCTGCTGTTCCCTATGTCCGCTTAACTTGTCGGGAGCGTGAACATATACCGCCTTTATCATGTCATTCAAGACAGCGGGCGTCAGCTCGTCCAAATCAAGATACTTCCGTACCTTGCCGATAAACCTGTCAATGTTTTCTGCCTGTTCTTCCTGCTGTATCATTTCTTCATTCAGTTGCAACAGCTTTTCCCGCAGTTCTTCCCGCTCCTGCTCGTAATCGTCAGAGAGCATTTGAAATCTGCTGTCAGAAAGTTTCCCGTTGGCGTTATCTTCGTAAATACGCTTGAATAGCCTGTCCAATTCCTCAATGCGCCGTTCCGCTTGTGTAAGCTGTCTTTTCTTCGCCGCAAGTTCCTTTCTAAAACAATGATGTACCTGTCAATCAGCATTTTACGGGAGTAAGCAGATAGGTTCATGGTCGGTATCTGCCTCATTTTTTCCTCAATCAACGTCCGTTCGTCCTCCGTCACTCGGACAATGATGTGCACGTTCCGTTTTCTATTTTCCATTCGCAGTTCTCCTTTCACTACCTACAACACCACAGGAGGCGGTTTTGCCAAAGTTTCAGAGAAAGATTTTTCAAAAAGTTTTCTTACTTCTTAATACGGAGAAAATCGAAAAATGCCAATTCTATAATGCAAAATTTTCAAACTATTGACAAAGCGCCCTCTTTACTGTATCATATAACAGTAATATATAACGATGTTATATGAGAGGAGTGAGTTAATGAATGAAGTAGAGCAGACGACATTACACTTAATTCTTTCAGCCGCCATGCAGGAATTTCTTGAAAAAGGTTTCAAGTCTGCTTCCTTGAGAAACATCGTCAAAACAGCAGGGGTAACAACAGGGGCATTATATGGCTACTACGACAGCAAAGAGGATTTATTTGAAGCATTGGTAGGTAAACATTACAACTTTTTGTTAGATTGCTTTCGCAAGGCGCAAAAAGAATTTGCAGAAATCCCGCCGGAGGAACAGCCTGACAATCTTACCTCTACTTCCGGCGAGTGTATGTATGAAATGCTTTTGTACGCCTATGAACACTTGAATGAATTTAAGCTCATTCTTTGTTGTTCCGAGGGAACGCGCTTTTCAAAGCTGATTGACGAAATGGTGGAAATAGAAACAAATGCAACACATGATTATTTCAAGGTGCTTGAAAGGTTGGGCAGGCCGGTTCCCTCGATTGATAAACGGTTAGAGCATATTTTGATTACTGGAATGTTCAACACTTTTTTTGAATTGATTATACATGAAATGCCGCTTGAAGAAGCAAAGCATTATCTAAAAGAAATGCGGGCTTTTTACACCGCAGGGTGGATGAAAATTATGGGGCAATAAGCCCTATAATTTTTACATGTAAGTTAGTTATTGCTAACTCAAAAAGTGGATATTTGAGGTTTCCATAATCTCTTTTATCATAAAAATTTTAAGGAGGTTTTTCAATGAAAAAACAGTCTAATCTATCAAGATTGATGGGTTATGCCGGAGGGCATAAAATATTGACCTATCTTTCCTGGGTACTGTCAGTCATGAGTGCGCTATTGGCTCTTGTGCCGTTTTGGTATATATGGCGTATCATTCACGACATACTGGAAGTTTCCCCGGATTTTTCAAAAGCGGGGAATGTTACAAGCTACGGTTGGTCTGCCGTATTGTTTGCGGTTATCTCTATTGTTGTCTACATAGCCGCTTTGATGTGTTCGCATTTGAGCGCGTTCCGGGTTGCCGCAAATATCCGAAAAGAGCTTATGCGGCATATCACAGCCCTGCCGCTGGGGGTAACAGAAAAGTACGGAAGCGGCAATCTGCGAAGGATTGTTAACACCTCAAGTGCCGCAACGGAAACCTATCTTGCACACAGGCTGCCCGACAAAGCGGGAGCGATTGCTACCCCCATAGGGCTGCTCTTTCTACTGCTTGCTTTCGATTGGCGGTTAGGGCTTTTGAGTCTTGTTCCCGTTGTGCTTGGCTTTTTGATTATGATGAAAATGACCGGAAAAGACATGGCGCAGAGAATGGAACAATACCAAAATTCACTTTCCGACATGTCAAATGAAGCCGTTGAATATGTACGGGGTGTACCCGTAGTAAAGACGTTCGGGCAGACAATCTTTTCTTTCAAACGCTTCAAAGATGCGATAGACAATTATGAAGCATGGGTAATTGCGTACACAAAGGGGTTGCGTCTGCCCATGATGTTCTATACAACGGCAATCAACGGCGTATTCGCGTTTCTGATTGCCGGCGGTATTCTCTTTACAAGGGGCGGCGTAACAAATGAACTGCTGCTAAACCTTATCTTTTATATTGTGATTACTCCTGTCATTGGTACAACACTCACAAAAATTATGTTTATGAGCGAGGACGCAATGATTGTAGGGGACGCATTAGGCAGAATTGATGAAGTGCTAAACGAAAAACCATTGTCTGAAAGCACCGTGAATAATACCCCTAAAGACAATGGAATTACATTAGAACACGTTAGCTACAGCTATGACGGAGAAAAAAACGCGCTGAATGATGTGTCACTTCGGGTTGCACCGGGACAGGTGATTGCATTGGTAGGTGCGTCCGGCGGCGGCAAGACGACCCTTGCAAATATTGTAACAAGATTTTTTGACCCGCAAAAAGGGCGCATACTGATAGGGAATATCGACATACGCGACATTCCAAAGGAAACATTGATGAATAAGGTGTCCTTTGTATTTCAGAATAGCCGTCTTATCAAAGCGTCCATATTGGAAAATGTGCGTATGGCAAAGCCTGACGCTACACGTGAAGAAATCGCTCATGCACTGGAAGTTGCACAATGCCTGGATATTATCGAAAAATTACCGAATGGCATTGATACGGTTGTGGGTACAAACGGCGTGTACCTGTCCGGCGGTGAACAGCAAAGAATAGCGATTGCCCGCGCAATTTTGAAAAATGCGCCTATCCTAATTCTGGATGAAGCGACCGCAT
This sequence comes from Pilosibacter fragilis, assembly GCF_032490495.1. NCBI lineage: Bacteria > Bacillati > Bacillota > Clostridia > Eubacteriales > Clostridiaceae > Pilosibacter > Pilosibacter fragilis. The sequence continues at coordinate 119,644 of NZ_JAVYJB010000003.1, read as the reverse complement.
TTGCTGACCCCGATAATGAGGTGCGTGTACAGAAGGCTTTATCTGCTCTCTCAAAGGGAAAAACTGTTATTATGATTGCACACAGGCTATCGTCAATCACAGGTGTTGATTGTATTTATGTAATGCAAGACGGCGAGATTGTCGAGAGCGGCACGCATAATGAGTTGATAGAGAGAAACGGCATATTTGCAAGAATGTGGAAGAATTATTCCGAAGCAGCAGAATGGAAAATTGCAAAGGAGGTAACAGCATGATTAAAACATTGCAAAGACGATTTGCGTTATCAAGACAAGGAGCTGTCGATTTGATAAAAGGTTGTATTGCCTGCGTTTTGCAGGATATATCGTTTATGCTTCCGGTGGGGCTGCTCTATAATTTTGTCATTGACACCATGAACGGGGGCGTAAATGGAAGCCGCATTGCTTTCTATGGGGTTGGCGTTTTGGTTTGCTTATACCTTATCTTTGTTGCAACTTGGTTTCAATATAACGCCACCTATTTAGCGACTTATGTGGAAAGCGGAGTAAGACGCATTTCGTTAGCAGAGCAGCTCCGCAAAATCCCCTTATCCTTTTTTGGAAAAAAAGACCTTGCCGATTTAACAAATTCCATTATGGGCGATTGTGCCACACTTGAACAGGCATTTTCCCATTATGTACCCGCTTTGGCAGGCTCCCTTGTTTCAACAACGTTGATTGCAATTTGTCTTTTTTCTTATGATTGGCGTATGGCTCTTGCGGCTGTTTGGGTTTTGCCGATTGCATTTACAATCGTATTCTTTTCAGCCCGCATACAGGAATATTTCAACCGTAAATCCGTAGCGGCAAATGTCGCGCTTGAAAGTGGCGTACAGGAGTGTATCGAGAGTTTACAGGACTTAAAGGCGAACAATGCAGAAGAAAGCTATCTGAAAGGACTGGACAAGAAAATTGATGATGTGGAAAAGCGGCACATTATAACAGAACTTGGAACGGCACTTTTTGTTGTTTCCTCAACATTGATATTAAAGTTTGGAATTGCTACGGTTGCGCTTGTAGGCTCTGCGCTGCTCATTCAAGGGGAGATTGATATTCCGCTGTTCTTTCTATTTCTGCTTGTAGCCTCAAGGCTGTATGCCCCGCTGGAGGGCGCATTGCAAAACCTTGCCGCAGTCATATCCACAAAAACGAACATAGACCGCATGAATGAAATCCTTGACCAGCCAATTCAGACGGGCGGCAATACACTAACAAATAAAGGCTATGATATTGTGTTCGACCATGTAGGATTTGCTTATAATACCGGGGAAACCGTATTGAAAGATGTGTCCTTTACGGCAAAGCAAGGAGAAGTTACCGCTTTAGTCGGACCGTCCGGCGGCGGCAAAACTACGGTGTCACGTCTTGCCGCCCGGTTTTGGGATATAAGCAAAGGCAATATCACTGTCGGCGGTATGGATATATCGAAAATAGAGCCGGAAACACTGTTATCACTGTACTCTATCGTGTTTCAAGACGTGACGCTGTTTAACAATACAATCATGGAAAATATCAGAATAGGCAGAAAGGACGCAACAGATGAAGAAGTGATTGCAGCGGCAAGATTAGCAAATTGTGAAGAATTTGCGGCAAAGCTCCCGGACGGTTATCACAGTATGATTGGTGAAAACGGCTGCGAACTGTCCGGCGGTGAAAGGCAGCGTATTTCAATCGCCCGCGCTTTCCTCAAAAATTCCCCTATCATCTTACTTGACGAAGCAACGGCAAGCCTTGATGTAGAGAATGAAACATTGATACAGGCTGCCTTGTCAAGGCTGATAAAGGATAAGACCGTACTTGTTATCGCCCACCGTATGCGTACCGTAAGCGGCGCGGATAAAGTAGTTGTGCTTTCAGACGGTTCCGTTGCCGAACAGGGAACGCCAGAAAAACTGATGAACACAGGCAAAATTTATCCGCATATGGTAAAGCTGCAAATGATTAGCGGGGATTGGGGCATTTAGTATGAATAACGAATGGATAATATGTCCCATATGCCACAGCAAAACAAGGTTGAAGATACGGAACGATACTGAACTGAAAAACTTTCCCCTATACTGCCCAAAATGCAAGCAGGAAACTCTTATTAGCGTACAACAAATGAATATATCAGTTATCATAGAGCCAGACGCAAAGACGCAGAGCCGATAACACGCAGGTTTGAAATGTGGTTATCGGCTCTTTCTTTTTTGACAACCTATGCGATTGCTGACAGATTGCAACTCAGGCGACAGTTTTATGAAGATAAAGCCGCCGTTCTCCTTTTGCAAAATTGGATTTACAGGGACGTGATAAAGTCGCCCATTTTTAGGGACATGGCGGTATCTTTGGAGGTATCGTCATGTCCATTTTATGTCAACACGGTTTTCCAATCAGTAGCCTATTAAAAAAAGCTCTTTCCTGCCTATGGGATATTGCGGCTATCAAGAGGAACTTTTACATCATCATAAATGCCCTACTACATCATATAGCATAACCGCCTGTTCAGTTTTTCGCTGCACAGGCGGTTTTGTTATAGCCCTCATTCCAAACGGAAAGGGGGTGAGAATGATGTTATCCACAGAATACAGAGAAAGTATCGAACGCCGCTTTCACGCATTTTGCAAAGCCGTATTGCACAATGAAGCCTGTAATTATTACAGGGAAAGGAAACACAGAACGCAGCGCGAGATATCCTTTGGATACTTGCAAGAGAACACGTCTTTTGCGCCTCACAGTGTAGACGAATACTTTGTCTTGCAGGACAAGTCGACTGCCTTTGCAGTCAACGGGCAGACGGTTATTATTGACAGCGAGAAGTTAGCAAAAGCCTTGTTGTGCCTATCGGAGCGTCGGCGGGAAATTATCCTTATGCGCTATTATCTGCAATTAAGAGATAAGCAGATTGGGGCGTTATTGGGAAAGCCACGCACAACGGTCAACTATCAGAAAAACGCAGCTTTGAAACAGTTGCGGACAGAAATGGAGAAGATGAATGATGAGGAACAGCAAATACAACCTTGTTCCCTATGAAGTGATTGAAAGAGCAATCACAGGCGATACCGCCGCGCTCCTTGCGGTACAGGAACGGAACAAAGCCTATATGGGCAGACTAAGCGGAGGGAACGCCGATATGAAGGAGCGATTAAACGAAAAGCTGCTCATGGATGTTATGAAGTTTCGACTGGACTATCAACCACCGAGCAAATAGCAAAGCCATGAAAAACCGTCAAGGGTCAAGATAAACGGGCTGCGCCCGCCCTTGACGGCTTTTCATGTCCTTGCCATGGGACAATCAAGAGGGCGCAAACGGATAGACCGCTTGCGCCCTCTCTAAATTATGGGGTTTTCTGTTACGCAGTAGGGTTTGAAAAATCCTGTATTCATGCGGCTTTGCAAAAGCAAAATGAGTGGCGGCAAGGGGAATACTCATACCCCTCAAAATGGCGTTCTACTGCGTAACAAAACGGACATATCGCCGTTTAGACGATACGCCCGTTTTGCTTTGCCCCCTGTATGGCAGCTACCCTGTTTCAGTTTGTTGTGATACTGTTTTATGAGTAGCTACCAAAGAGGTGTCCTTTTTTATTTACGCGAGCAACGAGCCAAAGTCCATGATTGAATGAGACCTTGGAGACTGCCGCAATAACTTGAGAAGCTCGCAAAGCGTGCTCCTCATAGTTTATACGGACAAGAAGATAAAGTTCAGACTCGCATGAGCATCAGAGTGGCTGGGTACCAGCGTCGTTTGTTCAGGGGACCGAAACAGGGGGGGATCAGTCTCGATAACCTGAGGGGCTTAAAATAGCTGCGTATTTTTTACCTCATAATATAACTGATAATTCATTCCCACATACGAGCTATTCATAAGGATTACTTGACAGCACACATTATAAACGTGTATAATAAAAACTTGTACATGCCAATTTAACAGACTGGCGCGTTTTAGTATTGAAGCCTGAAAAGTACGCTTTGGGGGAGCGGGCGCCTGTCTGTCATGTTATATCGAAAAGGAGAAAATTTACTTATGGTAACAGCAGTTATCGAAGCGGTGTACCGCTTCTTATGGGGAGACCTGTTTACGATTCCGCTGGGGAACGGAAATGGGATCGGGATTCCGCTTCTTGTTTTGCTTTTAATTCCAACGGGAGTCTATTTTACGCTTCGGACAAGATTTCTTCCGGTCCGCCTGTTTCCGGACATGATCCGGGCTTTGAACGGAAAGAAACAGGAGGAAGGCGGCCTGTCACCGATCCAGACTTTGTTTGTGTCCACAGCGACCCGAGTAGGAATGGGAAACCTCGTGGGAGTCGTTGCGGCGATCTCGGCAGGCGGTGCCGGTGCTGTGTTCTGGATGTGGCTGTCGGCGGCGCTTGGGGCCTCCACAGCGTTTGTGGAGGCGGCTTTAGCGCAGCTTTATAAGGAAAAGGACCCGCTCTACGGCGGTTACCACGGTGGTCCGGCTTACTATATCCACAGCTATGCGGAGAGGGTGAGAAAGAAGAAACTGAAACGTTCCGTGATCGCGGTCCTGTTTGCGCTGTCCGGCCTGATCTGCTGGGGTGGAATCAGCCAGGTCATCAGCAACTCTGTGGCGTCGTCATTTGAGAATGCCTTTGGAATTTCGCCGCTCGTGACGACGGTAGTCCTCGTCGTGATCTCTGCGGTGATCGTTATGAGAAAGAACGCTACGGTCCGCGCCCTTGATGTGATCGTTCCGATCATGGCGGGCTGCTATTTTGTGATCACCCTGTTTATCATCGCGACCCATTTGAGTAGTGTTCCTGGCGTGTTTGCGAGGATCTTTGCGGAAGCCTTCGGCCTTCGCCAGATCGCGGCGGGCGGCTTTGGCGCGGTGCTCATGAACGGCGTGAAGCGCGGCCTGTTTTCCAATGAGGCTGGTTCCGGTTCCGCACCATGCGCGGCGGCTGCGGCGGAGGAGAGCAATCCGGTAAAGGTCGGTCTCGTGCAGGCGCTTGGCGTATTTATCGACACCATCGTGATCTGCAGCTGCACGGCGATGATCATGCTGCTCGTCCCGGAAGAACTGATGACGGGGCTTGTGGGAATGGATCTTTTACAGAAAGTCATGAGCTACTATATGGGTGAGTTCGGCGTGGTATTTATCGCGGTGACGCTGGCGTTATTCAGCTTCTCAACGTTCCTCGGTATCCTGTTCTACGCTAGATCCAACGTTGCGTACCTGTTCGGAAACCGTTGGATTTATCAGACACTCTACAAGATCTTTGCTTTGATCATGCTGTTCGTCGGCGGACTGCAGGCGTACACGGTGGTGTGGGATCTCGGAGACGTGGGCGTTGGTCTTATGACGGTGTTTAACCTGATAGTGCTGTTTCCGCTGTCAGGGGAGGCACTGCGGGCGCTGAAGGAGTATGAGGAGAAAAAGATAAATAAGTAAGAAATAAAGTAACTGTTCCGCAGGTCTGCGCACTTGCCGCGTTGACCGTATGAGACACAGGGAAAAGGCGCTGAACAGTTACGAAATAAAGAAAAAAGATCTGTCAGGATACCGAAGATAGTTTCGTACGGTATGCTGGCGGATCTTTTTTATGGACTTTTCCTGGGAAAAACTAACCGCGGATTCTTGCATGGACTCCGGAAGTGAGATCCGGATGGCGCAGACCGCAGATCCGCTTTTCGGTTCCGCCGCCGATAAATACACGCTTCCAGACGTCCTGGTTTAATTCATCATCGTGGACATACACTTCGATATCGCTCATCGTCGGAAGAGGATTGCCGCCGAGCGTGAAATTTCCGGCCGCATCCTGGAGCAGAATTCCTTCCTTCACGATATCCTTCTGCATGTAGGAAGAGACGAACTGCGCGGAGGAGAGGTGGGTGACAAGTTCTAACATCAGGTCTATTTTCAAGCTGTCCTCAGCGGACATTTTCGTCTTATTCAGCGCGTCCGTGAGCTGTGATTCATATTTTCCGAGAAAACTGCTGCACGCAGATTCCAGCTCGGAGAGATCCTGTTTTAATTCTTTTGTGATTTCCATAAATAAATCCTCCTTTGAAAAGTTGTATATTTAAGAGATCTGCTCCTGTGGTGCGGCAGCAGGATCATATTATTTTGGTTTGATAATGCGTACCAATAAAATCTTCTTGTGACATCCAGTGAATGTCATGACTGTTTTAATAATAACATATATTGTTTGGAGTGACAATTAGTGAATGCCAAACAAGGAGTGTTATTATATGTACAAAAACAAGTCAATATCCGGCAGGAACAATATCTGCGGGATCAAGATCCGTGAACTTCGCAGCAGGATGAACGATGTTTCACAGAAACGACTGGCGGATATGCTTCAGCTTCTCGGTCTGGACCTTGATAAGAACGCGATCCAGAGGATTGAGAGCGGAAAGAGGTTTGTGACCGATATTGAACTGAGATACTTCGCAAAAGTCTTAAATGTCAGTTATGAGGAGCTTTTGAGTGAGGACACTCCTGAGGCAGATTAAAGATTCCTGAGTAACAGGTTCCCGCGAAGGTATCTGCCCGTGCCACATGCCGCCTTTTTGCGGAAAAGTCATCTTTGTCCTGGACCAGATAGGCAATCTCGTAAGGAAGGCTGTCATCGAAGATACGGTGGTAAGCGACACTTCCGTCCTCATGGACCAGAAGCCTTTCCAACGGAACCTTGAACAGCTCACCGAGGACCAGCATATTCGGAAGAGAGGGGAGCGATTCCCCGCGAAGCCACTTATAGATCGACTGGGGACTGTCCAGTTCCAGTGCATCCTGGAGATCGCGGACTGTCATCTTTCTTTTTAACATTTCATCCCGGATCTTTTTTCCGGTCAGCGTTTTCGATAATTCTTTCATACATCATCCTCCAAATTTCCAATCAGGGCAGACTGATGTCAGCTGTCGGCCATTAAAAAATGTTTCTGGCAGCGGGTAATGTAAGTATTCATTAATTTTCATAGGGAAACGGACGACGGATCCTTGTCGCCGGTATATGAGACTTAGAACCTCTGTTTTGTAAGTAGCTATATCATACTATAAAATTCGCGGTTTGTCTTGAACTAAAAGGTTAAAATCACATATTTTTTGAAAAAAATTTATAAGAAAATGCTGACGGACAGAAATGCAGATCATCGGAGAATGCGAAAAGACGAGGAATGATTTTGAACTTCGGAAAAGAGGTAATAACAAAAAGGCATGTAAACTTCAGTCTGGCAAAGCCGTTTCATACACGGAAATAACCGGGAGAAACGACCTGTCAGGACGTAAGCTTACATGTCTGAAAAATTCGATTCTTTAATTAAAAAACTATTTTCCCTGCTGTGCTTTCAACGGAATGATCTCCTTACGGTACACATGGACAAGGCACACACCGCTGAAGATGATCGCGAAAGCTTCGGCGATCGGGAAGGCAAACCACACGGTGTGAAGACCACCGATCCTTGCGAAGATAAATGCCACCGGCAGAAGAACGACAAGCTGACGGAACACGGAGATCCATAAACTCAGCATTCCATGTCCAAGTGCCTGGAACAGGGAAGTACAGACGATGGAGCAGCCCGCAAACAGGAAACTGATGGAGATGATCCGGAGTGCCGGAATGCCGATGGAGAGCATCGTATCGGAGGCGCTGAAGATCATTAAAAGCTTATCCGGCATGAGCTGGAAGACAGCGAAGCCGCACAGCATGATCGTTGTAGCGTACACAGCGGCCAGCTTTATGGTTCCCATAATTCGGTCCGGTTTTCCGGCACCGTAGTTGTAGGCGATGATCGGAACGGTTCCGTTGTTTAAACCGAAGACCGGCATGAACACGAAGCTCTGGAGCTTGAAGTAGACACCGAATACAGCTGTCGCCGTGGAAGAAAAGGCAATAAGGATCTTGTTGATTCCAAAGGTCATGATACTTCCGATGGATGCCATGATGATGGACGGAACGCCCACCGCGTAAATGTGGCGTATGATCTCACCGTTGGGCTTAAAGCTCCTGAGGGAGATCGTGATCTCGTGGTTTTTCGTCTTATTTAAGTAAAAACCGAGGCCGAAGGCGATGATCTGTCCGAAAACAGTGGCGCCTGCGGCACCGGCGATCCCGAGAGCCGGTGCTCCGAAGTAACCGAAGATCAGGATCGGGTCCAGGACGATGTTGATGATGGCGCCGAGTCCCTGGGTGTACATGGAGTAAATCGTTTTTCCGGTAGACTGTAAGAGACGCTCACATGCGATCTCCATAAAGAGTCCGAAGGAAGCGATCGTGCAGACTCTCAAATAAGTAGTTCCGAGATCCACAATCTCCTCGATATCGGTCTGGAGACGGAAGAACTGTCTCGCAAAGAAGAGACCGAAGAGCGCGAATACGATGTAGCTCATAGCCGCCAGGAACAGCGCGTGGTCCGCGATCCTGTTGGCGCGATCAAAGTTCTTTTCGCCGAGATTTCTTGAGAGGGCAGCATTGACACCGACGCCGGTTCCGGTCGCCACGGCGATCATCAGGTTCTGCGCCGGGAACGCCAGGGATACGGCGGTCAGGGCATTCTCGCTTAACTGCGCGACGAACATACTGTCCACAATGTTATAGAGTGCCTGGACGAGCATCGAGATCATCATTGGTACGGACATGGAGATCAGAAGCCGGTTTAGCGGCATGACGCCCATTTTGTTTTCTGTTGCCATTTGGGTAACTCCTTTCGTAAAACATAGATAACCGTGAAGAAATTTCACGGTTACAAATAAACATACATTCTCCCTTTGTGAAGGGACACTGAATGGCATTATAAGGCAAATGAACATGTTCGTCAACCGAAACAGGGAAACATATGGCGGAGTTTCTTTGAGGAACTGTGCAGAGCGGAAGGTTTTGATGGATTGACAAAAATGAATGCCCGTCGTATCATGGAAATGATGTGAAAATTTTAAGGTTTTGCCGGGTCGGCAGCAGAAACTGAGAGGTGCTGCGGGGAGGCAGAAACTTGTGTCAACGAATAAGGAGTATAGGAATGATCCAGGATATCAACCCGCATAAATTTGACCTGACCTACGGACAGCCGAAGGCGCAGGATGAGGACTTTGTCCTTTATATAAAGAAGAGTAAGACACTTTTAAGAAAAGTGGACGAGGAAAATCACGAGATTCCGAAGTTTTCTGATTTCCCGGAGGACAAAGAGCTGCTGAAAGAAAGCGCGTATTATCTGTTCGCCATCGATGGAAATCATTATTACTATGTGACGGAGATGCCGAGATATGATTCCGATGTCTATGAACTCTGTTCGACAGCGGCGTACAGAAAGATGCATCCGATGTATCAGGCTTTCGCGGGAATCACGGCGACACAGATTCATCGCTTTAAAGAGAGCAGAAAGTACTGCGGACGCTGTGGTCATCTGATGGAGAACAGCAAGACTGAGCGTGCGTTAGTGTGCCCGGAGTGCGGACAGACGGAGTATCCGAAGATCTCTCCGGCTGTCATCGTTGCAATCTCCGACGGGGACAGACTTTTAATGTCCAGATACCGCGTGAACAACAACCCGTACCGCGGATACGCGCTGATCGCCGGTTTCGTGGAGATCGGGGAGAGCTTTGAGGAGACGATCCACCGTGAGGTCATGGAGGAGGTCGGACTGAAGGTCAAGAACATCCGCTATTATAAGAGCCAGCCATGGGCATTCTCTGACACGGAGATGATCGGATTTTTTGCGGAGTTAGACGGACCGGATAAGATCAAGCTTCAGGAAGATGAGCTCTCTGAGGCGGGATGGTACCACCGCGACGAGATCCCGGATGAGACGATGATGAACAGCATCGGAAGTGAGCTTAAGATGGTGTTTAAGTATGGAAGTCTTGAGAAGTTTTATGAAGTGACTGGGTATAAGGACCAGAATTAGGGATTTGGTTTGTAAAAACGCGTGCGGAGACTGCGCCTGGAGGAGTGGTTGAGCGTACATAAGAAAAATGAGAGTAAATGTTCAGTAGGTCTACGCACTTGCTGCGCTGACCGTAAGAAAACCTAGGCAAAAAGGCAAAAATCCATCGGCGTAGCCGATTTGGAATGGATTTTTGCATGTAACTGTGAAGGTACTGAACAGTTACAAATGAGAAACTAAAAAGAGCCGTGAACTGGATTTTGTAATTGATCGGAATTCAGTTCCCGGCTCTTTTTTGCGGGCGATTCGTACTTATATTGTTTGTTTGCCAATTCTGGGAAGATCGGTATTAAAAATGCCCGCGATTGTCAGATCATGCTTTGTGGAATGTCCGGGAGAATTCCATGAATTCTCTCAGGGTATCCGGCATATCCTGAGGATGGCAGCAGAAGCCGATGACGCGTTTCGGGATCGGGATATCTAACGGGATCTCAATGAGTGTACCGTTTTTCAGGTCATCCTCGACGAAATCTTTGATGACGCAGCCGATTCCGAGTCCGATCCGGGAGAATTCGATGAGGAGTTCCATGTCAGTGGTCTCCAGGATCTGGTTGATCTCGATCTGGTTGTCAGCCAGGTAGGCGTCCACATGTTTCCGGCTCATATTGGAGCGGTTTAAGAGCATGATGTTTCCGGTTTTAAAAATATCGGTGTCATTGCCTTCTCTCAGATGGAGGTTTTCCAGATAGGCCGGAGTACAGACGAATGCATCGCTGATTTCCATTACCGGCTGGAAGTGGAGGCCTTTTTTGCTTTTTGGCTCCGCCACGAGTCCGATATCGATCTTTCTGGCATCCAGCATGTCGAGGGTCTGGTAGGTGGACTGGCTCTCGATGGCGATGTTTACGTGCGGGTATTTTCCGATGAATCCTTTTAAGTAGGGGAGAAGGACGTATTTGCACAGGGTGTTGCTGACACCGATCTTCAAGTTCCCGATATGGAAATCATGGATCCGCTTCAGTTCGCGTTCGCCGCGGCCGATGGAGTCGAAGGCGGTGTTCACATGCTGGAAGAGGATCGCGCCTTCTCTTGTTAGTTGGACGCCGCGGGAGTTTCGGCTGAAGAGTTTGATGCCGAGGCTTTCTTCAAGTTTGCTGATGGCTTTGCTGATGGCAGGCTGGCTGATGTAGAGTTCTTTGGCGGCGCGGGAGATGTTGCCGCAACGGGCTACTTCGTAGAAGATTTTGTATTGTGACAGGTGCTGTTCCATAAAAATACTGCCGTCCGGGTGGGACCGCAGGAGTATAACCCCCTTTCATATGTGGTATTCGTATTATTTATGTCTATTATATAGAATGGGGGTGGGGGATGTCAATATGAAATGTGCGGGGGATTGGCTAAAGGGTACGTGCTGGCCTGGGATGTGGCTGCGGGGCACCCGGATCCGGACCCAGGCCAGCGCTGAGATTGGCTGCGCGAGGGTGGCCAGCCGAGTGTATTGGCGGGATCGCAGGCGCTGCGCTGTGCGATATGGAGATTACTTTATGCAATTGCACATATGTCCAGTTCTTTCTTTAAGATGTCGTTAACAGAATCCAGGATTCCGAGATGCGTCTCGAGATCCAGGCGGTCGACGGTCATTTCGTTCTTTTTGGTGCAACCGTCTACGCTGCCGGCGGCTACGGCGAGGCGGAGAGACTCGGTCTCTTCCTCGCGGGTCGGGAGGAGATTTTTTTCAGCGAAGAGGGAGCAGAGGGCGGCGATACCAATTCCCCACCAGTTGGAGACGCCGCTGGCGAGGGTGATGTCGGCGGATTCAGCGGTGCAGATCGTTCCACCGAAGGGAACGAAATGTTCGATTACGTCGCGGTAGGTGCCCATGCCCATCTCGTTGCCGCCGTCGCCGATGGAGATGGTGGTGGCTCCGGATTTTTTTGCTTCGGAGAGAAAGAGGGCGGAGTCAGTGATCATGTCATCGAGGACTTCGCCGCGCATGCTGTGGTAGTGGCCGTTGGCGGCTTTACCAGGGCGTTCTAAGGAGATGAGGTGAGTTGGGGCGAAGGTTTTGATGCAATTTCGGATGAAGTCGCCGGTGTCTGTTTTAGGGAGCATCATGAGTTTTGCTTTTGGAGCGCGGTAGCAGACAACGTCGCTTACAATGGAAAAGGCGGGCTCATCGGTGATCACGAGGACGGAGGCGCCGAGAGCGGTCAGGGCTGCTGCAATATCAGCGGTGCCTAAGGGGCCGTCGGTTTCACCAACAAAAGAGCCGTCGCTGAGTCGGACCGGAAAGCCGGTTAAGAGAATGACACGGCGGGCGTCCGCGAGCGTGTTTAAGGTTTCCTGGATCGGATTGTCCGGGAGTGCTTTTAAGAGCCCACGGTTTCCGAAATCCTGTTTCATAATGGTATCCAGATCTTTAAAAAATGTCATGGTATTTATCCTCCAAATATGTTTGATGAGGGGGAAAACTTTTTTCACTGCTGTGTGTATGAAAAAGCCGATATGGATCGTTTTTCGGATTTCAGGCAACAAAAAAAGCCACTGATCCCCTGTTGGAAGATTCATGGCTCTTATTTACGGAGGGAACATCCGGGCAGGAGTCCCGATAAATAAAAGAATCTGTTTTCGTTGTCTCTAGTCTAGTGGAAATGCATAGAAAAGTCAATGGAAAACGAATATATTTTGTGATATACTATGTAACGGGCGCAAAAGTAAAACAAGCGGCACCGCAGATGACATTTGTTTTTCTTGCGCTGTCAGCAAAGGTTTCGTCTGCGTGAGCGGGCAGGTCGGTCACTATGAGCAATTTCTTATATCGGGGAACAAAAAGGGGTATATTATATGGAAAACAAAAACACGATCCTTGTGGTCGGCCAGGCAAAGCCGAGCAAAGAGGATGCGATCTACAATCTCCACGGGGAATTTTATATCAGTCTGATCGTGGAGCGGGATACGGGGAAGATCCTGGAACTGGACTGCAATACGATCCTTGAGGTGACGAAGCAGTTCGTGGCATCCATGTTTGTGGGGAAGAGCCTGAGGACAGACGTTCCGCTGATCGAGAAGGAGATCAGGGAGCGCTATTTTGCTTTGACGCAGAAGCCATTGATCGCGTGCATGAAGGATGCGTGCAACCGGTACCTCACGGCGATCGGGGAAAACCGCGGAAAATAATTGTACAGATGCGGAAACAAGAGAATAGAATTTTTAACATTATTAAGCCGGAGTTCTCCTCCGGTTGTTTTTTTCTCGTTTTTCAAGAGACCGATTGACAATCAAAAAAATCATGATAAAGTTAGGAAGGTCGTTTTTCTAATACCCCATACAAAACGGCAAAGAATCTGAAAACGATGGACCGATTCGGGAAAATACACCATTTGATTTATCAAATACAACAATACCGGATCGCAGCACCAAGAGTATGAAAAAGGAGTACCCCACTTATGAGTTCCTGGAATGATGTTACCAAAAAGGTACGTGAAATACGGAAAAATTTTGTTGTCCGCTGTGCGATTTCCTTCGTGGCAGTTCTGGCATCTGCCCTTCTGCAGTCTTATGTAATTCTGGCCTTTATTCGTCCGGCAGGCCTTCTGTCCAGCGGATTTACGGGACTTGCGATTTTGATCGACCGAATCGCTGAACTGTATGGATTTACCGTCTCGACATCTTTGGCACTCGTTGTTTTAAACCTGCCTGTTGCCCTGATGTGCTGCCGCAGCATCAACGTGAAATTCACGGTGTTTTCGCTGCTGCAGGTATTTTTTGCAAGCTTTTTCTTAAAAGTCTGCCACTATACTCCGCTATTTGAGAATCTGACCCTGAATGTGATCTTCGGCGGTGTGCTTTACGGACTGTCCGTTGTCCTTTCCTTAAAAGGAAACGCATCCACAGGTGGTACCGACTTTATTGCCCTCTATGTTTCCAATAAGACCGGAAAGTCCATTTGGAACTATGTGTTCATGGGAAATGTGTGTATCCTTGTAATTTTTGGACACATGTTCGGTTGGGAGTATGCAGGATATTCCATCCTGTTCCAGTTCATCTCCACAAAGATGATCTCCACCTTCCATCACCGCTATGACCGCGTGACCTTACAGATCACCACGGAGAAAGCGGAAGAGGTCATGAAGGCGTATGTCAGCAAGTATCACCACGGTATTTCCTGCGTGGACGCCATCGGCGGCTATAGCCACAAAAAAATGTACCTGCTCCACACCGTAATTTCTTCCTATGAGATCAACGATATCGTCCAGCTGATCCAGGAAGTAGATGAAAACGTGATCATAAACGTATTCAAAACAGAAGACTTCTACGGCGGATTCTACAGAGAGTCCTTGGACTAGCTTAAAATCAAAAAATATTCCCCAGAAGACATGCTCCATTATATGGGCGGTGTTTTCTGGGGATTTTTGTTTGTGAGACTATTTCTTCCAGTCACTGATGAGAGCGGTGCATGATGTTGGTAAAAAAATTTGTTTAGAAAGATTTTATGGATTAACGGATTGTCATACATCCGAAAAACCTACCGATACCAGAAGCTGTGGATGGGATTCTACTGCCTACACCTCCGTTCCAGCACTGCCACCGCCTGATACAGGATTGCGGACAGAATACAGAGGATCACGATGGACATGATCACGAGATCCAGCTTAAAGACCTGGCTGCCGTAGATGATGAGGAAGCCAAGGCCTGCCTGGGCGGAGAGAAACTCGCCGATGATGACGCCGACGAGGCAGAGACCGATGTTGACCTTCATGTTGCTGATGATAAGTGGAACAGAGCCGGGCAGCAGGACCTTTGTGAGGACATCCTTCTGTTTTCCTCCCAGCGTGTAGATCAGACGGATCTGGTCAGGATCCATGGAGAGAAAGCCGTTGTAGAGCGTTAAGATCGAGCCAAATACCGCCACAGAGACCGCCGCCGTGATGATCGTCTTCATGTTGTTGCCCAGCCATACGATGAGCAGCGGCGCGAGAGCGGACTTCGGCAGACTGTTCAATATGACAAGGTACGGTTCCAGAATCTTTGCCAGCCGCCTGCTGGACCAGAGCGCCACCGCGCCGAAGATCCCGATCCATGTCACAAGAAAAAAGCTCAAAAGCGTCTCCAAAACCGTGACTCCCGTGTGGTAAAAGATCGTCCGGTCTGCCGCCATGGAAAGAAAACAGAAGAGCACCCGGGACGGGGAACTGAAAATAAAATCGTTCAGGATCCCGATCCGGGCGCTGATCTCCCAGGAAAAAAGAAACAGGACCAGAAATAAGATCCTGCAGATGAAGATCTGCCTCCGGATCCGCCGCTCCTGCTCCAGATACCGGCACTGGGCCGGGGAGACCGCAAGATCCGCTGCCGGGATCACAGCCCGGTGCCTGCGCAGGATAAAAGAAGCGATACTATGAAATCTCATCCGGCTCACCTCCCACATTGACAGCGGTCATGAGTCCGTTTCTGGCTGCCGGTGGATTCTCATCACCGGATTCCGTTCCATTGATAATATCTGTATCTCCAGATCCGGCCCCATCGACAGTTGACGTATCATCACCATTCCCGTTCCCAAGAATCTTCCACAATTCATTAAAATAAGAAGAAAACTCCGGATAATTCCGCCGCTTCAAAGGACTCATTTCATGGTTCGGAAACCGAATCACAAGCTCCCCCTTGATCGTCCCCGGTCTGTTCGTCAGCACCAGGATCCGGTCCGCTGTGCTCACCGCCTCCGAAAGATCATGGGTGATCAGGATCGCCGTTTTCTTTCTGCTGCGGATGATCGAACTGATATCATCACAGACCGAAAGCCTCGTCTGATAATCCAGAGCAGAAAACGGCTCATCAAGAAGCAGAAGATCCGGCTCCAAAGCAAGAGTCCGGATCAAAGCAGCCCGCTGCCGCATCCCCCCGGAAAGCTCCGACGGATGCGCATCGTAAAAATACTGAAGTCCATAAGAATCCAGAAGCTCCTTCACCCGGCTCAAATGCTTTGAATCACACTTCCTCCGCACCTCAAGCCCCAGTGAAACATTCGAAAGGATCGTCCGCCACTCAAACAAATGATCCCTCTGCAGCATGTACCCGATCCCCGAAGCCCCCTTCCCGACAGAAACCCCGTCCAAAAGAATCTCCCCCCGCTCAGGGGCCAAAAGCCCGGCAAGCAGAGAAAGCAACGTAGACTTCCCACACCCGGACGGCCCGACAATACAAAGAAACTCGCCGGAATTCACATGAAACGATATATCAGAAAGGGCCTTCGTCTCTCCCTCCATGGTATGGTAGGAATAATCCACCCCTCTAACTTCCAATTTCGGAGTCATGGATACCTCACTCAAACGTACTTACTATAAAATATGTAAAAACCTCTCATCCGTGAGCCAACCGTCAAAAACAACAGCACAGTACACAACTATTATGCAGCATTGCTTATTCCTTTCTCGTCCCTCAGCACAGCCACATCCTCAACGCACAGCGCAGCGCCTGCGCTCCCGCCAGTACACAGCACAGACCAGCTTTCAGATCCTCTGAGCCCGAATCTGAAAGCTGGTCTGTGCGTACCCCCCGCCAATTCACCTCTCCCCCAAAAAACGTAAGAAAATCGCAAGAAAACCGCCAGATAAAAGACCCAAGAAAGAAACATTTCCCTGCTATACTAAATTCCAGTGTTAAAATAATCACATTTAACATAGAAAACCTCGGAAGGAACACATGAGTATGAGCAGTGAAGAAAAAATCTCACCAGAAGAATTCGACAAAGAACTAGACTCCCTACTGGCCGGAACCACAGAAAAGAAACCCAAAAACCCAAAGAGAAAAAAGATCATAATCGCCGCCGCCATTGCCATCCTCGGAATCACCGGCATCAAACTCCTGTCCGGCGGAAAAGATATGGTCCCCGTCGTGGACACTGTGACTCCAACCCGCAAAACCATCCAAAACCGCCTCACCGTCACCGGCCCCATCTCCGGAACCGACAGCGTAGACGTCGTCTCAAACCTCCACGCTGAGATCCTCGAAATTCCCGTAAAAGAAGGCGACAAAGTCACAAAAGGCCAGCCTCTGGCAGTCCTCGACGATTCCGACGTAAAAAAAGAAGCCGACATCGCCAAAAACGACTACGACCTCGCCGTGACCACCTGCGCCGAAAAAGATAAAGAAGCAAGAAACGGCTACGCCAAAGCCATCCAGGACCTGAACACCGCCCAGGCCAACTACGACCGCACAAAAGCCCTCTTTGATGGCGGCAGCGTCCCCAAAGTTGATCTTGAGACAGCGGAAAACGGTCTCCACGACGCAGAACGGGAATGCGACTCCTACACAATAAAAAACGGATCCGCCGTCGCCGATGACTCCTACCGCCTCCAGATCGAAAAAGCAAAATTCGACTACGAAAAAGCCGTAGAGCAGTTAGATAATACGATATTAAAAGCCCCTATCGATGGCACCGTCGTCCGCGTCAACACAAAAGTAGGCCGCTTTGCCGACAAAATGGAAAACGACGCCCCACTCTTCGTGATCGAAAACCTCGATAACCTGGAACTCGAGATCAAAGTCAGCGAGTACACCATCGGAAAAGTCGCCGTCGGCCAGGAAGCCGAGATCTCCGCGGACATCTTAAACGGTGAGACCGTCCACGGCGAAGTCATCTCGATCTCCCCGACCGGCGAAGAAAAAGGCGGCGGTTCCAGCGAGCGCGTCATCCCCACAAAGATCCGCGTCACAGATCAGGACACAAAACTGATCGCTGGAATCACCGCCCGCGCGTCCATTGTCCTGGAAGAATCCGAGAACGCCCTGACAGTCCCAGTCTCCGCCGTGATGGAAAAAGACGGAACGAACTACGTACAGGAGATCAGTGACGGAACCGTATCCTGGGTTCCGGTGGACATCGGTGTGGAAGGCGATGTGGAGATGGAGATCATCCCGGTGGAAGGGAGCTCCCTGGATGAAAACTCCGTCCTGATCGCGGAGCCGGGAGAACAGTACACAGATGGAATGGCAGTCACATCATCCGGAAAACAGGGGGAATAAACAATGTTTGAAAAACTGACAAGATCCCGCTACATGACGGAAAACGTGACAGACGAGCTGATCCGCCTGGAAAACCTCGTAAAGATCTACGACACAGGCGCGATCCGGGTCATGGGACTAAAGAAAATCAACCTGACGATCCACCGCGGTGAGTTCGTTGCGATCATGGGACACTCCGGATCGGGAAAATCTACCCTGATGAATATTTTAGGCTGCCTGGACCGCCCGACACTGGGTCACTATTACCTCGACGGGATCGACACGGCGGCCCTGTCCCCGGACGAACTCTCCGCGGTGCGGAATAAAAAGATCGGCTTCGTGTTCCAATCCTTCAACCTGATCTCCAGGACATCGGCGTTAAAAAATGTGGAGCTCCCGATGACCTACGCGAGGATCCCGAAAAGGAAAAGGACGGAGCGGGCCATGGAACTGTTGGAGTGCGTGGGGCTGGAAAAACGCGCCGGACACATGCCCAATGAGATGTCCGGCGGACAGAGACAGCGCGTTGCCATTGCGAGAGCGCTGGCGAACGAGCCGCCGCTGATCCTGGCGGATGAACCGACGGGAAATCTCGATACAGCCGCGTCCATCGAGATCATGGAGATCTTCTCAGAACTCCACAAGGCGGGAGCCACCGTGATCGTTGTCACCCACGAGGAAAATATCGCCGCCTTTACGGACCGGATCATCCACTTCTCGGATGGTCAGATCATCAAAGATGAGATCAACGAAAACCCGACAAAAGGAAGCGGTAAAGTCCACATGAAAGGTCTCTACAGACATTTCCGGAAAACAGCCGGAACAGAGAGTGGGGTGGTCGGATGCTAGGCGAAAATATGATCATGGCCTTCCATGCCATCATGGCGAACAAGATGCGCTCATTCCTGACGATGCTGGGCATTATCATCGGAATCGGTTCTGTCATCTCCATCGTTTCCATCGGCGATACGATGCGCGGGCTGTTCGCGGACCTCTATAAGGACGCGGGGGCCACCCAGGCGGTGGTCTCCATCGGATACAACGTGGAGGATGTGCGGGACAGCGATTACTTTACCCTGGATGAACTTGATAAGATCAAGGAAGTCTTCGGGGATGAGATATCCTATATCGACAGTTACGCCAGCGTAAATTCAGAAGTCCTTGCGGGACGGACAAACATGAAATTTGACTTCCAGGGGATCGACTGGAATTTTAGCGATGTCCAACCGGTGACCATGATTTCCGGACGTTATTTAAACGAAGGAGATATCCTTGGACGAAAGAAAAATGTGGTGATAGAGGAGGAGAGTGCCAGAAAACTTTTCGGAACGGAAAACGCGGTGGGAAAGACCTTCCGGACCACCGTCTACGGGGATACAGACATGTATACGGTAGTCGGTGTCTATAAAAAAGAGATGAGCGCCTTCCAGAAGCTTTTGACCGGAGGCTCCGGCGATACGGGATCCGCGTATATCCCGTATACACTGCTCACGTGGCCGAATGACCAGTTCTATTACTGCCGTTTGTACGCGAAAGAGGGAACGGACATGGTAAATTTCATGTCAAGGCTGACGGTGTATCTTGGGAAAATTAAGAATAGAAACGCGGAAGATTTCTATACGAATACGGTGGCGGACGAGATGGGATCCATCGACAGCCTCATGGGCGGACTTTCCATGGCTGTGGGCGGGATCGCTGCGATCTCTCTCCTGGTGGGCGGCATCGGGATCATGAACATCATGCTGGTGTCCGTCACGGAGAGGACCCGCGAGATCGGTATCAGAAAGGCGCTCGGTGCAAGGACCCGGGATGTCCTGATCCAGTTCCTGACAGAGTCCGCGATCCTGTCCGCTCTGGGCGGAATCATCGGCGTTCTTCTCGCTGTGAGTCTCGTGACGGCGGGCGGCGCGGCGCTTGGACTCCCTGTTGTGATCAAACCTGGGATCATCCTTCTTGCGGTATCCTTTTCGGCCGTAGTCGGCATCTTCTTTGGGATTTACCCGGCGTCGAAAGCCGCAAAGGCGGATCCGATCGATGCTCTGAGATATGAATAAAGAGGAACTGCCGATCAATGGGACATATGCAAGAAACGTATTATTGGAACGGATGCTATATGGACCGGCAAAAAATCCCCGCAGGATGCGGAAAAACGATCCTGCGGGGATTTTTAAAATTTATGCCAGTGACTATTCTACAAGCGCACCATTCACGTCAACGGTGTATCCGTCCGGAGTCTCACAGTTTACCATGAGAGTGCCCTTGAAGCCATCGCCTTCCTCGTGGAAATAGTACCACTTGCCGCTGATCTCGTGCCAGCCGGTGAAGAGAGCGCCGGTCTTAAGGTCCATGTAGTACCAGTTGCCGTCATCCTTTACCCATCCGGTCTGCATGATATTGTCATGACCGAAATAGTACCAGGTTCCATCGATCTCCAGCCAGTAATCGGTAGCTTCGAGACCTTCCGCAAAGTGATATTTATAGGTACCGTCAGAAAGCTTCTCCCAGGCACCGCCTGCCGGGGACTTTAAACCGCGGCGGCGTCCGCCGTTTGTGCTGCGTTTGTATGTGCCGGATACAACAGTTCCATCTATTGTATCAGCAGCCTGAGCTGTGATCATGGTTCCGAGAGCCAGTGTTGCAGCGAGAGCTGCGATGCAAAATTTTTTCATAAACGTACCTCCTGGGATTTCGTCTTTTGGTACAAAAATGCACATAAAATATATGTAGATTTGTCCTTTTCATATAGATATATCCTAATATGGAAACTGGAAAGAGTCAATGGGATTTAAAAGGAATTTATGGAAAAAAACTGTAAGAATGACTGAAACTGTCAGAAATATACGACTGATGCTTCTCATTCCAAATCGGCAAAATCCACTAGCCGTGTACAGTAATAAAAGAACGGACAGAGCCCTATATATGCGCAGAAAGGTATTGTCATTTTTTTTTTAGTGTGATAAAATGAGTGGCACAGTTTTTGATTCGTTTTTGCTTTATATGGAGGCAGATATGAAATATAAGTGTCTGATCTTTGATCTGGATGGAACGCTGGTAAACTCGATCCATGCGCTGACATACTGTACGAACCTTTCACTGGAGAAGTTTGGGCTCGGTCCTTTGACAGAGGAACAGATGATGACCATCGTCGGCGATGGATATAAAATGCAGATGAAACGTTCCCTCGCGGCCTGCGGGGATACGGATGAGGCGCACTACGAGGCGATCCTTCCTGTATATATGGAGATATTCGGAAAATACTGTAATTATGAGATGCATCCTTACGATGGAATCGTGGAGCTCACATCGAAGGCGAAAGAGCTGGGTTTAAAGATTGCTGTTGTATCCAACAAGCCTGATGCCCAGGCGAAGAAGACCGTAGAATATGTATTCGGCGCGGGATATTTTGACACGGTGATCGGGGAGCAGGAGGGCGTTCCGAAGAAGCCGGATCCGTCGGGAGCATTGAAGGCGGCGAAGATCTGTGGCGCGGATCCGTCAGAGTGCCTGTATTTTGGAGATACGAATACGGACATGAAGACTGGAAAGAACGCGAAGATGACGACGGTGGGAGTTCTCTGGGGATTCAGGGGCCGTGAGGAGCTTGCGGCATTCCAGCCGGAATTTCTGCTTGAGAAACCGCTTGATATCTTAACGGAGATTGAAAAGTAGCTGTTTGGCAGACCTGTGTAGATGCGGCATGACTTATCAATGTGCCATAAAAAGGTGACAGCAGCCCGCGCGTTAGATACCGGAGGAAATGGATTGAAGGATTTTAGAAAAACAAGACGAAAACGGATAGAAGCATGGCTCACCGCAGCGATGTTTCTTTTTGGTACCCTGACAGGCTGTGGCTCTGTTAGTGACACACACGGAGATGTGGGAACTCCGAATGATGGAAAGCTGAAAGTTGTAACGACCCTGTTCCCGTACTACGATTTCACGAGACAGATCGCGGGGGATGCCGTAGATCTTTCCATGGTGATCCCGGCGGGACAGGACAGCCATTCCTTTGAGCCGACACCGGCAGATATCCGCCTGATCCAGAACGCGGACCTTCTGATCTGCAACGGTGGTGCCATGGAGCAGTGGGTGAGCCAGGTTGTGGCATCCCTGGATTCGGAGAGCTTAAAGGTCATCACGATGATGGACTATGTGGATACCGTGGAGGAAGAGATCGTGGAAGGCATGGAGGACGCAGGTGAGGAACATCACCACAGCCATGCGTCGGCAGACGATACCCACGATGACCACGACCATGATGAGGCGGTCCATGCTGATGACGATGATCACGATCACGATGCGGAAGATCATGACCACACGGATGATGAACACGATCATGATGCGGAAGATCACACACACACGCACGATGATGACGACGCAGACTACGAGATCGAATACGACGAGCACATCTGGACTTCCCCGGTGAATGCCATGAAGATCACCCAGGTGATCGCGGACACGCTTCAGGAGATGGACTCGGCGGACGCGGACACCTTTGCGGCAAACGCAGAGGATTATCTCGGAAAACTTAAAAATCTCGATCAGGAATTCCGCAATGTGGCAGACGGCGCGGACTTAGACCTCATTGTCATGGCGGACAAGTTTCCGCTCCGCTATTTTGCGGACACTTACGGACTCCGATACCGGGCAGCGTTTTCCGGCTGCGCCTCCGACACGGAGCCAAGTGCCAAGACCATCGCCTATCTGATCGACAAGGTGCGGGAGGAACAGATCCCGGCGGTCTATTACCTGGAACTCTCCAGCCACCGGGTGGCGGAGATCATCAGCGAGGAGACCGGTGCGAAGCCGCTGTTATTTCACTCCTGTCATAACGTGACGAGAAGAGAGTTTGATAACGGCGTCACCTATCTGGAACTGATGGAACAGAATGTTGTCAATTTACGGGAAGGACTTTATCGATGAACCAGCCATTATTAAAATGTGAACATGTGGACTTTGGATATGAAAATTATGACGTGGTGAAGGACGTGTCCATGGAGATCAATCCTGGGGACTACCTCTGCATCGTCGGCGAGAACGGATCCGGAAAGAGCACCCTGATGAAAGGACTCCTGGGACTTATAAAGCCCACCGGCGGTGTTCTGACGCTGGCGGACGAGTTGAGACGGTCCGGAATCGGATATCTCCCGCAGCAGACCCCCGCCCAGAAGGATTTCCCTGCGACGGTACAGGAGGTCGTGATCTCCGGCTGCCTTGGAAAGCGTGGAAATCGTCCGTTTTATTCAATGGAAGAGAGGAAGCTTGCGGCGGTCAACATGGAAAAGCTCGGAATCACGGATCTCAAAAAGAACTGTTACCGGGATCTCTCCGGCGGACAGAAACAGCGCACCCTGATCGCGAGAGCCCTCTGTGCTACGGACAAGCTCCTGATCCTGGACGAGCCGATCACGGGGCTTGATCCGGCGTCCACCCAGGATTTCTACGCGGTGATCCGCCATTTAAACCGGGATGAGAAGGTGGCGGTCCTCATGGTCTCCCACGATATCGGAAATATCGTGACCCAGGCCAACAAGATCTTACAGTTGAAACAGACGGTCCAGTTTTACGGGAGCGTGGATGAGTATAAGAAATCGGAATTCGGAAGAGAATTCCTCGGAGGTGAGAACTAAATGGGACTTTTACTGGAAATGTTTTCCTATCCGTTTCTCGTGCGGGCGATGATCGGCGGGATCTGCATCTCGCTCTGCGCGTCGCTCCTCGGCGTCAGCCTTGTGCTGAAACGGTATTCGATGATCGGTGACGGACTGTCCCATGTTTCCTTCGGGGCACTCTCCATCGCGGTGGCCTTTAACTGGGCACCTCTCGCGGTATCGATCCCGGTGGTGGCAGCGGCGGCGGTCCTGCTTCTTCGGATCACGGGAAACGGAAAGATCAAGAGTGACGCGGCGATCGCGATGATTTCCGCAGGATCTCTCGCCATCGGTATCATCGTCACATCCCTGACGACGGGAATGACGACGGATGTCAGCAGCTATATGTTCGGAAGTATTTTAGCAATGAGCCGCGAGGACATGTACTTAAGCGTAGTCCTGTCCCTGGTGGTCCTCGGCATGTTTGTGATCTGCTACAACAAGGTCTTTGCCGTGACCTTCGATGAGAGCTTCGCGAAGGCGACGGGTGTGCGGGTCTCCGCCTATAACCTTCTGATCGCGGTCCTGACTGCCATTACGATCGTTCTCGGTATGAGAATGATGGGTGCCATGCTGATCTCGAGCCTTGTGATCTTCCCGGCACTGACATCCATGCGGGTATTTAAGAGTTTCCTCGGCGTTGTGGTATCCTCGGGCGTTGTGTCTGTGGTGTGCTTCTTTATCGGGCTCATTCTTTCCTATGTATATTCAATTCCGGCGGGAGCCAGCGTTGTTGTGGTGAACCTGGCGATGTTCGGGGGGTTCAGTGTCGTTCAGATGGTGAAGCAGTCGAGATAGGGGAGAAACAGCAGGATGCCAGCAGATACGTAATCGCAAGCGCTCAATGAGGCTGGATTTTGCCAGATCCTGAAGACTGTACAAGAAAACAATATTATATGAGAAAATTTCTCGTATTTCTGCCGCTTTCCAGACATCCGCTGGAAGCGGCAGTACTTGACTTTGTTAGAAAATGTGTTAAAGTTAGTAATTGGTAATGAAAAATGAAAGTGCGGCAGTGGATCTGGTCTGTATACAGTATAAAATTAAGGCGGACAGATAAAAATACAGGAATGCCGCGCGGATGGCAAGAAAGAGGTGTCATTATGACAAAAATTGATATTATCTCCGGTTTCCTCGGAGCCGGAAAAACAACATTTATAAAGAAGCTTCTGAAAGAAGCAATTGCGGGCGAGAAAGTAGTCCTGATCGAGAATGAATTTGGTGAGATCGGTATCGACGGCGGCTTCTTAAAGGATTCCGGCATCGAGATCCGTGAGATGAACTCCGGATGCATCTGCTGTTCCTTAGTCGGTGATTTCGGACGTTCCTTAAATGAAGTCCTTACAAAGTATACACCGGACCGTGTAATTATCGAGCCGTCAGGTGTCGGCAAGCTTTCCGACGTCATGAAGGCAGTCTGCGACGTTGCGGGCGAGATCGACGTTGTATTAAACGGTTCCGTGACAGTCGTTGACGCTCAGAAGTGTAAGATGTACATGAAGAACTTTGGTGAGTTCTTCAATAACCAGATCGAGAGCGCAGGAACGATCGTGTTAAGCCGTACCGATGTCGCTGACGCAGACAAGGTCGCTCAGTGTGTAGAGATGATCCGCGAGAAGAACCCGAAGGCAGCTATCGTTACAACTCCGATCGACAAGCTCACAGGCGAGCAGCTTCTTGAGATCATCGAGAAGCCGACAGATGATATGGCTGAGAAGCTCCTTGAGGAGGTAAAAGAGGGCCATCACCATCATCATGACGATGACGACGAGGAGTGCTGCTGTGGCCACCACCATCACCACCACGATGACGATGATGACGACGAAGATGAGCATGAGCACCATCATCACCACCATGACGATGACGAAGAGTGTGAGTGCGGCCACCACCATCACCACCACGATGACGATGATGACGACGAAGATGAGCATGAGCACCATCATCACCACCATGGCGATGACGAAGAGTGCGGATGCGGCCATCACCATCACCACGATGATGACGATGATGAGCACGAGCATCACCATCATCATGACGGCGAGTGTGGATGCGGCCACCACCATCACCACCACGATCATGACGCCGACGAGGTATTCACAAGCTGGGGTCTTGAGACAAACCGTACCATCACAAAGGAGAAACTCGAGTCCCTGTTACAGGAACTCGCACATTCCGAGAAGTACGGCCAGGTTCTCCGCGCAAAGGGAATGCTGCCGGATGCGGACGGAACATGGTACTACTTCGATCTTGTACCGGAAGAGACCGAGATCCGCACAGGCGCTCCGATCTACACAGGAAAAGTGTGCGTGATCGGTTCCAACCTGAAGGAAGGCGAGTTAAAGGCTGCGTTTGAGGCTTAATGAACGTATTCTGCCAGGGTCAGGCTGCCAGATCTGCAGAACCTGTTCAGTGGCAGTTCCTGTCTGCGCAAGACGTGGGCAGGAACCATTTTATATAATTAGGAGAATAAGACAGTGAAACAGCAGGAAAAAATGCCGGTATTTGTCATCAACGGCTTTCTGGAAGCGGGAAAGACCCAGTTCATCACAAATACTTTACAGCAGGACTATTTCCAGGCCGACGGTACGACCGTTCTGATCCTCTGCGAGGAAGGCGATACGGAGTACGATAAGGAAATCTTAAAGAAAACAAGAACAAAGATCGTTACCGTGGAAGATATCTCCGAGATGGACGAGGATTTCTACGGACGGATCGAGGCATTATATGACCCGGCCCGCGTGCTCATCGAGTGGAACGGAATGTGGCCGCAGGATCAGCTGCAGCTCCCGGATACCTGGGAACTCTTCCAGCAGATCACGATCATCGACGGCTCCACCTTCGAGCTCTATTTAAGCAACATGAAGCCGCTCTTAGCGCTCCTTGTAAAGCGCTCCGAGCTTGTGATCATGAACCGCTGCGATGAAGTCAGCGATGAGAACATCACCCGCTACCGCCGCGGCTTAAAGGCTTTAAACCCGCAGGCAGAGCTGATCTTCGAGGACGCGGAAGGCGAGATCGAGCAGGAGGTTCTGGAAGAGGATCTTCCGTACGACATGAAAGCAGATGTGATCAAGATCGATCCGAAGGATTACGGCATCTGGTACATCGACGCCATGGATAAGCAGGACCGCTACGAGGGAAAAGTTGTGGAGTTCACCGGTATGGTATTAAAATCCCCGGAATTCCCGAAGAACTATTTCGTTCCGGGCCGAATGGCGATGACATGCTGCGAGGCAGATATGACATTTTTAGGATTTATCTGCAAGGCGCGTGAGGCGAGAAACCTTGAGACAAAGCAGTGGGTCAAGGTCCGCGCGAAGATCGCATACGAGTTCTGGCCGGACTACGACGGTGTCGGTCCGGTGCTCTACGCCGAGAGCGTGGAACCGGCGCAGGAGATCAAGGATATTGTGCAGTTCTAAATGAAGATTTCAGCTGAAAAACAGAAAATGCAGAATAATACCGGGTACGCTGGATGGAAAAACTGTCCAGCGTATTTTGATTTTCTCGAATTCCGAAGAAGCTGCCGTTGGCAGGCTCTGCGGGTTCCCATGTATTCAGAAGGGACTTCCAGTGAAAGCTTTAGCGGATATAAACAAAAGAAACGGACTTCGTGAGCCATATGAGATATGACTTTTGAAGTCCGTTTTTAATTCCAGGTCTAATTCATCGGTGCCACCGGAACCGGCCGTTCGCGGTCGAAGACCTGGGTCACATCGAAGAGGTCGCTTAAGTGGTCTTTATCCGGATTCGTCTCCGGCAGGTCGTAGTACATGCGGTAGCCGTCCAGGTTCCGGCGTCCCTGGCGGAGATAGTCAGATCCAAACTGTACCCAGTACTGGCTGGAGTCTACATTGCAGAAGTAGCGGAAGCCCAGCTCATGGAGATATGCGTATTTTTCATTTTCCATTGTGTACGGATGCCAGTCGCCAACATCTGATCCGAATGGGTAGAGCAGGATATCCGTCTTTCCGATCAGGGATTCCACCCTGGAGGCCCACTTATCGGAGTCTGTCTTCACATCCTCAAAGGAGCGTTTCCCGAAATTGATATGTCCCCAGCTGTGGGAGGCGAGCTCCCAGCCGTTGTCCCTGAGACACTGTGCCACCTGGCGGACCATCTCTTTATCGGCCTCATAATTTGGGTTGGAGCTCTCATAGGACGGATCCGTCCGGTATCCCAGAACGCCCTGATATCCGGTAAACGCCAGGACCGCCCGGGCACCCCGGTAGGAAAAATCGGGGTGTTCCGTGATAAAGTCCTCAAGGAGCGGCACGAGATCATAAGAGCCCACCGACACGGAGCCGTCATCCATCACCATCTCGCAGGTCGGCTTTCCGTTCTCACCCACGATCATCCGGCTTGCGAAACCATCACCGTCCATATACTCGTAATAGCAGAGGTCATCCTGGGACATGACGAAAGGAATCTTTCCAGGCGGCAGCATAATATCTCCCGCCACCATCTTCGTATTGCCGTTTTCGTCCGTCACCTCGTGGGCAATATCGTGGAGCTTTACGAGAACATATCCTTTCTCGTACATGGAATCCAGGATCTTTAAAAATTCGCTCTTCGTGGTCATCACCTGGTTGTAGCCCTTGGAATCCGCGTCCCCGTCGAAGGCTTTGGAGTTATCCATGATCAGGGAGTGGAAGAACACATGGGTGATCTTGTTTACATCCGCCCGGACGAGTGTGGATTTTGTCTCCTCGCAGGCGGCGAGAAGCTCCTTCACATCGGAATTCTCCGCGTAATCCGGGTTGGAGTTTAAGATCTCGATGGCAGCATCGTAGTCGTAGGTGACGAATTTTGCGTGAGCGCTGTTTAAAATCCCATCCAGGGCAGTATCGCCTGTATTGTAGGCGGCAGCCGGTGCGGCAGCTTCCTGTGACTCCGGAGAAGCGTCTTCTCCGGATCCGCTCTCCGCAAGTGAAACAGTCGTTTTATCATCTCCAGACGGATCGGATTCCGCCGAAGATTCAGAAGTGTTGTTTTTCAACTGTGTGGATAAGCGGCCTCCTTTTTTAAAGAGGAGCAGTCCGCCGATTCCCAGGAGAAGAACTCCGAGAACGATCAGCAGTATCGTAATATGAACTGTCCGCCGCCGTTTCCGCAGCTTTTCGCGGCTTGAAATATATGCGCGGCGCCTTTCAAAATCATTATTGTATTCCAAAATATCACCTCGTAATTTAATTCGTAACCGCCGTCCTTTGCCAGACAGAACAACGGATAAAATTCTGTATTTATTACTTCTATCATAGCACAACCCCATGTCCGACGCTACGAGAAATAGAAAAATTAAGCATTTTGTAAGCAGTGACATAAAGGGGGATGTCCGGGCCATATTTTATAAGGAGAAAACTGGCTGAGAACATGAAAAGCGTGCCGCAGGGCGGAATAAAATGGCGTCCGGGCGAAGAAATTTTATGGAACAGCAGGCAGGTCAGGAGTAGAAATATGAGAGTGGGAAAAAGAAGCATTTGTGGGATCATGGCCGGAATCCTGTTCATGATGGAACCGGTGAGCGGATACGGGATGATGAGGGAAGGGACATGGAAAAAGGATATAAGAAATCAGATCATGGAAATACAGCAGATGCAGCCGGAGCTGACACCGTACACCGGCCCGGAGATCACGGCCCCATCCGCGATCCTCATGGAGGCATCCACAGGAACCGTGATCTGCGAGAAAAACGCGGATGAGCCGAGAAATCCCGCCAGTGTCACAAAGATCATGACGCTGATCCTGATCTTCGACGCCCTGCAGTCAGGGAAGATCCGTCTGACAGACGAGGTGGTGACAAGCGCCCACGCGAAATCCATGGGCGGATCCCAGGTGTTCCTGGAGGAGGGCGAGATCCAGACCGTGGAAACTCTGATTAAGTGCATCGTCATCGCCTCCGGCAACGACGCGTC
The DNA here is from genome assembly GCF_032490495.1 of Pilosibacter fragilis. NCBI lineage: Bacteria > Bacillati > Bacillota > Clostridia > Eubacteriales > Clostridiaceae > Pilosibacter > Pilosibacter fragilis. The sequence continues at coordinate 90,232 of NZ_JAVYJB010000003.1, read as the reverse complement.
GGTGGCAATGGCTGAGTTTATCGGAGGCGATGAGGGGACTTTTGTGAAGATGATGAATGAGCGGGCGAAAGGCCTGGGGATGGAGCACACGAAGTTCATTGACTGCTGTGGACTCACGGATTCCCCGGAACATGTGACTACGGCGAGGGACATCGCGCTGATGTCCAGGGAACTTATCACAAAATACCCGCAGATCACAAACTATACGACGATCTGGATGGAGAATATCACCCATGTGACGAAGCAGGGGACAAAGGAGTTCGGTCTCTCCAACACAAATAAGCTCTTAAAGATGGCGACGAATTTCGAGGTGACGGGGCTGAAAACAGGTTCCACCAGTATCGCAAAATACTGTCTCTCCGCCACAGCAAAAAAGGATGGCGTGGAGCTTATCGCCGCGATTATGGCGGCACCGGACTTCAAGGCGAGATTTAAGGACGCGGTGACGCTTTTAAATTATGGGTTTGGAAACTGCAGGCTCTATAAAGATGAGACGCCGCCGGAGCTTCCGAAACTCTCCGTGACAGGCGGAAAAGAGCCGGAGGTGGAACTTTCCTACGGCGTAACCTTTACATATCTGGGACTCCACGGCGAGGACTTTTCCGGTGTGGAGCGGGAACTGATGCTGGAAGAGAGCGCAAAGGCCCCGGTAAAGGCGGGAGACCAGCTTGGAACGCTGCGCTACCGGTTCAATGGGGAGGAGATCGGAAACATCCCTGTCATTGCGGCCCGGGATGTGGATCCCGCGGGATTTTCTGACTATGTGAAGTGGATGATGGGATGGTGGAGAATGAGAGGAGAGGAAGTATAAAAATATCGGAGAGATCTGAATTTAAATGATTAGTAACCTCAGTATTTTCATAGTTACAAGCAAAAACCATTCGAGATCGGCTGCGCCGATGGGATTTTTGCCTTCCAGCTTATGTTTTCTTACGGTCAGCGCGGCAAGTGCGCAGACCTGCTGAACAGTTACAATGATTAAAAAAATTCAGATCTCTCCGATTAGAAGGTTATTTCTCTGCGGCTGCCTTCGCAAACTTCGTATTCACAAGATCCTCATAAGGAACCCGCGTGTCAAGCTCACCGGCTTCCTCCAGAATGTTCTCGAGAAGCTCAAAGCTTTCCTTCTCAAAGACCGTATTTTCTTTCCAGGTATCCTGCTCTTTGTAGCGGTCCACGATGATCGCGATCTTTTCGGTGTCGGTCTCCTTAAACTGCGGGCTTATCGTCTCGGCGATCTCCTCAGCGGAGTGGGTGTTCACATAGTCGAGGCCTTTCTGAATCGCATTTGTGAATTTCCGGATGATCTCCGGGTGCTTTTCGAGATAGCTCTTCTTGGCACTGTAGGCGGTGTAGGGTACATAGCCGGAGTCTTTTCCGAGGGACGCGACTACATAGCCGTTTCCTTCCTGTTCCAGGGCTGTCGCGAAGGGTTCGAACTCGACGGTGTAGTCGGAATCATTGCTGGTGAAGGCCGCGGCGGTGAGACCGAAGCTGATGCTCTGGTCGATGGAGAGATCCTTTGTGGGATCGATGCCGTTCTTCTTTAAGATATACTCAAAGACCATCTGGGGCATGCCACCGGCACGGCCGCCTAAAACTTTCTTCCCAATGAGGTTTTCCCACTTGAAATCAGCTTCCGGTGTCCGTCCAACGAGGAAGTTCCCAGCCCGCTGGGTGAGCTGGGCGAAGTTTACGGCGTAGTCATCATCGCCCTGGATATAAGTATAGATACTCGCCTCAGATCCCATGAACCCGATGTCCGCATCCCCGGATACCAGGGCTGTCATGACCTTGTCAGCCCCTGCACCGTTTACCAGTGTCAGATCGATTCCCTCCTCCTCAAAATACCCCAGCTCGATGGCGGCATATTGGGGGGCGTAGAAGATGGAGTGGGCAACCTCATTTAAAGTCACGGGGGTTAAAGATGATTCCGTGTTCTTCTTACATCCGGCAAGCAGAGCCGCTGCCGTAAACACAAGAAGAACCGGTGCCAGAAATTTTCTCATAATACCAAAAGACCTCTCTTTGCGATCGTTCTATATGTTCAGTGTATGAGAAATGCCGGAAAGGGTGCAAAAGATCATGATTCCTGCGGTGCCTTGACGCAGCATAAAGCAATAGGAAAAACCTATAGCAAACCTTGAGTACATCCAATTAGACAGATTTTCCAACATATGGTACTATTACCTTGCAACCAGATAGGATGGTTGGTAAATGAAAATAAGAAATTTTTCGGGAATGAAATGCGATGTCCCGATCCGGAATAAGAGGAGGAAAATCACTATGGCAAAGAAAACAAGAGCGGAGAGAAACTTCAAATTTGAGACATTACAGCTTCATGTAGGACAGGAGCAGCCGGATCCGGTGACAGACGCGAGAGCGGTTCCGATCTACCAGACCTCTTCCTATGTATTCAGAAACTGCGAGCATGCGGCAGCACGTTTCGGACTCACAGACGCAGGAAATATCTACGGCAGGCTGACAAACCCGACCGAGGATGTATTTGAGAAGAGGATCGCAGCATTGGAGGGCGGCGTTGCGGCACTGGCAGTTGCCTCCGGCGCGGCAGCAGCAACCTATGTATTCCAGAACCTTGCGCATGCAGGTGATCACATCGTCGCAGCAAAGAACATCTACGGCGGAACATATAACCTTTTAGCGCACACACTTCCGGAGTACGGCGTGACAGCAACCTTCGTTGATCCGTTCAACTACGAGGAAGTAGAGAATGCGATCCAGGAGAATACAAAAGCGATCCATGTTGAGACACTCGGAAATCCGAACTCCGATGTCGTTGATATCGAGAAGCTGGCTTCCATCGCCCACGCACATAAGATCCCGCTGGTTGTCGACAACACATTCGCAACTCCGTACCTTGTAAGACCGATCGAGTACGGCGCTGATATCGTATTCCACTCCGCGACAAAATTCATCGGCGGCCACGGAACCACCATCGGCGGTGTGATCATTGACAGTGGCAACTTCGACTGGGAAGCAAGCGGAAAGTTCCCGTCCTTAGTTGAGCCGAATCCGAGCTACCATGGCGTAAGCTTCGTAAAGGCAGCAGGAAGAGCTGCATTCGTCACAAAGATCCGCGCGATCTTACTTCGCGACACAGGCGCAACGATATCCCCATTCCACGCATTCATTTTCTTACAGGGACTTGAGACACTGTCTCTCCGCGTAGAGCGCCATGTACAGAACGCATTAAAGGTTGTTGAGTACTTAAACAACCATCCGCTCGTAGAGAAGGTAAACCATCCGTCTGTATCTGATGATCCGGAACAGCAGAGACTCTACAAGAAATACTTCCCGAACGGCGGCGGCTCCATCTTTACCTTCGAGATCAAAGGCGGCGCAGAGGCAGCGAAGAAGTTTATCGATAACCTCGAGCTCTTCTCTTTACTTGCGAACGTTGCAGACGTAAAGTCCCTCGTGATCCATCCGGCATCTACGACCCACTCCCAGTTAAACGACGAGGAGTTGGCGGATCAGGGCATCAAACAGAATACGATCCGTCTCTCCATCGGTACAGAGAACATCGACGACATCATCGAGGATCTGGACGAGGCGTTTAAGACATTACAGGAATAATCCCCCAACAGTTCAGCCGTGCGTCAAGCTGTGCTGGAAAAAATCCCCCTCAATTAACGAACGAATACAGGACAGCGGTCACTGCGTAGCAATATGTGTGACCGCTGTTCTGTTGTTGGACGGAAGTGGAATATATGTGGATGCCATGCTACCGTCCCCAATATATAAATCTGTAACGGTCTGTGCCGTTGAACAGGCACAGAAAAAACTTCGTAAGAAACTGCCTTAAGACAATTTTTTGCGAAGCTTTTTTTCAACATATAAAATACAATATAAAAAAGTCACAAAGCCGCAGATTTTATGACTGACACGGACCCTTCACACGATTTAAGATCTCCTCAGCTGCCAGTCTGTGCTTTTCCTCGAGCTCATGCTTCTGGTCGAGGATCGTCTGGATTGTGATTCCGTCGAGATAATCCATGATGACGCGGTTTAAGCCTTCCCAGACCGGGAGCGTGTCGCAGGCGGAGCAACGTTCGCAGGGGTTTGGAGTGTGCTCGAGGCAGGAGACCGGGGCGAGGCTGCCTTCAGTGGTCTGTAAGATCGCACCGACGGTGCATTCCGACGGGGATTTTGCGAGTTTGTATCCGCCCTGGTAGCCGCGGGTGGTGGAGAGCATTCCGGTCTTGTTTAAGAGTGGAACGATCTGCTCTAAATATTTTTTCGAGAGACCCTGGCGGGCGGCGATGTCCTTTAAGGAGATAAAGCCATCGTCGGCATGTTCAGCCAGGTCGATGACCATGCGCAGTGCATAACGACCCTTTGTAGATATTTTCATGATTATTTCACCAATTTCAACAGTGATCTGACAAGATGTGAGATGTTCAGATCATTGGACTTCCTAAAAAATGTTATAACTGTGCCGATAAGGAACAATTTTGCGATATTATTCTGCAGAAATGCGCTCAGAGGACATCTGCAGATGAAACAAACAAAGATTCCGCTCATCATGCGGAATCTGGAACTGCTCTGATTATACTACAAAAAAGGTAGGCATTCAACCGACGTTTTGCTTTTTCTCAAGGTTGCCAGAAAAAAACACATGTGATAAAATAGAAGTAATCGTGGATCGAATCAGAAAGGAACCATAAATATTATGAAAAAGCTGGAAGATTATGTAGTAAGCATCCCGGATTTTCCGGAGCCGGGGATTATTTTCCGTGATATCACTTCAATTTTACAGGATCCGGATGGATTAAAGCTGGCGATCGATTCTCTCCTTGAGATGGTAAAAGACGTAGATTTCGATGTGGTCGTTGGAGCGGAGTCCAGAGGATTTATTTTTGGAACACCGGTTGCTTACGCGATGGGAAAAGCCTTTGTTCCGGCGAGAAAACCGGGAAAGCTTCCGAGAGAGACCGTTTCTATGGAGTACGCCTTGGAGTACGGCACCGGAACCATCGAGCTCCACAAAGATTCCATCAAACCGGGCCAGAAGGTCGTGATCATCGATGACCTGATCGCCACAGGCGGAACCGTGGAAGCGATCGCAAAGCTTGTGGAAGAGCTTGGCGGAGAGGTCGTTAAGATCTGTTTTGTGATGGAGCTTGCGGGATTAAAGGGAAGAGATAAACTGCAGAAATATGATGTGGATTCTGCGATCATTTACGAGGGGAAATAAGCTCGTCAGACAGGTTTGAGAGAACATGGCAGCAATGCCGGGAAAGTAAAAAGGTAATGCCGCCAGGGAGCGCTAAAAAGCGGTCTGGCGGCATTTTTACGTCACTGGGCATCCGGAAGAAACTGCCTGTGGCGATGATACAAGGCGGAAAGTGAGAACCAGAAGGTACCGACGAAATGTTTCACGGCTTCTGGAATGCCTGTTACCGTAAATAGAAAAGAGGATAAAAATGAGAGAGATCGTATTTAAAATGGAACGTCCGGGCCTTGTGGAGGTCGGACAGGAGGTGGACGTCAGCGAGTCCATCACGCCGGTCAATGTGAACTACATGATCGAGCCGGCAGTGGCGATGTCGGGATTGTTCCGGTTTACGGAGAGACTGAAGAGCAAAAAGGGCATCGTGAAGGATATTATCCAGAATGACCGCGGGTATTATGTGACGGTGGAATTCGACGAGTGATCATGTAGAGGCCGGACTCTGTTTTCTGTGAAAAAACAGCAGAAACAGGAGATACATGGTGGATAAAAGAAGTATCTGCACTGCAGTCCGGAAAAAATCCGGGAGTCCTGCCGGAAGCGGAAGCGTTTCCGGAAAGAGCCGGAAGAGCCACAGGGCGCAAAGCAGGCAGAAAACAGGCTTTCCGATCAATATCCATGCGTTCCAGTCACAGGGGACGATCCTTCGGAGCGCCAGAATATGGAGCAGGGCTAAAAGCATCTCACTCGCCAGCATCCCCCAGAGGCAGGCGCGGATCCCAAACTCCGGGATCCCGAACCACACGAAGGCGATGCGGATGAGAAGTGAGACCAGGTGATGGAAAAACGTGAGTTTCGTTTTTCCGAGCCCATTTAAAATGCTGCCGGATGAGGTGGCGAGATAGAGAAACGGGCAGAGCCAGGCGAGGATCTGAATGAAGGATCCGGCGTCCTGGCTTTTAAATATCTGTAAGCCCAGCGCATCTCCGAAGACTGTGAAGACCCCGATGCAAAAAATTCCGAGATAAAGGCTGTATCGGAAGGACATGGAGATCCCGGCGGCAATTCCGGAGTCGTTTCCGGCGGACTGGTGCCTCGCAGTGGCGGGCAGCAGGACCACAGCCAGGGAGTTTACCAGGGCCGATGGAAAGAGGACAAAAGGCATCGCCATGCCTGTGAGAGTTCCATATGTACTGACGGCCTGGGAACGGGTGAGTCCGTAGACGGTCAGGCGCTCCGGGATCATGATCGTCTCCGCGCTTTGCAAAAGGTTCAGGATGAGACGGTTTGCCATGAGTGGGGCAGCTAGGGCCAGGAGGGCGGCCATGGGAGAGAACAGATTGCCTGAGAAATCTGAAATTCGTTCGGAATTCCTGAAAAGCGGATTTTTTATGGAACTTTGGCCAATCCTGCAGGATCTGCCTGTATTTTCGTGAAACTCATGAAATAAAAGAAAAAATATCAGCACAAACAACGCCGATCCGGCTTCCCCGGCAACCAGCCCGAATACGGCAAGTGACACTGTGACCGGAATCCGTTTCTCGATGCAGACAGACACCAGCAGAAATACCGTAAAGATCCGGATCATCTGTTCAAAAAGCTGGGCGGCAGCGGGGACGGAGACTTTTTCTTTTCCGTAATAGTACCCGCAGATGCAGGCATGGACGGAGGTACACGGAATCGCGAAGGCCATGACGGAGAGCAGCGGGGCACACCGCGGTTCCATGAGGACATGTTCCGCAAGAGGGCCCGAGAAGTGCCGGATCACAAAGGCGGCGGCCAGAGACATGGCGAAGGATAAAGAAAAGCCAGAGAGCAGCGTCCGCTTCGCATGGTCCGGGTCCGCTGCGGTAAAGCGGGAGATGGCGGTCTGGATCGACCCGGCGCAGAGGGAGAAAAAGATTCCGTAGACTGGGAAGATCATCTGGTAGATTCCGAGTCCCTCCGCACCGATAGTCCGGGAGAGAAAGATCCGGTAGAAAAAGCCGAGGACCCGGGAAAGAAGTCCGGCGGCGGTGAGGAGAATGGTTCCAGTGATCAGTGGGTGAGTTTTATGGGATAAAGGCATGGGCAGCTCCGTTGAGGCAGAAGGATTCTGTTATATATATGTGAAAATAAGAGATGGATATGACGGCTGAAACCGCTGAAAATACGGGGATTTCCTAAATACTTAGCGAGTTACTGTGTATTTCTGAAAAAACATAAGATTACCGGTTGAAATTCCCAACAGGTTTCGTATATAATGTAGGATATCTGTGGCCTGTCCGCGCCTTTTTGGGAGCTGACTTTCGGGTCATGGCATAAAATAAATGGTAACAGTTCAGCCTTGCGGCGGTATAACAGCAAGACTGGATGATCAAGCTTTACAGAAAGGCGGAACAATGAAGAAAGTAATCTATCTCGACAATGCGGCTACGACAAAGGTACGTCCGGAAGTCGTGGAAGCCATGCTGCCGTTTTATACAGAATATTACGGAAACCCTTCCGCGGTATATGAGTTTTCCACCCCGTGCAAGGAAGCCCTCGCAAAAGCAAGAGAGACTGTAGCAAACGCTCTCGGCGCAAAGGACAATGAGATCTACTTCACAAATGGCGGTTCCGAGTCCGACAACTGGGCTCTGATCGCGACTGCGGAGGCTTACGCGTCCAAAGGAAAACACATCATCACAACAAAGATCGAGCACCACGCGATCCTTCACACCTGTGAGTATCTCGAGAAGCGCGGCTATGAGATCACCTACCTCCCGGTAGACGAGTACGGCTCCGTTTCCATCGACGAGTTGAAGAAAGCGATCCGCCCGGATACGATCCTGATCTCTGTGATGTTCGCCAACAACGAGATCGGAACGATCCAGCCGATCAGGGAGATCGGTGAGATCGCCCATGAGAACGGGATCATCTTCCACACAGACGCGGTTCAGGCATTCTGCCATGAGCCGATCAATGTGGATGAGTACCATATCGACATGTTAAGCGCCAGTGGCCATAAATTCCACGGACCGAAGGGAGTCGGCTTCCTCTACATCAGAAAAGGCTTAAAGCTCCGCTCCTTCATCCATGGCGGTGCCCAGGAAAGAAAACGCCGTGCCGGAACTGAGAATGTGCCGGGAATCGTCGGTCTCGGGAAGGCAGTCGAGATCGCGATGGCAGAGCTTGAGAATAATAAGAAGAAAGAGACAGAACTCCGTGATTACCTGATCGGACGTGTCATGGACGAGATTCCGTACACACGCTTAAACGGTCACCGCACGAACCGTCTCTCCAACAACGCAAACTTCGCGTTCCAGTTCATCGAGGGTGAGTCCTTACTCATCATGCTGGACATGGACGGAATCTGCGGATCCAGCGGCTCCGCATGCACATCCGGTTCCCTGGACCCGTCCCATGTGCTCTTAGCCATCGGACTTCCGCACGAGATCGCGCACGGATCCTTACGTCTTACCTTAAGCGAGGAGACAACGAAGGAAGAGATCGACCATACTGTAGACTGCCTTAAGAAGATCGTGGAGAAGCTTCGCGCAATGTCCCCGCTCTATGAGGATTTCATTAAGAAGAACAGAAAGTAAGAGGAAAAATAATGTATTCAGAGAAAGTAATGGACCATTTCCAGCACCCGAGAAACATGGGAGAAATTGAGGACGCCAGCGGCGTAGGTACTGTCGGAAACGCAAAATGCGGCGATATCATGAGAATCTATCTCGATATCGATGACGAGAGCCACATCATCCGTGACTGCAAGTTTAAAACCTTCGGCTGCGGCGCTGCAGTTGCTACAAGCAGCATGGCGACAGAGATGGTAATGGGAAAGACGATCGAGGAAGCGATGGAAGTAACCAATAAGGCAGTTATGGAAGCACTTGACGGACTTCCGCCGGTAAAGGTTCACTGCTCCCTGCTTGCAGAGGAAGCGATCCATGCAGCACTCTGGGATTATGCAGAAAAGCACCATATCGAGATCAAAGGCTTACAGAAGCCAGTGTCCGATATCAGTGAGCATGAAGAGGACGAGGAATATTAATGAAGAAAAAAGTCGTGGTAGGAATGTCCGGAGGCGTGGACTCATCGGTTGCTGCCTGTCTTTTAAAGGAGCAGGGATACGACGTGATCGGGGTCACCATGCAGATCTGGCAGGAAGAGGATTCCTGTACTATTGAGGAAAACGGCGGATGCTGCGGACTCAGTGCGGTGGAGGACGCGAGACGTGTCGCGTGGACACTTGGAATTCCCTACTATGTTATGAACTTCCGGAAAGAATTCCAGAAGAATGTCATTGATTATTTTGTTGCGGAGTATCTGCACGGACGGACACCGAATCCGTGCATTGCCTGCAACCGCTATGTAAAATGGGAGGCACTTTTGGAGCGCAGCCTGGAGATCGGCGCCGATTATATTGCGACCGGTCACTATGCCCGGATCAGCCAGCTGCCGAACGGACGTTACACGATCCGCAATTCCGTGACAGCGGCAAAGGACCAGACTTACGCGCTCTACAACCTGACCCAGTTCCAGCTTTCCAAGACTTTAATGCCCATCGGTGATTACACGAAGGACGAGGTGAGAAAGATCGCCGAGGACCGTGGACTCGCCGTGGCAAAGAAGAAGGACAGTATGGAGATCTGCTTTGTGCCGGATAACGATTATGCCGGATTTATCGAGCGCGAGGCGTCCGGTGTTCCGGGATGCGGAAACTTTGTGGATAAAAATGGCGTGATCCTCGGAAAACATAAGGGAATCACCCACTACACTGTCGGTCAGAGAAAAGGCCTGAACCTTGCGATGGGACATCCGGTGTTTGTCACAGGGATCCGTCCGGAGACCAACGAGGTCGTCATCGGTGAGGGAAATGATGTATTTTCCGATCATCTGATCTGCAGGGATGTGAACTGGATGGCGATCGACGGTCTTCATGGAGAGGAGAAAGAGGTTCTCGCGAAGATCCGCTACAGCCACAAGGGATCCCCTTGTATCATCAGGGAACTCCCGGATGGAACGGTGGAGTGCCAGTTTAAGGAACCGCAGCGTGCGATCACGCCGGGACAGGCAGTTGTATTTTATGAAGATGAATGCGTAGTCGGAGGAGGAACGATCCTATGAGCAGGATGAAAAAGGGAAACGGACTCCTCCGATTCCTTGTCTTTGCAGCCCTTTTTGCTCTGGTGCTTACCGGATGCAATGGGGTGAGGAAATATGAGGCAGTGGATCTGAGCAGTGAGACGGCGGCGGGGGCTGAAATGTCCGGGAATGGTGCAGACCTGGCGGCAGAAAGCACGGATACAGGAGCTTCCGGATCCGGGGATGCGGACGTGCAGGCGCTCGGAGAAGCTGCCGGGGAACCGCTAAGCGCAGATCCAGAGGGTGGTGATGTGGCTTCTGAGAGTTCAGAACTGGCGGAAGAGGCTTCAGAATCAGAAGAACTGTCCTCTGGGATGTCCGAGGCGGAGAGCGTCGAGGCCGCGAGAGAGGCGGCTGCGGCGGCTTACACGGCGGCTGCAAGCGATGATGCTGAGATTGCGCCGGAGATTCCGTTTAACGGTCACACCGTTGCCATCGACGCGGGACATCAGGCGAAGGCGAACACCTCAAAAGAGCCTATCGGCCCATCCTCCACGACCATGAAGGCAAAGATGCCGGAAGGCGCGGTGGGAACATCCAGCGGAGTCCCGGAGTACGAGGTGACGCTGACAGTGGCGAAAAAGCTGGAAAAAGAGCTTATAAACCGCGGCTATCATGTCGTCATGATCCGCACGAGCCATGATGTGAATATGAGCAGCGCGGAGCGGTCTGTGGCGGCAAACAAGAGCGGAGCGGATATCCTGATCCGTCTTCATGCCGGTACTATGGATAACTCCAGCGTCTACGGCGCCCTGTCCACCTGCATGACGTCCCAGAATCCTTATAACGCCAGTCTTCACGACAAGAGCTATAATCTTTCCAAGAAGATCGTTGACACCGTCTGCGGCACCACAGGCACGAAAAACCGCGGCGTCCAGGAGACGGACAGCTCCTCCGATATCAACTGGTGCGAGATTCCGGTCTGTGTGTTTGAAATGGGATTTTTAAGCAATCCGGATGAGGATACCTGGCTGCAGGATGACGGTTACCAGGGGAAAATCGCGAGCGGGATCGCAGGGGCGGTGGACGCTTATTTTGCGGAGGGGAATTAGTGGATTGATGCCTGCTATCTTCTGTTTTCATGTGCATGAAAACCGACGCAAGAGCAAACTGGTGAAAATTATTTTGTGATTTCTCTATACAAATCTCAAAAAATATGTATAATAATATGTAGTCTGCCTTTTTTAAAGAGGCAGACATCCTGGAGACGTAGCGAAGCGGCCGTAACGCGGCGCACTCGAAATGCGTTTATCGGTTCATCCCGGTACGAGGGTTCGAATCCCTCCGTCTCCGCTCCGGAACCCTTGGTTTTCAAGGGTTCTTTTGTTTTTGCGGCACAGGGAAGGCTGTCAGGAAACTGGCGACTTTTATCCTGGACGAAATTTTGCCACAAAGTCTTAGAGGTGTGACAACGAAAATGTAAGAAGTTCTTAATAAAAAAAGAGGGAAATTGTAGTATACTTGTGAAGACTTAAAGAAAACTGTTTGTAACCGTTCAGCATCCTCATAGTCACAACGGTTTCTTGTGCAGCTTTGAAGATGGAAAATATTTAAGGAATAAAACACGGACAGAGAAGAAAGGCGGAATCAGAATGTTTCAGAAAAAATTTCGATATATGGCAGCAGTCCTTGCGGTGCTAATGATCACACAGGGCAGTTTTACCGCGTTTGCGGATGAGATCGGACCGGGTTATGATGAGCAGAATAAGGCATCCACGGATACCAGTGTAACGGATCCTGCAAATGCATGGAAAAAGGTAAATGGTGTTTATGTGGACAATAATGGAAAAACAATAGAGGGAGCGCTTCGCCGCGGCATCAGTGTTGCAAAATGGCAGGGAGATATCGACTGGGCGAAGGTTGCGGCAGATGATATATCATTCGCTTTTATTAAGATGATGTCTTACGGATATGAGGGTGGTTACACCATGGATCCGAATTATGAGAAAAATATGAAGGGTGCTTTGGACAACGGAGTTCAGGCAGCTCCGTATGTTTATCTTCAGACGAAAACTGTGGAGGAAGCGAAGGCGGCTGCGAAATATGCAGTAGAAAAAGTATCCGGATACAATGTAAAGTATCCGATCGCTGTGGATGTAGAGTCAAAATATATCCTGGAGCTTTCGGTTCAGGAGCTCACAGATGTGGTAAACGCATTCTGTGATACGATCGCTGCGGCAGGCTACACACCGATCGTATACAGCGACTACAGCAAATTTACGACCGAGATGGACACAAAGCAGATCCACTATGATATCTGGCTTGCGAGATACGGCGCGGACGGTACATATGAGGGTCGCACGATCTGGCAGTGTACGGATAAGGGGCATGTAAACGGAATCAACGGAAATGTATGCCTGGAATTCGCTTACAAGGATTATGCTCCGGTCACTAAGGGAACCGCGGTGGATACCGGTGAGTGGAAGAATGAGAGCGGCAAAGGGTACTTCTACCGTGATGGCGGAAGAATGAGCGGCTGGATCAATCCGGATGGATACTGGTATTATCTGGATCCGTCTGAGTTAGGTGCTATGGTGACAGGCACGACGATGACGATCGATGGTGTCAGCTATACGTTTGATGCAAATGGCATCATGCAGTAAAACCGGAGCTTCCGGGGAGCAGGCGGCAGATCAGCACATTTTGGATGCTGACGGCCAGGAAAATGGTATGCTTTCTGCGAAAATGCGCAGTGAGCGGATAAAGGTTTCAGGATAGAATAAAGGATAAAAAAGAAGAACGGGGACGCGGTCTCTTGATGAGATCTGCGTTCCTGTTCTTCTTTTTGTAGATATACATTTAAAGTAACTGTTCAGTAGGTCTGCGCACTTGCTGCGCTGACCGCAAGAAAACATAGGCTGGAAGGCAAAAATCCCATCAGCGAAGCTGATCTGGAATGGATTCTACAGGTGACTTTAGCGTGTGGGAAAACTGGTACTTACGATGATTGGTGGAAAACGCTGTTTTTATTCCTCCCATGGAAGATCCACGATCGTCGGCTCGTGATGAACAGCCGGAAGAAATTTCTCCATGATATCGGACGTTTTGAGCTTCATGCTTGTGGTGTTGATACACGGATGGCAGCCGAAATACTCGTCCTTTAAGACGTCAGAATCGATCAGAAGCTTTACATGGTTCTCAGGGTCATTCATGAGTCCCATGATGCTGACAGATCCGGGAGTCAGACCAAGAAATTCCTTCATATGGTCATCATCCGCAAAGGAAAGTCTCGCGGAACCGATCTGTTTGGAGAGAACCTTCGTTTTGAATTTCTTATGTCCAGGCATCAGGAGAAGGTAGAATTTCGTCTTCTGGGCGTTGCAGAGGAAGAGGTTCTTGCAGATATGGATCCCAAGGACTTCGTCGGCACCGTTGCATGCGTCGATAGTGAATGCGGCCTCATGGTCAAAGCGCATGTAGGGAATATTTAAGGAGTCCAGGAGATCGTAGGTGCGGATTTCGGTCTCGATTCGTCCAGTGACGTCCTTCGGGCGTCCGGATTCGGCAACAGGGGTATTGGATTCATTATTCATGATTTGTTTTTCGGCAGTGTCTGGAGTGTCCAGATGCTGCGTCCTTTCTTGAAAATGTGAGGAACAGTTACAACTGGTTTTACTGATGTTTTGTATTCTAAGCCGGCAAAATCTGCATGTTTCATGCAGTATTTTCAGCTCAGAAAATGTCTAACTGTGTATAACGGCCGGAATTGTCCCAGGTAAAAAGTTTCAGTGGAATATTCCGGGAAAAAACGCTATACTTTATGTGTTATTATAATCATCCGCATTCCGGGAATCAAGCGGAATGTTTCAGATATGAATGGAGAAATATTTATTATGGAATACAGGGAAAAGAAGTTTAAAGGTGCCGGGGAGAATGGAAAGAAGAGCTGGAAGAAAGAGAACGCTGGCAGAAACGGGAATAATGGAAGAAATGTGAACGGGAAGACCGAAAGAAATAGCGGAAGAAAAGAAACGCAGAATTTCGTCAGCGGTACAGAGAAAAGAAACGGAAGAAACTACGGAAATCCGGATAAAAGTGTAGAAAAAAAGCTGGGATATATTGATGAAAAATTAGAAAAAAAGTATGGCGGAGCATGGAATCCTACAGGGGAGAAAAACGTGAACGCTGGTGACAAAAAGAAGGCGGCATCCGCAGCCAAACGCCAGGATGACCGCAAAACAGCACATGTTCGAGGAAAAAATGCATCTGTCCAGGCAGAAGCAAAAACAGAGCGGAAAAAATCCCTCTGTCCACATTTCAAGACCTGCGGCGGCTGTCAGTATCTGGATATGCCATATGAGAAGCAGTTAGAGCACAAAAAGAAAGAAGTCTCCGAGCTTCTCCGCCCGTTCTGCAGGGTCGAGGAGATCATCGGCATGGACGACCCGTTCCATTACCGGAACAAGGTCCATGCAGTCATGGCCCGCGACAGGAAAGGTCATATCATCTCCGGTGTATATAAAGAGGGAACCCACACGGTTCTCCCGGTGGAGACATGCCTGATCGAGAACAAAAAGGCGGACGAGATCATCGGAACGATCCGTGAACTTCTTCCCTCCTTCAAAATGAAGGTATTCGATGAGGATACCGGATACGGCTTCCTGCGCCATGTCCTGGTGCGCACCGCCCATGCCACAGGGGAGATCATGGTAGTCCTGATCACCGCATCCCCGGTGTTCCCGTCGAAGAACAACTTCGTGAAGGCGCTCCGCAAGATTCACCCGGAGATCACGACCGTGGTGCAGAACGTAAATGGCCGCGACACCAGCATGGTCCTCGGGGAAAAGGAACATGTGCTTTACGGACCTGGATTTATTGTCGATGTCCTCTGTGGCAAGAAATTCCGGATCTCCTCAAAATCCTTCTACCAGATCAACCCGGTTCAGACGGAGAAGCTCTACAACCTGGCGATCGAGGCAGCAGGACTCACCGGAAAAGAGACCGTTGTTGACGCCTACTGCGGAATCGGAACCATCGGAATCGTCGCAGCGTCTGCCGCGAAGGAAGTCATTGGCGTCGAGTTAAACAAGGATGCCGTCCGGGATGCCGTAACAAACGCGAAGGCAAACGGCGAGAAAAACATCCGCTTCTACAACAACGATGCCGGAAAATTCATGGTCCAGATGGCCTCCCAGAACGCTCATGCCGATGTGGTATTTATGGATCCGCCGAGAAGCGGAAGCACAGAAGAATTCATGGATGCTGTAGCGATCTTGAATCCGGACCGCGTGGTCTATGTGTCCTGCAATCCAGAGACGCTGGCGAGAGATCTGGCGTATTTTAAGAAGAAAGGGTATAGGGCGGAGAAGGCATGGGCTGTGGACCAGTTCCCGGCCACCAGCCATGTGGAGACAGTGATTCTGATGACGTATTGTGGTAGTGACAAGAAATAACACCTATCAACCACAAGATGTTGTGGTTTTCTGAGAAAAAATCAGCAAAAAATGGGGCGAAAAACGAGCGTTTTTGCCCCTTATTTTTTGCCTGTTTCACAGATGACATCGGGTTTTGGACAGATGAAAACAGAAAATTCAGAGGATTGGCAGATGAAAAAAGCGCCGGTCCTCTTTTTTATATATGCCCGTTTTTACAAGCAAAACAGAAGAATGACCGGTGATATTCGTTTTCTGCGCAGCGAATGAAACCGGTCTTTTTTGTGTTCATATTCAAAGAATCGTACAGGAAGAAAGGAGTCAATATGAAAAAAATCACAACCGAAGAACTTAAGAATATGAGTCATCAAGAGGGACTGATCCTTCAGGGGTGTGGCGGTGACCTTCAGGAATGGATAGATGGAATCAATGGAATTCTTCGGGAACAGGGAATTCTTTTAGATGGAAAGCCGCTGGATGATGTTGCAGTCTTTCAGTATGAAGGGCTTACCAATCTGCTCTTTGCCTTTGGGAAACACAAACTGGATATCGGTAAACTTGCCATTTGGAGAATCCAAACCCGTGAGCAGTTTGGAGGAACCTGGCTCTCCGATTATGTGGAAAACAAACTGGGCGGTTTTTCAAAGAGGCAGCAGGCAAAACCGGATTGTCCGCTCATTGGTGAAGATGGAAATATTTTTAATCTGATGGGAATCGCATCCCGAACTCTGAAAGAGAATGGAATGTATGAGCAGGCGGAAAAAATGCGGCAGAGAATCACAGGCGGAGAATGTCACAGCTATGAGGAAGCGTTGATGGTTATTGCCGATTATGTGAATATCACATCCTCAGAGCCGGAAGAAGGCATGAAAATGGAGTTTTCTTAAAACAGCAAACAACAGGATCGGTCAGTAGGAAACTCAGGATGACCGGTCTTTTTTATTGCGCATTTTTGGTAAGAAGAAAGGATGGCAGAGAATTATGAAA
The DNA here is from genome assembly GCF_032490495.1 of Pilosibacter fragilis. NCBI lineage: Bacteria > Bacillati > Bacillota > Clostridia > Eubacteriales > Clostridiaceae > Pilosibacter > Pilosibacter fragilis. Next base: position 73,567 of record NZ_JAVYJB010000003.1, on the reverse strand, counting down.
ACAAGACAGCAAGAGCAGGTTTACGATTTTCCATATGGATGGAACAAAGGTGATACCTGCGTGATGATCATCAATAAAGCCAAGAAAAGCACCTGTGAATATACCGTGGAGAGCTATGACGGAAGATACTTCGGGGTACGCAGCCATACCGGGCTTTTTCATCGAGCCTCTCCGCAAAGATTATTCCATTCAAAGGAAGAAGCGGTTGCAGCCTTGGAACAATCGGAAACACCGACGCAGGAAAGAGGCGGAATGACCTTTCAATAGAAATTTTGAGAGTAAGGAGTGAGAAGATATGACCGCAAGATTTATGAGTGACACCCCCTATGCAGGAACGGAGCAGGAAATGCAACGCATTCCGGGCTTCCATTCCAGAGGAACCGGAATGGCGGTAAGTCATTTTAGGTACAGCGCAAAGGACTGTGACTGTCGCCTATGTGCCTATAAAAGCAGAAAAAGAAAATGCGAAAAAGCGGATGGCTGTATCTGCCTGCGTGAACGGCTTGTGGCAGGCTGTGTGCCATTCGAAGAACTGTTGGAAAAGTTGACAGCAGAGGTAAGCGTCAGCCCGTTTGTGAACCGTGTGGCCCGGCTGTCAGCGCAGTCGCATCCCTGCTTTTTCCTTGCCGGTCACAGAGAACGGTTTGAACCTTTATGGGAGCGTCATATCCGGACAGCAGAAGAAGATGCCATGTGTGCCGCATTATATCTTTTGTCTGCAGACCGATTCCTGTGGGGAAAAGCAATATCCGCAATCGAACCGGATATCATCCATTTTCAAAAGATTCACATTCACGGCGTGGATTTAAACGGGTATGTGCTGTTCCATACTGCAAAGGATTTATATCAGGGAACCAAACACATCAGTCTGTCTGAACTGGTTGATCCGGAATTGGTTGGTGATATGACATTTGAACTGATTATCACAGCATTTTTGATTCGCCGTTATGGATGCGGCGTATTGAGTGCGGAAAGGAGTAAACGATGCTGAATGTATATTTAAGGACTCCACAAACAGATGCAGGAGCATGGCTTAACTTTCCTGCAAGCTATCAAACAGTTCAGCATCTCTTCTCTGTACTTGGGGATTTATTGGATGAAGAAAAAGTCGGGCAGGAAATGCGGCGTTCGGATATGGGAACTTATACAGAAGCCGGATATATATTCCCAAACAGTATGCCGCATCAGGAATGGTATGACGGAATTCATTTGCCGGATATTCCTGATATGCCAAAAGGCGTGATATCTGTTCTGTTGAGCAGTCTTGATAAGCCGGATGAAGTCGGTGTATGGCTGGAACTGCCTGCAACAGAGCAGGAAATGCAGAGTGTGCTGAAACAGCTGGGCGAACACTCTTTTGATAACTGCCTGATAGCGGGCAGTATCAGCACCGCTTTTCCCTATCCCCTTGCCGGTGACGAAGATGTGGAAAAGCTCAATACTCTGGCACAGAAAATACAGGCGTTTCCGGATCAAAGGACTCTGGCAAAATTCAAGGCGGCATTGGAGTTGGAAATCCGCAATGAAATTGATTTTGCATTGGATGTTGCAGAAAACCTTGACTGTTATGATTTTGATCCCAAGATGTACTCCCCTGCGGCATATGCGGAATATATTTTCAGAGAAGCCGGAATCGATCCAAACGATCCGGCTTTTGCCATGTTCGATTTTATGGGATATGGTGAGCGGCAGATGCAGCAAGCCGGACATGTCCAGACCGCATACGGTATGATCTTACGCAACGAGAACCCGTTCGTATCAAAATACAGTCAGACAGAATCCATGCAGATGGGAGGAATGTAAATGAAGGGATTGGATGCCAACACACAGAAGTATGAACTGGCGGAGATTGATCATAACGTTGTGCTGTTTACCAATATGCGGCTTGACCGGGATACGGTTCCGGAAGGAATTTTTTGCTATGATGTCAGGGATTCCGATGACCTTGACGGTAACATGGCGGAAGTGAAACCGTTTGTATTGGTGAATCATTGGGGAACGATACTAAGCAAAGAACCGTTTCCGATGGATGAATCAGGAAGCTATTATCCGGAGGACTGGGGATATCTTGGAGAGGACATGAGCCTTTCGGAGTTCCAGAAAGAAACAGCTGAACAATTGGAGGCACGATTAGAACCACAGCCATCAGGCGGAGAAATGACCATGCAGCCATGAATAGCCTGCCGCCGGAAGGAGGTGATGCGGCATGAACAGTTTTATTGCATGGGTAGGCGGAAAGAAGGCCCTGCGGAAACTGATTTACACGATGTTCCCCGTTCAGTTTGACCGGTACATTGAAGTATTTGGCGGCGGTGGATGGGTATTGTTTGGAAAACCGCCGAATCTGAAGCGGAAGCTGGAGGTTTATAACGACTACAATTCCAATCTGGCAAATCTTTTTTACTGTGTCAAGAACAGGACATGTGCTTTTTTGCTGGAACTGGGATTTTTACCGATCAACAGCCGGGATGAGTTTTCCATGATCCGCACATTCTTGGAAAAGCAGGAGCCGGACACCACATTTTTGCAGGAGGAACTGACTCTTGCCGAGCAGAACCTCTCCCCGCCTGATTATGAGGAAATCCGCGCGATCCTTTTGGAAAATGCACAGATGACGGATGTCAAACGGGCGGCGGCTTTTTTCAAACTGATCCGATACAGCTACGGCAGCGGCTGTACCTCTTTCGGATGCCAGCCATTCGATGTGCGGAAATGCTTTGACGCAATCTGGCAGGCATCTCACAGGCTTTCTGAAACCGTAATCGAGAATAAGGACTTTGAGGCGTTGATACGGCAGTATGACCGTGACAACGCCTTTTTTTATTGCGATCCGCCTTACTATGAAACCGAAGGCCATTATGAGGTGGTGTTCCGAAAGGAGGATCATATGAGGCTTCGGGATACGCTGAAAGCCTGCCGCGGGAAGTGGATGGTAAGCTATAACGACTGTGATTTTATCCGCGAATTGTATGACGGATATTATATCACTGCCGTTACCCGGCTGAACAATCTCGCCCAAAGATATGAAGGCGGCTGTGAGTTTCCGGAAGTGATTATTACCAATTATGATCCGAAAGAAATGGAACGGTCACAGCCAAGACAGATGCGTCTGTTCGGATTGGGTGAAGAAGATGATGAGGACTGCTATGAAATTACAGGGGTATGGTCCCCGGAAAGAGAGGCACTATGAGACATAAAAAACAGAAAAAGAAAAGAAGCGGGCGACAGAGTGTTCTGTCCATTCCCAATACGCTGCTCCATGCGGCAGACATCTCACCGGATACCGATCTGGTGATTGAAACGATCCCCGGCGTGATACTGATTGGAGAAAAAGCGCCTTTAAGTACCGTACAGCAGCCATTTATTGATTTGTTTTCCGCAATGGGGATGACTCCAAAGGAAGTGGCGGATGTAATAGAAAAAGGAGGGTTTAATTATGAGTAAACCAATTTATAAGCTGGTTGACAGCAAAGGGAGAGTGCTGATTCCAAAGGCACTGCGGGAAACTGCCCATATGGAATACGGGGATATTGTGCGTATTGGTCTGAGCAGCGGCAGGATAACCGTCACAAAGGTGGACATTGTGGAGGTTGGCGATCAGTCATCGGAAGCAGTGGAAGCCTATGTGCGTGCGGCAGTTAAAGCGATGCCGGACAGCAAACGTCTGGAACTGCTTGGGGAATTGAGCAGCCTGCTTCAGAAAAAGGAGGGATAAACGATGCGTGTCTATACGCAGGAAGATTGCGTACAACAGAACCTGCCGGAAAACCTGATGAATCGTGTGCTTGTGCTGCCTGAAAATGAAACAGGGCAGCTTTTCTTTTGCCAGAAGGATGCTGGGGATGCCTTGCAAACGGTTTCCCTTAAAACCGGTGAAGTTACATGGTGCAGAAAGCAGGATGTGATGGGGCTTCTCAGACCGGAACTTCTGCCGGATAGTGCCAAGCTTCAACTTTCACAGATCCGACCGGCAGGTGCGGCAGATCTTTCTGAGCATACACCGCAGTATTCCGGCTATAGTTTTCTTCCGGATGGCAGGTATGCTGCCGGGGTATGGCTGTGCAGTCCAGAGGAAGTCCGGGACTATGTGCAGATGCAAAAGGACTATCAGCATCGTGTGCTGATCTGTGACAGGAATGATTTTGCTGTGATGGAGATTGTAGAAGGAAAACTGGTATTTCCAAGTGAGCAGGATCTTCAGGCATTCCCACAGCAGCCAGAGGGAGGAATTCAAATGGGATAAAGGAGAGTGATGAGAAATGAAGCCCATTCAGATCCGGAATGGAGTCATTGTTTATTACGGAAACCGTGTCGGCATGGTACAGGACGGACAGGCCGTTGTCGATCCCATGTTTGAACGGGAAGAATTGAAAGACTTTTTAAACCATCAGCGGGATATTCGGGAAGTTAAATGGCAGAACGGCGTCTTTGACCGGCTGGTGAACCAGGCAGAACCTTCCCCTGACCAGCCGGTACTGAAAAATGTGCGTGTCTGGCAGTTAAAACCGGATGTGGATATCCGTATGAAGTTTATCAGTTATGAGGAAATGTGCAGGCAATTCGGCTCTCCGAGTGCAGAGCAGTATCAGTTGGTATATGACGGAGCCGTAGAAACCAATGATCTGGAGGCACTCTATACGACATTCAATACAGAATGGCCGGAAGGATATACCGGACATTCCCTTTCCATGAGCGATGTTCTGGAGTTATATGACAGAGAGAGCAGTTCTTTTCACTATGTGGATCGGTTCGGCTTTCAACAGGTGGACTTCAACTCTCCGGAGCAAGCCATAAGGACATCCCATACCATGCAGTTTTAGAGCAGGCAGATTGCTGTCAGTTCTTTACTGAACAGATACACAGAAAGGAACCATGAAATGAAAAAGCAGCAGAAAAAAAGGAGGAACTACTATGCCCCAAATCGATGTCCGAATCAATTCCATGTATCCGCCCGGAACCCAGGGAGGAACCAGAGCCTACGCATCCGCTACCATAGACGGGTGCTTTGCCGTCCGGGGAATCAAACTTGTCGAGGGCGGTAAAGACGGCCTGTTTGTATCCATGCCCAGCCGTAAGACACAGGATGGCTACAAGGAGATCTGTTTCCCCGTAACGGCAGAATTTCGCAACCAGCTGTACGGCGCTGTTATGGATGCTTACCATCAGGCATTGGAACTGGCACAGGCTCCGCCGCAGGCGTCCCCTGTACAGCAAGCAGAAGCTCCTCGAAACGGTCAGCAGATGGCCGGAATGTAATCAAAACCAACCTACAATCACGAAAATGGAGGAAAACGATATGAAAATGATGAAAAACCAGATGCTCAAAATCCGCACTGCCATGACGCTCAAAATGCTGGAAGCGAAAGCAAAATTGAGAGAAACTTCCGGCGAAGGTTATGTGGATACCGCCATCAAGATTCTGATCGCAGTGGTACTTGGCGCATTGCTGTTAGCCGGTCTCTATGCCCTGTTTAATGATACCGTGCTTCCGACTCTGGTCGACCGTGTCAAAGAAATGTTTGATTATGGCGGTTGATCCGGCACTTTTGGAGGGAGTATCCATTACCTTTCGGCAAATCCTGCTGCCCATACAGGCGGTATTGTTCCTGATCCTTTTGATAGCTGTATCAGTTTGGGATATTTCAAAAAGGACGATACCGGATGGCCTGCAGGTTGGGATTGCGGCATTATCCCTTCTGCAGTTCCAACCACAGCATCTCTTGGGCATTCTAACAGCATTCCCCTATCTGGCGGCAGCGTTGTGCTGCCGGAACGGGAAAGGAATCGGCGGAGGTGATGTGAAGCTGGCCGGGGCTTTGGGATCGGTATTGGGACTTTCAGGAGGGCTTTTTGCCTCTGTGATCGGTCTTGCAGGATTTGTTATTTACGGCATGGGACTTCAGATGTATCAAAGATACCGGAAGAACGAAAAACAGGCTCCGCTGCCGGTAGGCCCCTTTCTGGCAGCAGGAGCCGCTGTCATATATTTTATGAATATCGGAGGAATGAATCTATGAAAAAGAAAATCATGATTGCCGTATGTACAATGATACCGGTTGTTGCAGGGACGACAGCTTTCCTGCTTTGCCGCCGCAAAAGGTATATTTCTAAGTAACGTATTCGGCGGGTTTCTTTACAGAGGCCCGCCTTTTTTAACCAAAGGAGGAAATTGCTATGAATCTTTTGAAAAACCGGACTGTGATCGGTGTCATCTGCATTGTGCTTTCCCTGATCATTTGTTTTGCGGTAACACCGCTCTTTAATCAGAGCATCAGCGAGAAAACAGAGATTGTCCGTGTAGTAAAGCCTGTGAAAAATGGAGAGGAAATCCAATCTGACATGGTAAAGCAGGTGGAAGTCGGTGGATACAACCTGCCGGAAGATGTTGTGAAAAGTTCCGATACGGTCATAGGCAAATTTGCAACAGCAGATCTGGCTGTGGGCGATTATATTCTTTCATCCAAACTTGCGGAGGAACCGACGGCAGAGAACGCCTATCTTTATCACCTGACCGGAGAAAAGCAGGCCATTTCCGTATCTGTAAAGAACTTTGCAAACGGACTGTCCGGAAAGCTGCAGAGCGGTGATATTGTCTCTGTAATCGCACCGGATTACAAAAAGCAGGGTTCTACCGTCATCCCTGCGGAACTGCAGTATGTGGAAGTGATTGCGGTAACCGCAAACAGCGGCTCAGATGCCAATACAGGCGAACAGACAGAAGAAAGCGAAGAACGGGAACTGCCGGATACAGTGACGCTTTTAGTGACGCCGGAACAATCCAAAATCCTTGCAGAGCTTGAGGCAGACGGAAAACTTCACCTGTCTTTGGTATATCGTGGAGAGCAGAAAAACGCCGTCGTATTTATTGAAGCGCAGGAGGCTGTATTGGCGGAACTGTATCCACCGGTTGAAGAAGAAAACCCATCTGAGCAAACAGAAAAAGAAAATGAAGAAAGTGAGGCCGAAGAATCGGAAACCGTTCCTGCAGAAAGCGAGGTGGAGTAAGCCTTGAATTTCTTGAAAAACAGTATCTTTTCCCGCAGATCCGGTGAAGAAGTGCAGGAGCAGATGCCGGAGAATGAAAATCAAATGCTCGCTGTCTGGGGCAGTCCCGGTTCCGGCAAGACCACAGTTGCGGTTAAACTGGCTGCCCGCCTTGCCATGCAGAAACGGGATGTTGCCTTGCTGCTGTGTGATATGAATACCCCAATGCTTCCCTGCATCTGCCCGCCGGGAGAGTTGGAGGAAGAACACTCCCTGGGCAGTATCCTTGCAGCAACGCATGTATCCGAATCACTGGTACGGCACAATTGTATTACGCACAAACGGTTCCGTCATCTGACGCTTTTGGGAATGCGGAAGGGAGAAAATGAATACACCTATCCTCCCTATGAACGGACACAGGCGGAAGAACTTTTACAGTGCCTGCGGGGAATTGCCCCCTATATCATCATTGACTGCGGCAGTTACATTGCCAATGATATCTTATCCGCTATTGCCCTGATGGAATCGGATGCGGTCCTCCGGCTGGTAAACTGTGATTTAAAGTCCATCAGTTATCTGTCTAGCCAGCTTCCCCTGTTGCGTGAGAGCAAATGGGATGCGGATAAGCAGTACAAGGTCGCAAGCAATGTACGGGCAAATGAAGCCAGCGGCCATATCGAGCAGGTGCTTGGCAGTGTAGCATTCCAGATCCCGCATTCGGAAGAAGTCTTCGCACAGGTATTGGAGGGAAACCTGTTCACGGAACTGAGCATGAAAGACAGCCGCGGTTTTCGTAAATCCATCGAGGCTATTACAAAGGAGGTGTTCGGATGTTAGGAGAAAGACGCAGCAAGCCCGCATTTTTGGAGGATTCTTCAAAAGATGTTCAGCGAATGCATTCTCCGTCTGATGAGCATCAAACACCTCCCCCTGAACATGCAGTCTCACGATTTGGAGAGCTTCAATTTGGCCCGGACTACCCGATTGTGGAGAATGTTTGGGATACAACTTCTCCAAAAGAAGAAAGTCAGAACAAAAAAGAGGCAGAAGAACTTTCGGAAATGCAGGATGATGAGGATGTATATGTGCCGCCGAAAAGGGAACAGAAAACTCTGCGGACCCATGACCTGTTTTTCGCTCCGGAAGATGAGAGCCGTGATTTTTCTTCTGTGCTTCGTGAAGTGCAGGCATACCTTTCCAAAGAATACAGCAGTTTGGTGACTGCGGGAAACAATGAAGAAATCAAGTCTCAGATCCGTCGATTTGCAGGGAAGTACATTCAGGATCATCGTATCCATGTGAATGGGATGACGGCAGAGGACCTGGTAGATGCCATCTATTCCGAAATGGCGGAATTCGGTTTTTTGACCAAGTACATCTATGGGGAAGGCATTGAAGAAATCGATATCAACGCATGGGATGACGTGGAAGTACAGTTCTCAGGCGGTGTCACAAAAAAGTTGGAAGAACATTTTGACAGCCCGGAACACGCAATCAACGTAGTGCGCCGTATGCTTCATGTCTCCGGCATGGTGCTGGATGATGCCAGTCCCAGTGTTCTGGGGCATCTCTCCAAAAATATCCGTATCGCTGTGCTGAAAACCCCCATTGTTGATGAAGATGTGGGCGTGGCCGCATCCATTCGAATCGTGAATCCGCAGAGTATGAAGAAAGAAGATTTTGTAAATGGCGGAACCGCAACCGATTCCATGCTGGATTTTCTTGCGGAATGTATCCGATATGGGATCTCTGTGTGTGTGGCAGGGGCTACCAGCTCCGGAAAGACCACACTGCTCGGCTGGCTTCTTACCACGATTCCGGACGGGAAACGAATTTATAGCATTGAAAACGGCTCCAGAGAGTTGGCATTGGTGCGGCGAAAAGACGGGAAAGTAGTCAATTCCGTTGTCCATACACTGACAAGAGACAGTGAAAATGAGCGCCAGAGGGTTGACCAGATTGCACTGCTGGATATGGCTCTGCGATTCAATCCGGATATCATTGTTGTGGGTGAAATGCGCGGACCGGAGGCGAATGCCGCGCAGGAAGCAGCCAGAACCGGTGTGGCGGTGGTAACAACGATCCACTCCATGAGCTGCGATGCCACTTACCGCCGTATGGTTTCCCTGTGTAAGCGTGCCGTTGACATGAGCGACGAAACCTTGATGGGATTTGTGACGGAAGCCTATCCCATTGTGGCATTTTGTAAGCAGTTGGAAAATAAGGAGCGCCGTCTGATGGAGATCATGGAATGTGAGATCCAGACAGATGGGACACGGAAATTCCGCCCGTTGTTTCAGTACCATATCACGGAGAACCGTGTAGAAAACGGGAAATTTATCATTGCGGGCAGTCATCGTCAGGTTAATCCTATTTCGGAAAGCCTTGCAAGGAGACTGATGGAAAACGGGATGCCGCAGGATATGTTGGAACGCCTGCTGACCATGCCTGCAGAAAAGGAGGTTGAAATATCATGACAGCCATACAGTTACTATCTTGCGCCGGATTGATTGTAGGAGCATTTCTGCTTCTGCATTTAAAACCCGTGGAATTTACAGACAGTCTGTTTGCATTCCTGCTACGTCCGAAAAAAGGAATCCGGGACAAGCTCAAAGAATCATCAGGCAGAAAAAAGCCGGGAATCTTCCGGCGTGAGATCGGAGAAGCACAGGCTGTTTTGGAGATGACCGGACGCGGCAGCCATTTTTCAATCGTGTGCGCGGTTTCTCTTGGGCTGTTCTGTCTGGGCGGTTCCCTTGCCATTTTGCTTGGGAATTTTTTTCTGGCTCCGGTCCTTGCAGTGGGCTTTTTATTTCTCCCGTTTTGGTATGTAAAGCTAACGGCCAGCCACTATAAACGGGATGTATCCGCAGAACTGGAAACCGCCCTCTCCGTCATTACGACCGCCTATTTAAGGACCGAAGATATTGTGACGGCGGTAGAAGAAAATATCACGTACTTAAATCCACCGGTATCCAAAGTGTTTGAACATTTCCTGATGCAGATCCGGCTGGTAAATCCCGATGTGGAAGCAGCGATCCATACTATGCGAGGGCAGATTGAAAATGAAGTCTTTTGGGAATGGTGCGATGCTGTCAGTGACTGTCAGCGTGACCGCAGCCTGAAAACTACCCTCACCCCTATCGTTGCCAAGTTATCGGATATGCGTAACGTCAATGCGGAGCTGGAATATCTGATTGCGGAACCACGCAAGGAATTCATGATCATGGTCATTTTTGTCATCGGGAACATTCCGCTGATGTACATGCTCAATCAGGACTGGTATGACGTGCTGATGCATACCATGCTCGGACAGATCATCCTCTCCATAACTGCGGCGGTTATCTTTATATCGGCAGGATTTGTGGTCAAGCTGACACGCCCGATTGAATACAGGAGGTGAACCGGATGACAGGATTATTATTTTTATTCGGAGCCTTCCTTGCATTGGGGTTGTTTTTTATTGTGGCTTCCATTCTCCGTCTGCCTACGATTGGCGCAGCCAAAGCCATGCTTGGTACGGTTAAGCAGGAACGAAAAGCAGCCAAAAGCCTGGAAACCCATTTGATGACGGCAGCGGTCCGGCTGTCCAAATGGATTCATATGGATGAGTACAAACGAGGACGGATGAACAACATCCTAAAGGCCAGCGGTCTGAACCTGTCACCGGAAGTGTATCAGGCGTATGCCATTGTAAAATCCGGTGCTGTACTGAGCGCAGTCATTCCGTGCCTGTTTTTGCTGCCGCTTTTGTCACCGGTGGTAGTCATTCTTGCGGTGCTGCTCTATTTTAAAGAAACGCAAAAGGCAGATGAGCGCCTCAAAGCAAAACGGGATGAGATTGAACGGGAGCTTCCACGTCTGGTGGCAACGATTGAACAGGAGCTGAAAGCAAGCCGGAATGTAATCGGGATGCTGGAACGGTTCAAAGGAAATGCCGGGCAAGCACTGACCGGAGAGCTGGATATCCTGCTGGCGGATATGCGCTCATCCAACTATGAAGCAGCTTTGACACGGTTTGAAGCAAGGCTGAACTCACCGATGCTGTCGGACGTTGTCCGGGGATTGATCGGTGTGCTTCGCGGAGATGACAGTGCGGTTTATTTCCAGATGTTATCACATGATTTCAAGCAGATTGAACTGCAGCGTCTGAAAGCTGAGGCCCAGAAGATTCCGCCGAAGATCCGGGTATTTTCCTTTGCTATGCTGATGTGTTTTCTGCTGACGTATCTGGCGATTATCTGCTATGTGGCAATCCAAAGCCTCGGCGGAATGTTTTAAGGAGGAATGCAAGATGCTGGTAAAAGATTTTTTAAAGAAATATCCCAACGACAACTTTCAGATGATGACACCGGGCGGTTATGTGGATCTGTCACCGCAGCAGGCTAAGGAACTGTTAGCAGGCAAACCGGTTGCAGCACATCCCGGCGAATCCGGCTGTAAAATGATGTTGGATGCAGAGGAACTTCTCAAGGAATCCGTATTGAGCGCCAACTGGAGACACGGTATATGCTATATGCTGACGGATCTTTTACAGGAGGCTGAGTCACAAAAAGAGGTGGATGGTATGCAGGAGCATGATAAGAAACAGAAACTGAAAGAACGTATCAAAGCCGGATACGAAACGTATATCCAGCAGTTAAAGACAAAGCGGGCGCCGGATTTGATTGAAATGGCTTCAGAAATTGCTGCTGCCAAGTTAGTCTATGAAGGGCTGAATGTGGATGGAGTGATGGCGGAATACGCCGATTACCTTTTGCAGTTTGAGAATCCGTTTGAAGTTGTGCGGGATGAATGGCATATGGCACAAGAATACGACTATCACGAAGAACTGGATCATGTGCTGTGGCGAATGGCGGATCAAGGGATTGGTGAAGGCGAATATCAAATGGCAGAGAAGGATGCCGAATGCCCCTCTTTGGAACAGGGGGTGACCATGTGCTGAAACGACTGCAGGAAGTGCTTCATGACAAACGTGCAGAGGGGTATGTGGATGTAGTGGTACTGGTATTATGCGCTGTGCTGGTGTTGGCCCTTGCCATGCGGGTGCTTCCTGTGTTTATCCAAAAACAGCAGTTGGATATGTTTGCAACCGAGCTGGTACGGGAAGCAGAAGTGTCCGGAAAAGTCGGTACAGAAACAAACAGACGGGCTGAGATTTTGCAGGAAAAGACAGGGCTTGCTCCGGATATTTCATGGTCAGAAAGCGGAGAAATCCAGCTGAACGAGGAAGTCACGGTCACACTTACTTTGGATACGGAAATCGGTCTGTTCGGAGAATTCGGCTCATTCCCAATCACTCTGCGTTCACAAGCCTCCGGAAAATCGGAAGTGTATTGGAAATGAGGTGCAGCCCATGTTTAAGAGAATCAGGAAAATCTTAATGGATACCGGTGGTGCCTCCTTTCCCCTGACCATTGCCATTGTGCTGACGCTTATCATTTTCCTGTGCGGCATCAGCGAGTATTTTCGCCTGCAGGTCATTGCTTCCGGAGTTCGGGAAGCTGTGGAGGATGCCATTATTTCTACCGTTAATGATAACTATGCGGGTGTTTATCATGGAGTCCGTGAGGGATATTCGGGAGGATATATGCCGGATGATGCAGAAGATTGGGAGGAAACGCTCAATACAGGCGATATCTATGCTTACTTGGATGACGCCATCGGCACACAATCTCAGGGCGGGCGGCGTGTAAAATATATCGGGGATGAGGAAATGGAGTTTGCCATTGACCGTTTAGATGTAACGATACGGAATGCTCCGCTGGCTCCGTCCGATCCGAAAAATGCACAGAGGTTTGAAGCAGATGCGGTGGTACGTCTGGAAGTTCCGGTTCGGTTTGGAGGCAAACTGCTCCCATCTATGGTAATAACGCTCAAAGTTCAGGCCGGATATATAGAAGTATTTTAGAACTTTGGAAATCCGCTGGACTTGTAAAGAAGGTTATAGTATGTTAAGTCATAATAAAAGGTGTCAATCCTACACAAGGAGGTAAAAGTGGTATGAAAATGACAGAAAAAACAAAAAAATATCTGGCTGTCGGATCGGGTGCAATCATCTGTGTTGCCCTGATCGCCGCAATTGCACTTCAATTCGGGAAATCTTCTTCCGGAGAAGATAAGACAGTGGGGGAAAGTTCCACAACTACAGAAGTTGTAGTTGATCCCAGCAAATCTTCCGGGAAAGACGATAAGGAATCTTCAGATATAACGCTCCCGCCTGATAAGGAAAGCGGCCAGAGTGCAGAAACGAAGCCTCCCGTGGATAACCGTCCGGCACAGACAGATCAGTCAGAACAGAGCATCCAGCCGGAGGTGACAAAGCCGGAAACACCCAGTGAAGAAGCACTGCATGATCCAACCACTAAGCCGGATGGTACAAAAGTGGATACTCCACCGGAACCTGTGGAACATGAAGATGTAGAACAGCCGGAGGAACTTCCACCGGAGCCAAACGAGCCGCAGGGTGGTGATACCAAAGACGGGCAGGTTTATCTGCCGGGATTTGGTTGGGTAACGGATACCGGAGGCAGTGGAAGCACAGCCGATGATATGTACGAAAATGGAAATAAAATCGGTATTATGGATTAAGACGAAAAACACCGTGGAAGCACGGTGTTTTTTTGTTGGAAGGAGGTTTGCCGTGAAGAAGAAAATCAGTCTGCTGGTAGTCTTATTGCTCCTCTGTTCCCTGTTATTTGCGATTCCGGTGTATGCAATCGGAGAGGGAAACATTGACGGCGGCGGAGGCGGCATGGGACAAGGAACCAGTCAGAATAAATGGAGTCCGGGGATGGAAGGTGTTCGTGTGACGGTAGTGAAAGCAGAAGATGGCACACCGGTTACAACACCCATTGATCTGACCAATAAAAAGCCAACCAATGTACAGGCGCATTTTGGGAAAGTCAGTAAAGTTTCTTATAACCGTGGTTCTTCCCTTTCACCCAGTGGCTCCACTTATGAATTTATCAATCCTGCGCAGGCACTGCCAAAGATTATCAGTTCCGATAGTCTTGGCGCTTCCAGTATTGAGGAAATAAAAAGTTATTTTACCGATGAACAGGTACTGCGAAGCATTGCCGGGTTGACAGGGATGGACTTTGACACAATGGTAGCCGGAGAATACAAACTTCTGATTGAACCGCTTGGATATTACACGTTTCAGGGAGTGTTTATTGCCACAACCGCAACCGAAGCGGCACTGTATGACGAGCAGCTTGGCGGCGGTCTGCGTTCCAAAATGGTGTCTTTTTCCCATCAGAATCTTCCGCTTGCCATTTTTCTCGAAACACCGGATCTCGGTTATCCCGCATGGGGTGGCAGCAGAAATTCTCCGGCATCGAACAGCGATATTAAATCCTCCCTGGGGATTGGAATTGTCCGGTTTAATGAAATGACAACACCGCCAGAAGTCAGCACATATGATTATGAATATCGCACCAATACCGAAGTGATTACATCGGTGGAAGTGCGTGGCGGTCAGAGTGATCCGGACCATCCGGTTTCGGTGACATTCCATGTACAAGGCAATACCTATACAGTAGATCAGGTGTACTATCCTGATGGAGACAGCCAGCTGGCGTGGATTCGCTGGACAACACCGGACGAGCCGCAGACGATGACAATCGCGGTGGAAGTGAACGGCGGAGGCGGTGTAAATAAAGGAACGATCCATGTGAATATTGTGGATTTGGATGAGAATCCACCTCCAGATCCAAATGCGGATGACCGGAAAGATGACTTTACACTTCCCGACCTGCCGCAGAAAACACAGGCGACATCCGCAAACTGGGGTGTCTGGCGGCCGTGGTGGCAGGAATACTGGGTATGGCACAGCAGCGGAGATGGAGATGGCTACTGGTGCGATCATGGATGGTGGGAGTTTGACTACGACCGCTACTCTGCAAGTCTGACTGCCGATATGTCGGTGGTACCGGATGAGAAGGCACCAACCGCAAACGGAAAAACCATGAAATCCGGCTATGGGATCAACGAGACTGTTCGTACCCATGTCAGTACAACACAGAGTTCCGCAGTTACTCCGGCACAAAATGCGGTCACCTATTTCCCGGAGTTCCAGTATCAGGGCTTCTGGCGGCTTCTTAACCGCATGAGTAGTGGCTACGATATGCGGCATGAGTTTCAGGAAAACCGATACAGTACCTATAAAAGGCGGACGCATTTCACTCCAATCTGGTATCCGGATGGAGATTATACGCCATACACTTGGCTGATCGACTGCTGGACACCGACAGGGATGCTATCCATGAATCTGAACGATTCCATTACGATTGACGGAAACCTGTGGAGTGACTGGCATATTGCACCACAGAACCCGAACTAACATCAGAAAAAGACTGCACGGCAATCTTTCTTGCTCTGCAGTCTTTCTTTTTGCAACAACGAAAAGGAAGGGAGATTAAAACAATGAAAATGAAACGACTCATGATGCTTGTTTGCGTAGCAGCTTTGACCGCTTGTGTGTTTTGTGTGCCGACATATGCAGCAAGCGGAGATGTGGCCGGAGCAATTGAGGGAACCTGGGATACAGCATCCGAACAGATTAAAACAGTTGTGAATAACGTGGTTTTTCCTGCAATTGACCTGATCCTTGCCGTCTTTTTCTTTGCCAAACTTGGTACGGCTTATTTTGATTATCGTAAGCATGGGCAGTTTGAATGGGCAGCACCCGCAATTTTGTTTGCCTGCCTTGTGTTTACTCTGACCGCACCGCTTTATGTATGGCAGATTCTCGGAATGTAAGGAGGAACAGAAATGGGATGTTGGGGAATTACAGCCTCTGAATCTGATGCCGGTCTGGATGCTTTGGCAGCGATCCGAACACAAATACAAAAAGACGGAACGCTGAAGCTGGAGGATATCCTTGCTGAATTGAAAAGAGATGCGTGGAATGCACCTGTGGATGTACACAGGTGCGAAGCACATACCAGCCCCATGATGCTGGCAGAAGTGATTGTCCGTTTTTTGGATGGATGTGCTGCAGAGCTGGACTTTGGGGAAACCTATCAGAAAGACAAAAGATTTTCCTGCCTTTCTTCTTTTACGGGTGAAAAAGCTACCATACAGTGGTTGCGGGACTATTTAAGCGATACTTTAAAATATAGCCGTGAAAGAGCCGAAAGCACCCCAAGATGTGGATGGTTCAAAGAACAAGATTGGATCGGATGGCAGGAGCATATGGAACATTTGGTTTTGCGCATGGATATGCTGCTTGCAAGTGATCCGGAAAAAGGAGAACTGGCAGAACTGCAGGTGTCCGGAGAAATAAACTATCAGAAGGAAGTGGAACGCATCTGTGAACAGGAAGGGCATGTTTGGAAGGAAACCAATGCAGACTGCGAAAGCGGAACCAGCGACTTGGAATGTGAAAGATGCCATAAATTTCAGGTGCTGCATTGGTAGAAAGGAGTACCTATATGACAAAGTTTGAACAGGAACTGCGGAAATTATTTGATCATGACAAGCTGTTTTCGGATGTCCGGTTTGTAGGAAATACCTGCTATGGAAGGCTGACCGACCAGATCCGTGTAAAAGTAAGCTTTCAGACAGGTATCGTTGCGGATCGGTATGACCGATTGAAAATCACGCTTCTCAACCGGAATGAAGGGCCGATTGACAGTCTGGTACTGCGGTTAAAAGATATTTGGGGAGTCAAGCCGGTCGCAAACAATCCGAATTTCAGAAATGGCGTGTGTCCGTATCTGTGGGACTGCGATGGCAAAGTGGAGTGGTATGCATACCGCCCTACTTCTGAAGATTATCAGAAATTGACGGAGGCAGCCGGAAATTATCTGGATGTGTTCCGTGAGCCGGTACAGGAAACACAGATGGGCCAGCGTATGTACTAAAAGAAACGGAGGAATTAAGTATGGACAGAAAAGAAACAACGGGGTTGAATCCCATGCTGTCTCTCAGACAGCAAATCGAAGAAAAGAGCGAAGGGCTTTGTAATATTGGCCCCGGACCAGGAGGAATCGGTGTTTCCAATCCTCCTGGATCGGAAGTTTATATGCTCCTTATGTTCGAGCCGAAGCCGGTACAGGATGGTGTGGTTTTTCCGGAATCAGTGGACGGATACTCTGTGAGAATCGCAGGGTTTGACGCAGAGACAGACCGGGAGCTGACAAAGAAGGAACTGGAACAGCTGTTGAAAGAAGATCAAAATCCCACAACACAGAAAATCGCGGGTACCATTCTTGCGTTATCCGAACCACAGTACATTTCCACGGAAGAATGTGTGAATGCCTTTAGAATCATGGCAGATGAAGAAACGCAGGAAATGTGTGAAAAACCTCAAACTGGTATGAACGGTCCGGTGATGTAAAGCCGGACTATTGCCTGAGAAAGGAGGTGCGATTATCAAGTGTTTATATGGGATTTCGTAGCAGACACGGTATTAGGACAGATCATCGACTGGATCTACGGGCAAATCGTAGGTTTTCTCGGTGATTTTTTTATGCAGATGGGAAACATGGGCGCCGATCTATTCGAAATGACATGGGTACAGTCTGTAGTGCTGTTTTTTTCCTATCTGGCTTGGGCGCTATATGTGACCGGACTGGTGGTGGCAGCGTTTGAATGTGGGATTGAGTGTCAAAACGGTCGAGGCAGTATACGGGAAACCGCATTAAATGCAATCAAAGGATTTATGGCGGTCAGCCTGTTTACGGTTGTGCCGGTGGAGCTGTACCAGCTTTGCGTGTCCCTGCAGGGAAGTTTCACTGCGGGCATCACCGGACTGGGAAAAGATTTCGGAACGGTTGCGTCTGAAATCATTGCATCCCTGCAGGATGCGGGGACATGGGAAGATGCTATTGGCGCAGGCGTGTTTGGCGGCTTAAACAGTATCACCAGTCCGATCCTGATGATCTTTATTTTAATCCTGATGGGCTATGCCGTAATCAAGGTCTTTTTTGCCAATCTAAAGAGAGGCGGTATCTTACTCATCCAGATTGCGGTAGGAAGCCTTTATATGTTCAGTGTGCCAAGAGGATACATTGACGGGTTTACCGGATGGTGCAAACAGGTGATCGGGTTGTGCCTGACCACATTCCTGCAGGCCACGGTATTGATCGCAGGGCTGATGGTGGTCAAGGACCATGCCCTGTTAGGTCTTGGGCTGATGCTGTCGGCCGGAGAAATCCCCCGCATTGCAGGTCAGTTCGGATTGGATACAGGAACCAGAGCAAATATCATGGGTGCGGTCTATGCGGCACAGGGAGCCGTGAACCTGACCAGAACCATTGTACAGACAGTAGCAAAATAGAAAGGGGGATTCTCGGTGAAAGAAAGCAGATTGGTATATATCGCTTCCCCTTACGCGGGAGATATTCAATCCAATGTGGAATTTGCGAAAGCCGCCTGTCGCTTTGCGGTATCGCAAGGCGCCACACCGCTTGCGGTACATCTGTTATATCCGCAGATTTTGGATGACAGGATTCCGGATGAACGAACTGCCGGAATTCAAATGGGACTTCGTGTTTTGAGAGCATGTGATGAACTGTGGGTATGCGGGGATTTCATTTCACATGGGATGCAGGCGGAATTGGATGCTGCAAAAGAATGGGGCATCCCGGTCAAACAGATCCGAGCGGAAGAACTGCTTGCTCAAGAAGTACCGGATCGTTCTATGGAGATGGTCTGATGATGACAATGGGAAGCCTGTTTGATGGAATCGGCGGCTTCCCGCTTGCCGCAATCCATAATGGAATCATACCCGTTTGGGCAAGCGAGATTGAAGCCTTTCCCATTCAGGTAACAAAACTCCGTTTTCCACAGATGCAGCATACAGGCGATATTACAAAGCTGAACGGCAAGACGCTTCCCCTTGTGGATGTTATCTGCGGGGGCAGTCCATGTCAGGATCTGTCGGTTGCCGGACAGCGGCGCGGGCTTGCCGGAGAACGCTCCGGCTTATTTATGGAACAGGTTCGGATTGTAAAGGAGATGAGGAATGCAGATGAAAACCGAGGATTACCAGATCACCTTGTTCGACCTCGATACCTCGTTTGGGAAAATGTGCCGGGAGCCTTCAGTTCCGCACAGGGTGAGGACTTCCGTGCGGTCATCGAGGAAATTGTCCGCATTAAGGACAGTGCCTGTCATGTGCCTCGACCTGACACCGGGCGCTGGGAACCTGCTGGGGCTACCATACTGGGAGATCGGTTCAGTCTGGCTTGGCGAGTCCTGGACGCTCAATACTGGGGAGTCGCCCAGCGTCGCCGTCGTATCTTCCTTGTCGCAGATTTTGGAGGACACACCGCACCCCAAATATTATTTGAGCAAGACCGCCTGTTTGGGGATTCTTCGGAGAGCCAAAGCGCGGGGCAAGGAACTGCCGGAACAGCTTCGCAAGGCACTGATCATACAGGCGGAACTTGCCTGACTCCCTGGGATGTACAGAGCCGCCGCATTTTTTCAGAAGATACTGTTTGGCCGGCATTGTATGGAGGCGAAGGAGGCGGACATGGATATATTCAGAAAAAAGAACAGGAAAATGCAGAGCAAGTTTTATGCCTGAACGATCAAGGCGGTGAGCGGATGGACATAACCGAAGGCTTTACCGCTACACTCCGAGCAGGAATGAGTGGTCATCCCCCATTGGTTGCCGAACAGACAGCAGTTTCCGGAGTTGTGACAAAAGGAAACGGGGATTGTTTCCTGACACCGGATGTTCATACTTCCCTGACAGGCGGCGGAGGACAGGCCGGTCAGGGATACCCCTGTGTTTTAACAGCGGGATTTTGTGGTAATGCAAGCGCGGAAGCCGGAGGGATCGGCTATCAATCCGAGCGTTCCCCTACCCTGAAAACCGGTACAGCGCCATCAATTCTGTGCTTGAATGATCAGGGAGAAAGTGAAATGCATCTATCAGAAGCAGTTACGGGAACGCTTCAGGAACAGGAACATGGATACCAACCGCTTGTACTTGCAAGTGGGCAAGGCGGTGCGGAAATCGGAACCGGAATCTGTCCTACAATTACCGAAGCAGCCGGAACCAGCGGAAATAACCAGCCGATACTGTTTGAAAATCACGGCATTGATTCCCGCTATACCGGTCCTCATGCAGTAGCGCCTACGATGTCCGCACGGTATGGAACGGGCGGCAATAACGTGCCTTTGATTTCAGACGATCCGCAAAGCTATTGCATTGCCGGAAATATTATCGACAGAGAAGTACAAAACGGCGGGAACGGTCTGGGGTGCCAGCCGGACATCAGTTATACATTGACCGGTATGGACCGGCATGCTGTGTTCAGCCGGCAGCGAAGCGATGAACTGGTTGAAAATGAGGTGGTATCCACTCAAAGCGCCCGACAGCATAAAGACGCCACTGATCTTGTGTGTCAGCCGGATATTTTCGGACAATCCCAGTACGGAGCCTATGCGGAAGGATGCACAACACTCCGTGCCAGCGGCGGAGATCATGGCGGGGGCAGTGAAAATCTGGTGGCAATGTCAGGAGAAAATCCAGCAGAGCGTCGGTTGATCCGCAGGCTGACACCCCTTGAATGCGAACGTCTGCAGGGATTTCCGGATGGATGGACCGATATGCCGGGGGCTTCAGACAGCGCCAGATATAAGGCTCTTGGAAACAGTGTGGCGATTCCATGTGTGGACTTTGTTCTGCGTGGCATCGCTTATTTTTTGTGCCGGAATCAGGAGGAATGACTATGTAACATTGGTGCTTCTGCTTTACTTTTCGCTTAATCCTTGTCAGATATGGTCATAGCTATTCCATAACATTCCCGATATACTTGGCTTACACAGAATGAAAAGAGAAAGGAGTTTACCGTATGGAAAAACGAAAAAACCTGTGTGCAATGATACCGGAAACATTATACACGCAGGTATGTTCTGAAAAAGAACAGCTGGAACTGACACTCAGCCAATATGTCGAGAGGATACTGAAAGAACATTTCGAAGGAGGAAAAGCAATGGCAAACGGGACAAGGACACTGGCATTTCAGGTATCGGAGGAACTGTTCACACGGATTAAGGAACACCTGAAAAAGACCGGACAGAGCCAGAAAGATTTTGTGATCACCTTAATCGAGCAGGCACTGCAGGATGCAGAAAAAAATGAGGAAGAAGCACCGGAATAATCAGAAGAAAAAACAGAATAACGGATTCTAAAGCCGCCGGACAGCTGAAAAACCGGCGGTATTTTTATTTGGAGGTGAGCCTTTGTACATTTACCCTGACAATCTGAAGTCCAAAGCGACTCTGTGGCTTTGGCAGCTGAAGGATATCGGAATCATCGGAGCCTGCGCAGTGGTCTCCATTTTATTTTTAACACAGGCAGGCTTTTTCCCTCCCATTGTGCTGACGGCAGTCTATGCGTTTCTGACAATCCGCTTTGAGGACACCAGTATTCTGGATTTTATCTGCTATGCGTGTGCGTTCTTTTTTACCCGCCAGCAGCTCTATGAATGGAGGTATACCGAATGAAGAAAAAGAAAATATCAGAAAAAAAGGAAGCAAAGCAGCGTGCTTCCACCCGCCAGCTGATCGGGGCAAAAGCGGTTACCGACTACAGTTTGGTCACCTATGGGCAGGGGGAACTGGTTTATTTCATTGTGAAGCCATCCAACATCTCTGTGCTTTCCGAAGCGAGTATCGGCGCAAGGATCTATGCGCTGATGACTGTATTGAAAGGCGTGGCGGAGATCGAGATGCTGTGTTTAAACAGCAGGGAGAGCTTTGAAAACAATAAGCAGTTCCTGAAAATGCGCATGGAGCAGGAAGATAATCCGGTGATCCGAAAATTGCTGGAAAAAGATCAGAACCATCTGGATCGGATACAGGTACAGATGGCAACAGCCCGTGAATTCCTGATCCTGATCCGCTTAAAAGATGAAAAAGAATCGGAGGTGTTCCCCTACCTGTCCCGTATTGAAAAGTCCCTGAAAGAACAGGGATTCTCTGTCAAACGGGCAGATAAGGAAGATATCAAACGTTTGCTGGCTGTGTATTATGAGCAGAATGTGACCACAGAAAAGTTTGAAGATTTTGACGGAGAACGCTGGATCATACCGGAAGATTAAAGCTGGGGAACGCCTGTTTTTCTACCCTTCTCTGCTACATCATGGTATAATGAGAATGTCTGAAAAATAGCGGATACAGAAAGGAAGATTGCATGATTTATATAACGGGGGATACGCATGGGCAGTTTGAGAGAATAGAAAATTTTTGCCGCCGGTATGGAACCGGCAAAGATGACGTGATGATTATCCTTGGAGATGCCGGAATCAATTTCAGCGGCGGTCTCCGCGACCAGATAAAGAAAGAGTATTTAGAGTCCCTGCCGGTAACGATTTTTGCAATCCACGGGAATCATGAGCGCAGACCATGGACTATAGACAGTTATCAAGAAAAGCGTTGGCATGGCGGTGTGGTGTATTATGAGAAGGAATATCCGAGTCTGTTATTTGCAAAAGACGGGGAAATATTTGACTTAGATGGAAAGAAGGCTATCGTCATAGGCGGGGCATACAGCATTGATAAGATGGTAAGGCTCATATATGGGTATGGCTGGTGGCCGGATGAACAGCCTTCTGAAGAAATCAAGCAGTATGTGGAGAGTCAGTTAGATAGGCTGAATTGGAAAGTGGGTGTGGTTCTAAGCCATACTACACCATTAAAATATGAACCAATAGAGGTGTTTCTGGCGGGGATTGACCAGAGTAAGGTAGATAAATCTACGGAAGAATGGTTGGACAGGATTGAGGACAGATTAAAATATGAAAAGTGGTATTGTGGGCATTATCACACAGAGAAGAAGATTGACCGGCTGGAGATTCTGTTTGAGAACGTATCTATATTTTGTGAAGAACAAAGCGAGATATAACAGACAAAATCCGCAGAGGTTCTCATGCAGAGCATATGAAACAGAAGAATGAGTAAGTGCGTCGGATATTACGGTATCCGGCGTATTTTTTATGCCTGAAAACAGGCAGGAACAGGAGGTGTCCCTTTGAAGAAAGCAAAAACTGCAGCCACAGAAGTGAAAGGTGATGTTCGGATTCAGGAATTTCTGGACATGATCGCCCCTTCTGTGATTAAGTTTGAAACGGACCATTTCATCTGCGGCAACACATACCGCTGTGTGTGGGCGCTCAGAGAGTATCCAACCGCAACGGATGAACAGGCTATCCTGTCGCATCTCGGAGAGAAGGATGGCGTTACCTTGCGGATCTATACCCGCCATGTCACCCCGGTGGAAGAAAAGAAGATCATCAGCAATGCCGCCAATAAAAACCGCATGGATCGGAGCAACACCAACGATCTGCAGCAGACGGTGCTTGCGGAAAGCAACCTGCAGGACGTGACCACGATCGTAGCGCAGATGCACCGCAACCGGGAACCGCTCCTGCACACGGCTGTGTATCTGGAACTGTGCGCCCATGACTTTGATCAGTTAAAACTGCTCCAGACAGAGGTGTTGACTGAGCTTATCCGTTCCAAGCTGAATGTCGACCGGCTGATGCTTCGCCAGCAGCAGGGGTTTCAGTGCGTCATGCCCACCGGATGGAACCTGTTCCGCGATCAGTTTGAACGGGTGCTTCCCGCCAGTAGCGTGGCAAATCTGTATCCGTTCAATTATTCCGGCAAAACCGATCCACAGGGATTCTATATCGGGCGCGACAAGTTCGGCAGCAATGTGCTGGTGGATTTTAACCGCCGTGCCGATGACAAGACGAATGCAAATATCCTGATTCTCGGCAACAGCGGTCAGGGAAAAAGCTATCTCCTGAAGCTCCTGCTGACCAATCTGCGGGAAGCCGGTATGCATGTGTGTGCCCTCGATCCTGAAATGGAATATGAGGATCTCACCAACAATCTTGGCGGCTGTTTCATTGACCTGATGAGCGGCGAGTTTATCATCAACCCATTGGAGCCAAAAACTTGGGATGAAAACGGCAGCCCGGAGGACTTGGATGCACCGCAGACATTCCGCATCCGTTCCCGTTTATCGCAGCATATCAGTTTTCTCAAAGATTTCTTCCGGACCTATAAAGATTTTACAGACCGGGAGATTGATGTGATCGAGATCATGCTCCAGAAGCTGTATACCAAATGGAACATCACAGATCAGACGGACTTCGGAAGATTGACTTCCAACGATTACCCGATCCTGTCTGACCTGTATGCGTTCATGGAAGCGGAATATAAAGAGTTTGACGAGAGCAAACGGCAGCTTTATACCGCAGAAATGCTGCAGAGTATTTTGCTGGGACTCAATTCCATGTGTGTGGGTGCGGAGAGCAAATTCTTCAACGGACATACCAACATTACCGATTCCAGCTTTGTGACCTTTGGCGTCAAGGGGCTGTTGCAGGCCAGCAGGAGTTTGAAAAATGCGCTGCTCTTCAATGTGCTGTCTTTTATGAGCAATGAACTTCTGACAGAGGGAAACACCGCAGCAAGTTTGGATGAGTTTTATTTGTTCCTTACCAACCTGACCGCAGTGGAATACGTCCGCAACTTTATGAAACGTGTTCGGAAGAAAGACTCTGCCGTCATTATCGCCAGCCAGAACCTGGAGGACTTTAATCTGGACGGTGTCAAAGAGTATACCAAGCCGCTGTTCTCTATCCCCACCCACCAGTTCCTGTTCAATGCGGGAAGTATTGATGCCAGATTTTATACGGATACCCTGCAGTTGGAGGAAAGTGAATATAATCTGATCCGCTATCCGCAGCGTGGAGTGTGCCTGTATAAATGCGGAAATGAACGATACAACCTGATGGTGACTGCTCCGGAGCATAAGGCCAGACTGTTCGGAAAGGCCGGTGGCCGTTGATGGAGGTGACGGCCTATGGATCTCAGGGAGCAGCGGTTTGGGATTGAAATTGAAATGACCGGCATTACAAGAGAAAAAGCGGCAGAGGTAACAGCAGAATATTTCGGAACACGGACGCATTATGTCGGAACCTACTATGACACCTATGCGGCCATCGACAATCAGGGACGGCAGTGGAAGTTTATGAGTGATGCCAGTATCACAGCACAGCGGAAAGTAGATGGACGGAGAGTGAATGCGGGAAATGAATATCGTACAGAAATGGTCAGTCCAATCTGTACCTATGAGGATATCGTACCGATACAGGAAATCATTCGGAAGTTGAAAGAATACGGAGCTATCACAAATAAAAGCTGCGGTATCCATGTGCATATCGACGCCTCTCCCTTTGATGCAAAAAAGCTGCGGAATATTACCAACATCATGGCTGCCAAAGAGGATCTAATCTATAAAGCACTGAATGTATCTGTAGATCGCCAACACCGCTGGTGCAGGCCGGTGGATCAGAGATTTTTGGAAGAACTCAATCGTCGGCGTCCGGCTTCCATGCAGGACGTGGAACGGATCTGGTATGACGGACCAAGCCGCAGCTACGAGCATTATGATGACAGCCGGTATCACTGTCTGAATCTTCATTCTGTTTTTCAGAAAGGAACGGTGGAGTTTCGCCTGTTTAACGGGACGCTCCATGCAGGAAAGATCAAAGCGTACATCCAGTTTTGTCTGGCGATTGGTGCTCAGGCACTCAACCAAAACTGTGCCAGCCGTCAGAAAACACAGACCACCAATGAAAAATACACGTTTCGCACCTGGCTGCTCAGGCTTGGACTGAATGGCGATGAGTTCGCAACCGCCAGACAGCATCTGCTTGCAAATCTGGACGGTTGCATTGCATGGCGAGATCCGGCGCAGGCAGAAGCACAAAAAGAACGGATGCGGCAGAAAAAAGAAAAAGAACGGCAGCAAGCCGAACAATTGTCGGAACCGCCTGCCCGTGAGCAGGAACATGAGACAGTCGAGGAAG
The DNA here is from genome assembly GCF_032490495.1 of Pilosibacter fragilis. NCBI lineage: Bacteria > Bacillati > Bacillota > Clostridia > Eubacteriales > Clostridiaceae > Pilosibacter > Pilosibacter fragilis. The sequence continues at coordinate 47,732 of NZ_JAVYJB010000003.1, read as the reverse complement.
AAATATCCCCGGCTTTTTGTATGCATATGTAAAGGAGGAAACCGGATGAACAGAAAATCAACTTTGTATATTGCCTATGGCAGTAACCTGAATCTGCCGCAGATGGCGAATCGATGTCCGACTGCGGAAGTGGTGGGGGCAAGTCAGTTAAAAGATTATGAACTCCTGTTTCGCGGCAGCCGCCGAAGTGCCGTGGCTACGGTGGAACCGAAAGAAGGCAGTACGGTGCCTGTGCTTCTTTGGAAAATTCAAGAGAGAGATGAAGCCTTTCTCGACCGTTATGAAGGCTATCCCCGTCTCTATGATAAGCAGATGATGGATGTGGAACTGGATGGAAAACCTGTGTCTGCGATGGTGTATATCATGACTCCGGGGCATGAATTCGGAATCCCCTCTGACTATTATGTGGATACCATTTGGCAGGGATACGAGTCTGCCGGATTTGATACGCAGATTTTAGAGGATGCCGTAGAAAAAGCGATTGAACTGACAAGGTATCAGGAACAACAGGAAGCGACGGAACAGACATCCTTGTTTGGAATGGGCGGAATCAAATAAAACAGCCGTACCCGGACGGATACGGCTTAATTCTCAGAGAGACGTATGGACTTCACATAGGCTGCCAGCAGTTCCTCCACATGAGGAAGATATTTGGGATCAAGCCCTGAAAGAAGTTCCGCTACCCTCATATAGTCAAATGTGTCAGCAGTGCCAAACAGGATATAGTCGGCAGAAAGACCGAGAACCTTGCAAAGCTTCATCAATGTGGAAGCTGAGAAACCCTTTATTCCAAGCTCTACATCCGATAAAAAGGATGGTGACATTTCCGCCTGTTCCGCAACGTACTCCCTGCTGTAGCCTAACATTTCACGCTTTTCACGGATACGCTTTCCAATACTGCTGTCATAGTTTTTCCTCATGGTTTCACCGCCTTCATCCTCAATAACAATAGTTTATCCTACTCAATAGCATATAAACATCATCAATAGAGTTGAGTAAAACACCTCAAAAGAGTATAATAAGTATCAGCAATACAGGATGGAGGAATGAGAAAGATGAAAGAAAATGGGGTCTGCTGTTTTACCGGCCATCGCCCGATGAAGCTCCCGTTCGGGCTGGATGAGTCACATCCGAAATGTAATCAGCTGAAAAGCATTCTGCGGGCAGAGATAGAACGGTTGATTACAGAGCATCGTGTGTGCCGGTTTATTACCGGAATGGCACTTGGGATTGACCAAATTTGTGCGGAAATCGTGTTGGATTTGAAAAAGGAGTATCCACAGATTATGCTGGAATGCGCCATTCCATATGAAGGGCAGGCCATTCAGTGGTCAGTGGAACAAAGGGAACGCTACTTTGGTATTCTTGAAAAATGCGATGAGGAAACCATGCTGCAGACCAGATACACGAAAGACTGTATGCAGAAACGAAACCGATATATGGTGGATCACAGCAATCATGTTCTGGCCGTGTGGGACGGTTCCTTTCGCAGCGGAAGCGGTCAGACCGTCCGCTATGCACAGAAGATGGGAAAAATAATTACCATAATTCGACCGGACACATTGGAAATCACCAGAGAAAAACAAACAAATAAGGCAAACGAATAAGGCTCCTTTTTTCGGGGCTTTGTTTGTGATGTCCCGAAAGGAGGAATCGCCTATGGCAGCACCGGCGGCTGTGCTTGCAGTAAAAGCGGCACTTGTCGCAACAACCGATCAGAGAGCCAGAACCGCTGTCCTTTCCGTGGTGGCGGCTGTGCTGACTCCCTTTATTTTGATTATCGTGGTTCTGCTGTGTACCTTGTCGGGTACCGCAAACCACAACAATGCCGCTGTGGATCTGACATTCCACGGCGGCTATTTATCTTCCGAGATGCCTGCAGAGTACCGGATGTATATTGAAAAAATGCGGGAAAGCTTTGCCGACTTGGACGAGGTGCTGACCGAGATCAATGGCATGTGTGAGGATGGGACGGTAGATGATTACCGGGTAAAGGCCATTTTTTATGCTCTGTTCTTCGGCGCGGATCAGCCCGGAATGAACGATGAGGATTACAGAACTTTCGCAGACTGCTTTGTAACCTATGAGGAACGGCAGGATGAGGACGGAAACACGTATACCGTGGCAGTACCGATTACAAATTTAGAAACCATATACAGCAACTTGGAGTCTGTGTTAAATCGGGTAATTACACCGGAAGATAAGAGCAACGCACAGCGGATTTATACACAGGCAAAGTACGGCTCTGCGGGAGGCGGTGAAGGCGGAAACGGTCTGCCGCCCGGAATTGCAATGGGAGACGGCAGCTTTAAAGCACTTATGGAGGAAGCCACAAAGTATATCGGATGGCCGTATGTGTGGGGCGGCAGTTCCCCAAGTACCAGCTTTGACTGCAGCGGCTATGTGTGTTGGGTATATACTCAGTCCGGTGTTTATAACCTCCCCCGCACGACAGCTCAGGGAATCTTTGATCAGTGTTCTGTTGTTTCCCGTGAGGAAGCCAAGCCCGGTGACTTGATATTTTTCACAGGAACCTATGCTTCCGGAAGCCCTGTCAGCCATATTGGGATTTATGTAGGGGAAAATCAGATGTTGCATTGCGGAGATCCGATCGGTTATGCAAACATTGATTCGGCCTATTGGTCAAGTCATTTTTATGCGATGGGCAGACTGCCCGGTTAGGAGGATGTACATGAAAAGTGCTTTTGAACACAAGCCAGAATTGAGATTATCTGAATTTGTGATTGAAAAAACAGTCCGGATTTCTGATGAAAGTTTTGAAAGAATGCTGCGCCGCCCGATGGACGGGCGGCCATTCATTGCGGAAAATATTGATTTGATGTATCAGGATGACGATGACGTGTTCCATTGCATTCTGGTGACCGGAGAGAATCGGACGGATGGGATACTGGTGGAAAGTGAGGGATACGGCTATGCCCGATACGCATCCTATATACCGGAAATTTCTGCATTGGGTTACCCTTCCTTGGCCGCATGGAATCGAAAATTGATGTCCGCCGCAGACCTGATTGTGGAAGCCGGCATCAACCGGAGTGAAAGCAGTAAATGGAGATTGACCTATGAAGAACTGGAAAAGCAGACCGGACTGTGCTTAAAGGAACAGCCCTTTTGGGGAGAAATGCTGCGGGATATGCTGTTGTGTGACAGCGGGGCAGTATCGGAATTGTGCTTGGGAGACGATGCCCTGGAGGTGGTATACAATCCGGATTTCTATCTGTGTGGTTCAGAAGCGCAGGCCGTGTCCAACACTAAATTACAATTCTAAAAGGAGGAATCGTTCATGAAGAATGCAACTTTGACTGTCACATTCAATGCAGAAAAACTGGATGCCCTGGAGTTTCATATGAGCAGAAAGGATACAGATCTGCAGGAAGAACTCAATGATACGGTCCAGAAACTTTATGAAAAATATGTGCCGCAGGCAACCCGTGAATATCTGGATGATAAAATATCCCGTGAGCCAAAGGTACGGGAGCGGCCGCGGCGTCCGACCCGTGCCGCAGCTTCTTCCGAAGGTTCCATCCATCAGGAGGAATCATAGGATACCGTACAGTTCAAAGAATGAGGCGGCATTTATCACCGGACAAAAGAAGCTGCCATGCACTCGCCCCGTGTTGCCCCCTGTGTGCCCTTGTGTGGGCTTTTGTGGGAGGGGGTGGCATTTGTATACCCTTGCAGGTGCTTTGAGGACTGTCGGGCGAATGTGAGCGAAGTCCGGAAAATACAGGAAAGTTGTGGATAAGAGCCGATTGCGGCGGGAAGATTGCAAGGTCGAAACGTGTGCAGGTTAAAGGGCGGGTGGCTTTGAAAAGCCCCCTCGCCCGATTTACACCGCCCGGCAAAGCCGTGCGGGGATTTCTTCTGCCACCCAGAAAATTCTGTTTCTAAAATTCGGGTGGCATCTTTTACCGAGTAACAGGAAAACAGGAGGTTTTACAGGTGGCATCCCGTAAAAACAGCAGGAAAGGAGGACTTTATGGGAGGAAATGCAGAAAAGACCAAGTTCTCCATTCGGGTAGACACAGACCTGGTGGAATTGGCAGATACCTATATCCGGAGTTCCACGGTAAAAAACCGTACAGAACTGATTGAGGATGCTCTGCGGTTTTATCTTGGTTTTCTCACAGCTCAAAAGGCAGAAGATTATTTGCTGCAGTCGTTGTCATCTGTGATGACGGGAACTGTGCAGGACAGTGAAAACAGACTGGCTCGAATGGATTTTAAAATTGCGGTGGAGTTGTCCAAGCTGTCGCAGGTGATTGCGTATTCTCATGACATTGATGAGGATGCATTGAAACGTTTGCATCTGAAATGCCTGGAGGAAGTCCGACGCATCAATGGTGCCATTGATTTTGAAAGTGCATATAAATACCAGAAGCGCAAAACCTAAAGAGTGAAAAATCTTTGTTGGTTTTGGATATGGATTGTTTCTGGTGATTCGGATATGGTTTGTAAAAAGGAGTTGATACACAGTATGGATCAAAAAGACATTTTGGAAACCGTCATCTGTGAGATGACAGAACGCGCATTGGCGATACGGAGGGAGACATGCGAAGAAGCGGAACAGCAGCTCTACAAAAAAGCATCCGCCCTCTCCAAGCAGAAACAGGAAGTGCTTCTAAAACTCACACCGGAGGAACGTCAGGCGGTGGAAGATTATATTGTCACAATCAATTTAATCGCACAGCATGAGTGTGAGTACCTCTATGTGCAGGGTGCAAAGGACTGCGTAGAGTTATTAAAGAAACTCGGTGTGCTGTAACGGATTGCAAAGGAAGGTCTGCTGCGGCAGATCTTTTTTGTTTGTAGAGGGATGGTGCTATGCCCAAAATTATTTTTACTTCCCGCTATCTGCGTGACGCACCTCCGGAGCAATTAGAAAACTATGTTCGATACATCGGAACCCGTGAGGGTGTGGAAAAAATGGATGAAAGCAAGAGGCATCTGCCTGCGACCATTCATCAGAAAGAGTTTATCAGACAATTAATCCGTGATATTCCGCAGGCAAAAGAAATGCTGGAGTATGCGGATTTTTTATTGCGTCCAACCATCGGGAATGCATCGGAACTGATCTCCTGCGCATTGGAACAACATCTGGATCTGGTTGCAAAGCGGGAAAACTATGTGGATTATATTTCCAATCGGCCCCGTGTGGAGCGCATCGGAGAACACGGTCTGTTTACAGACGCAGGAAAAGCGGTGGTGCTGCGGCAGGTACAGGAAGAAGTGATGCGGCATAAAGGTCCGGTCTGGACACATGTGGTCTCTCTGCGGCGGGAGGATGCGGCACGGCTCGGATATGACAGTGCAGAACAGTGGATGGCATTGCTGCGTTCCAAACGGGCTATGCTGTGCAGGCATATGAAGATCGACAGCACCAATCTGAGATGGTATGCAGCTTTTCACAATGAGAGTCACCACCCACACGTGCATCTGATGGTTTACTCTGCAAAAGACAATGACGGGTATCTTACCAAACAATCCATCGAAGCAATGCGGTCAGAATTGGCACATGATATTTTCCGTCAGGACTTTGCTCATATTTATGAGGAACAAAATCAGGCGCGCGCAGATTTGAAATCCCAAGCAGAAGAAGTCATGCGGCAGATGACAGACGCTCTGCGTGCCGGAACAACCGTAAATCCTGTCATAGAAAAAAAGATAGTTCAGTTGTCCAAGCGCTTGCAAAATACCACTGGGAAAAAAGTATATGGCTATCTCAAACGGGATGTAAAAAGCCTGATCGATGAGATTGTGGATGAGCTTGTAAAGGACAGCCGTGTGGATGCGCTCTATCAGGCATGGGGAAAATGGCAGAACGAAATCCTGCTGACTTACCAAACGCAGGGGTCTTCCCTGCCTCCCCTGTCTCAGCAGAAAGTGTTTAAAAGTATTAAGAACATGGTTATTGCAGAAGCAATGCAGCTTGCAGGTCAGAACTTTATATTTGAAGATGAAGCGATGACGGAATCCACCGGAGAACCGGAAATGATACTGCAAGAAGCAATGCCAAGCATGGATGCTGTTCCGGAACAGTATGAACCGTATCCGGAGCAAGGAAATCACAAAAATCGTGACGCCGGATGGTGGAGCAAAGAGTATAAACAGGCACGGAAATATTTATATGGCGATGATTCCACCCCACAGGATTTTGTAAAGGCGTTTCATATGTTCCGGCAGGAAGCGGAAAAAGGCAACGGATTTGCGATGCATGATCTGGGACGGATGTGCGCTGACGGGTTAGGATGTGAAATCAATCCGGAGTTGTCACAGGAGTGGTATGCAAAAGCATTGTCTGCATTCCATGCAGCGGAACAGAGCGTTCAGCCAAAGCAGCGCCCCTATCTTTGGTATCGCATCGGGAAAATGTATGCAGCGGGGCTTGGTACGGAACAAAATTATGAAACCGCAGCCGAATGGTTCTCGCAGGCGGTTGCAGCCGACCATAAGTATGCCCAGTATTCTCTTGCCGGTTTGTATTACCGCGGACAAGGTGTGGAGCAAAGCTATGAACAGGCGTTTCACTTGTACTGCCGCTCTGCGGAACAAGGGAATCCTTACGCAGATTATGAAACAGCAAAAATGTATCGGGACGGGATCGGAACAACGGTACAGCCGAAACAGGCGGAACAGTCTTTCCAATCCGCTTTTCGTGGTTTTACCGCTTTGGAAAAGCAAAGTCATGACGATAAACTGCAGTACCGTTTGGGACAAATGCTGCATACGGGAACCGGAACGGAAAAAGATGAGAAAGCTGCGGCAGAGTATTGGGAAAAGGCCGCAAAGCTCGGAAATGTCCATGCTCAGTATGCTTTGGCAAAGCTGTGGCTGGAAACAAACAACGGAGATGTATCCAAAGCACTGCAATGGTTAACAAAAGCGGCGGATGGCGGTCATGCGCAGGCCCAATACACATTGGGAAAATGTTATCGGGACGGGATTCATGTAGACAAAAGTATAGAGCAGGCAGTACATCTGTTTTTATTATCTGCAGAACAAAACAATGCGTATGCAGCATACCAGCTTGGCAAGTTGTATCTTGCCGGAGAAGGAATTCCAAAAGATGCAGAGCAGGCGGTAAAGTGGTTGAAGTGTGCTGCAGAACAGAGAAATGCCTATGCCCAATATACGTTAGGAAAACTTTATCTCTGCGGGGAAGATGTGCCGCGGGATATTGAAAAAGCACTGGATTACTTGAAAGCGTCCGCGGAGCAGAAGAACGAGTATGCGTCCTATCAGCTTGGAAAATTGTATCTTACCGGAGAAGTGGTTCCAAAAGATGTGGAAACTGCGGTACGCTATCTGGAAACATCCGCAGGAAACGGAAATCAGTTTGCCCAATATGCACTGGGGAAGCTGTACCTGCAGGGAAAGGACGTTCCCCGTGACAAAGAAAAAGCGGTGCGTTATCTGGAAGCATCCGCCGCACAGGGAAATCTGTATGCCAAGTTTCTGCTGGAACATTTGGACTCTTTTCGAGATCCGTCTACGTTTCTTGCGGCTACCCGTTTACTGCATCGTCTTGAAAGTCTGTTCCGTGAGGATTATCGCAAAACAACCGGCGGCACTTCTTACTTGATTGACCGCAAGCGCAGACGCAAGCTGGCTGAGAAAAAACAGGCACAGGGACATAAACGGGATGACTATGAACCCATTCGGCAGATTTATTGACAGGAGGTGTGTAAATGCCGGGATATGTTTATTTTACAGAAGAACAAAAACAGCGGGCCAATGCCGTGGATCTGGAGGACTTCCTTGTCCGGCAGGGAGAAAAGCTGCTTCGTTCCGGCAGAGAAAAGCGGCTTGCCGGTGATCACAGTATCACCATACGCGGAAATCGATGGTATGACCATGCAACAGAAAAAGGAGGTTTTGCAATTGATTTTGTCCGGACGTATTATAATCAGAGTTTTCCGGAGGCGGTCACGATGCTGCTTGGCGGAGAGCAGGGACAGGTCTATCGGGAGAGCAAACCACAGGAGCAGGAGCCGGCAAAGCCGTTTGTGTTGCCGGAAGCACATACCGATATGCACCGGGTGTTTGCTTACCTGATTAAGACACGGTGTCTGGATCGCGGAGTCGTGGCAGAATTTGCAAAGGCGAAGATGCTCTATGAGGATGCCAAATATCACAATGCGGTATTTGTGGGATATGATGCAGAAGGAATCCCCCGTCATGCGCATAAGCGCGGAACGTATACCAACGGTGATGCGTTCAAAGGAAATGTGGACAGCTGTGATCCGCGGTACAGTTTTCATTGGATCGGGCAAAGCGATACGGTGTATGTATTTGAAGCGCCGATTGATATGCTTTCGTTTCTTTCCCTCTACCGGCAGAACTGGAAACAGCACAGCTATGTGGCACTTTGCGGTGTAGCAGAGCATGCATTGATGCGGTTGCTGACAGACGCACCGCATGTGAATAAAATTGCCTTGTGTCTGGATAACGATAAAGCGGGCGTACAGGCACGGGAGCGCATACAAAAACATCTTACAGAGCGAGGATACCAAAATGTATTCTCGCTCTTTTCAAATTTGAAAGACTGGAATGAAGATCTGCAGGCATTGAGCAAGCCTCCGCCGGAGCCGGCAGAGGAACAACAGCCGGTCATGCAGATGGGATGAAAGGAGGCCGTCATGCAGACACATCAGATTGTATTATTCGTGTGCATTGGGCTTGGTATGTTCGCTGTGATTGGCGGTCTCGCACTGCTGTCCAATTACTATACGCTCAACGGGATCAAGTCACGGACGGTTGGAGACGGGCAGCACGGAACCGCACGGTTTGCCACTGAAAAAGAAATCCGGGAAACGTATGCTCATATCCCCTATCAGCCTGAAAAATGGAGGAAAGGAGAATCGCTTCCGGCAGAACAGGGATTGGTGGTCGGATACAAAAAGAAAGGCGGAGCGGTTACCGCACTGGTAGACAGCGGAGACATCCACTGCCTGATGATCGGTGCGGCCGGTGTTGGTAAGACCGCTAATTTTCTGTACCCCAATATTGAGTATGCCTGTGCATCCGGCATGAGTTTTCTGACCACAGACACGAAAGGCGATTTGTTCCGAAACTATGCCGGAATTGCGAAAAAGTATTACGGATATAAAATCTCTGTTCTGGATTTGAGAAATCCTACCCGCTCGGATGGAAATAACATTCTGACACTGGTCAACAAGTACATGGATGAATACCTGAAGGATAACCACAATCTTGCAGCAAAAGCGAAAGCGGAAAAATACGCAAAGATTACTGCGAAAACCATCATCTGTTCCGATGGTGCGTCTGCCAGCAGCTATGGGCAGAATGCATTTTTTTATGATGCGGCGGAAGGGCTGCTGGCATCCGTAATCCTGTTGATTGCGGAATATTGTGAGCAGGAGAAACGCCATATCATATCCGTGTTTAAATTGATTCAGGATCTGCTGGCTCCATCCCCTGTGAAGAACCGAAGCCTGTTTCAGCTTTTGATGGATAAGCTACCGCCAACACATAAGGCAAAATGGTTTGCCGGAGCTGCGCTCAACAGTGCGGATCAGGCAATGGCGTCTGTGCTTTCCACTGCAATGTCCCGCTTGAATGCGTTTCTGGACAGTGAGATGGAACAAATCCTCTGCTTTGACAGTTCTCTGGATACGGAAACATTCTGTAAAGAAAAATCCGCAATTTTTATTGTTCTTCCGGAGGAAGATAATACAAAGTATTTTATGGTGTCGCTGTTTCTGCAGCAATTGTATCGTGAAATGCTGACCATCGCTGACGAACATGGCGGGAAGCTGCCGAACCGTGTGATGATGTTTGCGGATGAGATTGGTACGATCCCCAAAATTGAATCAATGGAGATGATGTTCTCTGCAGGACGTTCCAGACGGATCAGCATGGTTCCCATTATCCAGAGCTTTGCACAGCTGGAAAAGAATTACGGAAAGGAAGGCTCCAGCATCATCATTGATAACTGTCAGGACATTCTGTTTGGCGGATTTGCGCCGAATTCGGAAAGTGCGGAGATTTTATCGAAAGCACTTGGAAACCGGACCGTTCTGTCCGGCTCCATCTCCAGAGGGAAGAACGATCCGAGCCAGAGCCTGCAGATGATGAGCCGTCCTCTAATGTCACCGGACGAATTGAAAACACTTCCAAAGGGACATTTTATCCTTGCAAAAACGGGAAACTGTCCTATGCAGACACAGCTTCCTCTGTTTCTTAAATGGGGGATTCAGTTTGGCGATGCGTATGAGGTGCCGGAGCAGGCTACCAGAAGTGTGAAATACGCAGATCGCTTTGAACTGGAGCAGGAGATTGTACGGCGCAGAGATGCGGAAGATGATGAATGGGAAGAACCGCCAATGTCTGATGCTGATGGAACACGCAAGGGCGGTCAGCAGCAGTCACAAGTGCAGACGGCGAGAGAACACAGTAGCATACCAAGACGTCCTCCGTTGCGAACCGATTAGGAGGTGATCTGTGTATGGGGTATTTTTCTAATATTTATAAAGCAGAACTGCCCCATCGTGCCAAAACCGTGTACATGTATTTGAAAGACCGGAGCAACGCACAGGGACAGTGCTATCCGGCGATCGGTACCATCGCAAAGGAACTGCATCTGTCCCGGCGCACGGTGGAACGTGCGATTCAGGATTTGATCACAGCTGGGTTCTTAAAAAAGGAACAACGCTGGCGAGAGAACGGCGGCAGGAGCAGTCTGCTGTTTACCCTGACAGACTGCAATTAAAAAATAGCGCCACCAAGGGGAAGGTTTGTCCTCTTGGTGGCATATGGATTATGTCACTGCGGCGTATGCAGAAGGGATCACCTGAAGAAATACGGACAGGCAGAGAAAGTGATATAGAGTCATATCACATGATGTTTGTGGCAAAGGCGTACACTGGATTCTATGTTACAGTATCGTTGTTTTTTTAGAGAACTATTGAAAAAAGAAAAGTGGAGTGATATAATTAAACCAATCTATAAGTGATTGGAGGGATTGATATGTTTGTTGGTCAGATTCTACAAGCAAGGGTTCAGCCTATATTGGGAAATAGACAATTGTTCGGTCAAGTTAAGGTGTTTTCTGAGGCCATAGTGCAAGGGACAACTTTGCGGGAAGATAAAGTCGAAATAGGCACGAACTTTTCGCAAGATGTTGACATCGGTCTGTATCGACCAAATGGAAATCAGATGCGGATACTTTCGTCAGTTTCTTGTACGAAAGTTGAATCAGATGAAAAACTGCAGAATGAATTACTGCCTCCATCAGAACAATCCTCATATACTGAAAAAGATGCATTGATAAATCAGTACATGAAACAGTCTCGTATTGAGGGGTATTTTGAGGGGGATACATTTGTACGTACTTCTACTGATCCTGTTAAATTAATTTTAAAGGATCAAATTTCAGAGCAAGAATTGGAAAGTTTAAAAAGTGAACTTGTTGAAAAAGGGCTTGGAAACGAGATTGACTGGCATAAGGTAGCAAGTGATTTGTCAAGTATGAATGTTGGCTTTGACAACATTGAAAATTTTGAGAAAAAAACGGACTATCTGGCATCCCGATATGCAGTTTTGAAAGATCGTATTCAAACACAATTTACTGGAGATAAGCAGGAAACGGAATTACAGAAACTGGAACAACTTTATACTGACGCAAAAGAAGAAATGGCAAATTCCTTTGCTGAGAGTATAGGTGGATTTTATGAAAGTCTCGGACAATCTGGTACAATTGATGAAATGCGCAATAGCGTTTTGGCTGTGATTGATGGAAAAGCGAAAGAATATGCTAATTATCTCAGACAAAACGATATTTATGCAAAGATAGATGAGCCAGATGACCAATGGCTGAAACAGGATGATGCCTATATGGCTGCCCAATTGCGTGAAAGCGTTTTATCAGTGCAAAATGATACTCAAACAGAAAGTATTAATTCACAAGCACCATACAGTGAAAAAGACTTAACATATGCAGGTATCTATGCAAGAGATTTATTGCAACAATTGGAAAAACCTCAATGGGATACCTTTACATTAAAAGAAAATGACAGTGATTTGGGTAAATATCTAGCAGAACAGTATAAGACGGTTTCAGATGAGATTGACAATGCCGGAATCAGCGATAAATTATCGAATATGCTCAAAAATTCATTTGAACCATTCATTGAAAAATTTATGAATGCTTTAGATGCAAAAATTGATCAGAATCGGCAACGTGTTGCTGAAAATTTATGGCAGACTGGATTAATCAGAACAGACTATATTGATAGAAGTAGTGTTTATGATGCTTTTCAAAATGCTATTGTTGGTATGTAAGAAGAGGGAGGAAAATGAAGTATGAAAAAAATCAGTAGTCTTTTGTGTGCTTTAGCATTGATGGTTAGCTGTTTTTCAGTCAGTGCTTATGCGGCTGAAAATAATCCAATGCCAGAAGTAGAGGCAACGGAGGCACAAGATGTTGGTATGCAGTCTCTAACAATGGATGAGGCTGAAGTAATGCCGTCACAGAAATTTAATGATTTAGAAAATTTGTCAAATACGAATCGACTTACGGATTCGCTTTCTGGCGTTCCGGAAAGTGCACTTAATGCAAGAGAAAATTGGGCAATTAATGATCCAGTATTTGTTGGTAATGGTACATTAACAGATTCGTTTGATATTTATGTGGTGACATTAACTTCAAAGCAGCTGTCTTTCTTGAAGCTCAACTCTGCTAATTCAAATCTAATGGCAGTTCTCTATTATGTGGACAACGGTATGTTGGGTGATTCTACTGGTTGGGGTGTATACGCTAATGGTGGAGAGAACTATATTAACATTCCGGCTGGACAGTATGCAATTGTAATCGGTTCATCTACTGGAACTGAAAAAGGAGATTACCAGTTGATGTGGAATTGCTCAAATCCATCTGGTGCTACAAGTATCGTTGATGCAACTGATGATTTGTCGCGAGTAGTATTGTATTATGATAACAGTACGATTTTGAGCAATGGACAAAATATTTTAACAGATCTGAAATGGGAAGAACACGAAACGTGGTATATGCCTCTTGGATATTCTGCCCGTGATATGTCAATGGATTTAATTGAAGCGAAAGGTGTATATTTAGGTTCTTTCTCTAGTAGTGCGCCATATTCAGCACCTAATGCCTTATTAGTTGAGATAAACCGTGGAACGTGGTTATACACAAATAGTTATTACAGTAACGATACGGGTGATGTAACTCACATAATTAATTGGTATGATCCTTCAGGAATGAAAACTCCTCGAACTTTTGGTGAGGGTCTTTATGATTTTTCCTATGGTCCTAGTTATATTGTGATTGATTTGGATACGTTCCAGGTTTGCGAATTTTTAAGTGCTTTTAACTATCACTATACACAAGATGGTGGTCGTACATTTACTTTAACAAATTTACGACAGTTGGGGTAAATAAAAAAGAAATTTTTTATTTGGATTGATTAGATATCTAATATGGAATGGAGGCTTGAATTTTATGATTCAAGCCTCCATTTTTTTCTTTGTCAAGTATTGAGGTAAAACATTTTTAGATATTTACAAAATATAAGTTAGCATATAAAAACATCTATAGAAGGAGAAAGGATAACTGCCACCTTTTTCGTAAAATTGTAGTTACTTATTTATTGTTTAGCATCACTTGAATTGCTGCACGGATAACATCTTTATCACGATTATTCAAGCACATAAATTGACGTAAAAGTTGTTGATCTTCACTGTCAATATGTTGAATCTGTGGATGTAGGATGGCATCACCGGGAATGTTTAATGTGTCAACGAGACGTAAAAGATTATCAAGACTTGGACGCTTTTCCTCGTTCTCCAAAGCCATAAGGAATCGAGAAGTAATCCCAACCTTTTCCGCAACATCCTCTTGTGTTCTTTTTGCATCTATACGGTATTTTTTGAAAATAGGCCCCATATAGGAAATATCCTTTTTTTCTGTTTCAGCCATTATCAGTTCACCTCCAATATCATTTTACAGTTCGGGTATTAAGATGTGAACGTTGTGATAGTTCGTGTTTAACACGAACTTTTATTGCGCTTTTATTAAAAGAAAAATTTTCTGTAAATATGAGTGAGGAATTTGAACATCTTTCTTTTTTTATCCTAAAATTGGTTTAAGTGCAAGAGATGTTATTATTTTGCATTGAGGAACATTTCGGAATAAAATTTGAGGAAACATCTCTTACAAATCCTTCTTTTTGCACCTTGTCTGGTCTTGAAAAAGCAATATGAAAGTCGCAATCTTTAAATTAAATAGTAGAAAATGAGTATATGTATAAAAGGGTGGAGTCTTTTAATATAAATTAGAAGTCTCCATCCTTTTATTTCTTGAATTTACCCCTTTAGGATAATGAAACCGATGAGCTGATTAATGCAGGACGAGATTGACACAATCAATCTACAAATTAAAAAATGGATAAAAATAGACATAGTTTGAATATTACGTTGAAAATGTACCCCTGTTCCGGAAGAACAGATACCGTAAGTCCGTCAATGTCCAGAATTACGGTATATATCAAAACGGAATTGCAGTACTGTGCTTTGAATATTCAATAGTTTACAAACTTCTGGTAGAATGAAGTTGAACACATCATCCGAACAATCTGCTATGACTAGTGATGCTGCTACTGTCACGTTGTTCAACTAATTATGATATTGTTATGTGACTTTGGAGTAATAAAATCAATATTTAAGTTAAAGAATATCTTTGACGATTTATGTCAGTACATAGAATGCTTCTTCTGACTTCGTTGAGGAGGGAGGGGTGTTTTTATGTGTTGGGATACTATGTTGCTGATCCGAAGCAGCACCATTTATTGAAACCGGATATCAATGTAATGGTGACCGCTTAAAAAAAGCGTATCTCTGCAACCGGGATATTCCGGACAACAAGAGGAACAATCAGAACATGAAAAATACGAATTGAGCGTCTGCATAGACTTTTATGTCTATGCAGGCGCTTTTTTGCGTTCCGGCAGAACTTTATGCCACTGCCGGAGTCCACCGCTTGTCCTTCGTTTTCGCATGAATTCGAAAAGGAGGACAAGCCTATGGCAAAGCCATATAAAATCCCGGATTTCAGAAAATTGTATCCGGAAGCCAGCGAAGAAGTAATCGCTGTTTTAAGAATGACAGAACGGAAGATGCAGTATCAGGAGTATGACTTGAAAACAGAAAGAACCGTAATCGATCAAAAAACACAGACCGTTCGGATAATCCCAAGCCGTGAGGATTCTTATGAACGCCTGCTGGAACAGGAAGTGCAGTTTGAGGGGGAGAATCAGACAGAGGAATCGGTCATCCGGAATATGCAGCTTGAACAACTGTATACAGCCCTTTCCCTGCTCTCTGAAGATGAACAATATCTCATTAGACAACTGTTTTTTGAGGAACGGACGGAACGTGATCTGGCGGAAGAATTGAAGATCTATCATAATGCGGTTCACAAGCGGAAAAACCGTATCCTGAAAAAACTCAAAAATATTTTAGAAAATTTGTAATCCGGGGTGTGCAAAGATTTCCGCCAACGTGGAAGTAAGTGAGAGGACTTATTCTCTCATCTGTTCTTTGAAAAATACTGCCATCAGGCAGTCATATCCGGCAGCACAGATACATTAGCTGTTCAGCCCAAAAGGAAAAGCACTGGAAGGATACGCGGGGACCGCCTGCAGATGGAGTACACCTGTCAATACGATCACATCAGAGGCGCAGAGCGAGAAATATCCGTTCCAAAGCAGCCTGCGGTGGGCTGCCCTGCCATGACCTGAACAGCCTACAATGATACTTCCGTCCAGTCACAGCCCCGTGAAAAGCGGGATCACGCAATGAGGGCGGCTCGGAGAGATCCTCGGAGGGGTGAGAATCCCATGACGGTCCCTGACCAAGACCGGTCTGTGTCTGCCGCCCAGTGATGCATCGCATCCGGCTTCGGGGAGTAGTGTCGAATAGAAGCCAGAGAAAACGAAGAACAAGTCGTTTTTCATAACAGAAACTACGGCGGCAGTTCCCTGTCTTCCTGATGATACAGGCATTGTAATGAATCGGAACTGCCGCTGTCCTTGTGTTATGAAACTGGGCAAAAATAAAGGAGGAAAACAGTATGAATCAGAAAGAAAAGCAAATGGTGGAACGGATCATGGATACGGAAGCAATCGGGTATGCCTATTTGTATCCTGCAGCCGGAGGGGAGCGCAAAGAGTATTTGATTTCAACCACACCGGAAAATCTCGCAAATTTTGTCGGCGGCCATTTCATGGATGCCCGGCAGATGATAGTAACGGATATGCTGGATCGGCTGATCTTGGATACGGCAGGTGGATTTTTGAATCGGTGTCCGAATCAGAATCTCTGCCGTGAAATCTTAAAATCTCTTGCCCCGATCCAGATGGGAGAAGCAGAGCCGGGAGAAATCCTTGCCGTAGACAGAGACACAGCAGATGAATATTTTATGGAAGAAGATCAGGCAGTCACAATGGCGGAGATTTCTATGCAGTAAGAGGTGGTACAGATGCAGATAAGAAAAGGTGATATTTTCTATGCGGACCTCTCCCCGGTTATCGGGTGCGAGCAGGGCGGCATCCGTCCGGTTTTGATCGTTCAGAATAATACCGGCAATAAATACAGCCCGACCGTGATCGTGGCTGCGATTACCGGACGCAGGTTCAAGCATCCTCTGCCCACTCATGTGGCTTTGTATCACGTCAAAGGGCTTCGGTACGGATCGGTCGTACTGCTGGAACAGATACGGACCATTGACATTTCGAGACTAAGAGAGTACCTCGGAAGAATCAACCGAAAGGAAATGGCAGAGGTGGAGCAGTCTTTGGCAATCAGTTTTGGAATGGAGCAGCGATTAAGAGAAAAATAAGCACGAGATATCAACAGTCAGGAGGGATGGTTATGCATCAGGAACCAAAAGCATGGATTTACTGCCGTATTGATGCACCGGAAGATGTGCATGGCATGTTGAAAGTACAGAGGAAACAGCTGATGGATTATGCGGAGCAGATGGGATTTCAGGTGAAGGGCTCTTCCACCGATCTGGCAGCCGGAAACAGTGACATTCTCCCCGGATGGGAATACTTTTTGAAAACCGCCCCTTTGCAGCAGGTGGAAGTTTTACTGGTACATAACCTGTCACGGATTCATCGGGATACCTGTCAGGCACTGAGGATACTGGAACAACTTCAAAAGATGGGGATTGCGGTTTATTCCCCGCTGGAGGGGAAACTGAATTTCGGATTCCAGCGTATCATCGGAAGAATGGAGGGTATATAGTGAGTGAACAGAGAGAAACCAGAGAAATGCAGTATCAACTGTCCAGAAAACTGCTGGATCTGATGCTGAAAAACGGCTTTTTGGAGCCGGAGGAATATGCAAAAATTGATACCCTGAACCGGTCAACATTTTCTCCGGAACTGGCAGAAGTATATGCGTAAAAACACTGGATATCTGAAAAAAGGTGTGGTATTGTGTTGTGCTGACAGGAGGGAATGCTCCTGAGAAAGGAGAAAGCTATGGGCAAGAAGATTACAAAAATAGAGCCTGTGAAGCAAAAACAGGCCGCAGAATATGCCGCTCTCAAACGGGTATGCGCCTACTGCCGTGTCAGCACCGGTAGTGCAGAACAGAAAAATTCCTTTGAAGCACAGGTACAGTACTACACCCGATTTATTGAGGAAAAGCCGAATTGGATATTGGTTGGAATCTATGCGGATGAAGCACGAAGCGGTACAAAAGTGAAAAGTCGTGACAGATTCCAACAGATGATACAGGACTGCAGGCAAGGAAAAATTGACCTCATCCTGACCAAGTCCGTCACCCGCTTCGCAAGAAATACGGTGGACAGTATCCATACCATCCGTATGCTGAAAGAACTTGGCGTAGAGGTCTACTTTGAGAAAGAACGAGTCGGTACGCTGTCTCAGAAAAGTGAACAGCTGCTGACTATCCTAAGTTCCATCGCACAGGGCGAGTCAGAGAGTATCTCTACAAACAGCAGGTGGTCTATCACCCGGCGGTTTCAGAACGGGACATTCACAATAGGCTCTCCGGCTTACGGATACCAAAACGATGAAAACGGCAACTTGATTATTCAGCCGGAGGAAGCTGTAATCGTCCGCAGAATTTTTGATGAATATCTCGGTGGAAAAGGTTCCTATGCGATTGCAAAAGAACTGCAGGCAGAAGGAGTTCCTACCATCCGGACAGCGAAGTTATGGCAGGATAGTGTAATAAAAGGCATTTTGCAGAATCCCGTATATGAGGGAGATCTGCTCTACCAGAAAACATATACAACAGAAGGTGTCCCATTCACGAAAAAACATAATCACGGAGAACTGCCAAAGTATCTGGTATCGGATAATCATGAACCGATCATCAGCAGAGAAGAAGCGGAGGCGGTACGTCAGATTTATGAATATCGCAGGCAGAAACACCACATGGATAATGTAGAGATTTATCAAAGCCGTTATGCGTTCAGCAGTCGGATCATCTGTGGAGAGTGCGGCAGTACATTCCGCCGGCAAAAAATCTATATCGGCAAGCCATATGAAAAGATTCAGTGGAGCTGCCGTCAACATATCACAGATATTACAAAGTGCAGGCAGAAACCAATTCGGGAAGATGTGATTCGGCAAATGTTTGTGAATATGTGGAACAAGCTTGCCGGGCATGCGGAAGATGTCCTGCTTCCCCTGCTTGCGGTACTGAAGGCGGTGCCAAACGATATGGAACAAGAGCAGGAACTGCTCACATTGGAAAACAGAATACAGGATCTGAAACAGCAGAGCCATTGGTTGCAGAAAGTCCTCTCGGACGGCGACATAGGCTCTGCTGTTTTTATAGAACGCCGGAATCAGCTGGATACCGAGCTGGAAGAAATCAGCCGCAGGAAGCAGTTCCTAAAAGAACAGAACCTGATGGAACAGGAAATCGCACAGACCGAGTATCTGTTGACGGTCTTCCGTACCCGGCCGGTTATCATAGAAGAATTCGATGAAGAATTGTTCCGACTGATTGTTGAAAGAATCAGAGTGTATCCCAACAGGCTGTGCTTTGAACTGAAAAACGGGCTGGAACTGGAAGAACACTATAGAAAGGAAGTGTAATCAATGCAGAGATATGTACCATTTGGGTATCAGATTCAAAACGGCAAAGCCAAGATCGAGCCTGAGACCGCAGAATTCGTGCGGGAGATTTTCATCATATACTTGGCAGGTACTTCCACATATCGAATCGCAAAAAATTTTACACAGCGGGGAATCTTAAATGCAAGTCATAAACCCTCTTGGAACCACGGATCTATCGGAAAGATTCTGGAGAACCAAAAATATCTGGGAGACGAGTTCTACCCTCCCCTGATTGAACAAAGTATATTTGAACAGGTACAGAGCAGACGAAAACAACGCGTGAAAGACCTGGGCAGAGCCGCCCAACTGAACAGCTTTGCGAATCAAAGCGTCTGGAGCAGCCTGCTGGTCTGCGGAGAATGCGGGCAGCCTTATCGCAAATACACAGAGAAAGGAAAACCCCCGAAGTGGAGGTGCAAACATTACATCTATTGTAACCGTGTACACTGCCGTAACCGATTTTTAAGCGAAGAACAATTGGAACAGGCATTTGTGCGGGTGATCAATCAGGTAATCGGAAACCCTGCCTATCTGAATCCGGACTTTAAGGAATTACCGCTGACGGAAAGCATAGCCGAGCGAAAGCTGACTGTCCAAATCAACCGTCTGCTGGCAGAACCGAGTTGTGATGCACAGGAGGTCAAACAGCTGGTATTCCAGAGGGCTGCGGAACAATATCGGAATATCCGCATCGATGACAGAGCCTATCAGAATGAAAAAACAGCAGATGCTCTGAATGGCGTCGGAATACAGACTGCATGTGACCTGATACTGCTGGAGAAAACCATAGGAAAAATTGTGGTACAAAAACATACCGGTCTGGAGTTTTATCTGAAAAACGGCCGGAGCATTACCATACCGATAAAGGAGGAAACATAAATGGCACAGGCAAAAAAGAACATATCGGTCATTCCGGCCGCGGGAACCTATGACCGCCATATCCGACCACAGATGAAAGCCTTGCGTGTAGCTGCATACTGCCGTGTCAGCACCCTGCAGGAACAACAGGAAAGCAGCTATGAGGCACAGGTCAGCTACTATACAGAGAAGATACGAGGAAATCCCAACTGGAAACTGGCGGGCATCTACGCCGATGACGGAAAAAGCGCGACCAGCACGAAAAAACGCTCGGATTTTCAGGCAATGATCGATGACTGTATGGCGGGAAAAATTGATATGGTATTGACCAAGTCCATCAGCCGCTTCGCCCGCAACACAGTGGATGCACTGATCAATATCCGCAAATTGAAAGAAAAGAACATCGCGGTATTCTTTGAAAAGGAAAGCATTAATACGCTGGAAGGAAGCGGCGAACTGCTCCTGACCATACTGAGCAGTCAGGCACAGGAAGAAAGCAGGAATGTCAGTGAGAACTGCCACTGGGGAATCGTCCGGAAATTCGAGGATGGCAAGGTGATCGTCAATCACAGCAAGTTTATGGGCTACACCAAAGACGAGGATGGAAACCTTGTAATCGTGCTGGAAGAAGCGGAAGTGGTGCGCAGAATCTTCCGACTGTTTCTGGAGGGCAACAGCAGCTACCGGATCAAAAGGATTCTGGAAGCAGATGGCGTCAAAACCGCAACTGGGCAGACAACATGGTATGCAACCACCATAGACAAGATGCTTTCAAATGAAAAATATATGGGAGATGCCCTGCTGCAGAAAACCTATACCGTGGATTTCCTGACCAAGAAGAAAGTGAAGAATCGAGGGATTGTGCCGCAATATTACATTGAAGATGATCATGAGCCTATCATTCCCAAAGAGTTGTTCCATCGGGTACAGGAGGAAAAAGCACGCAGAGCTAGCATCTACCGTCCGGCATCCCGCAAAAAGGATGCACCACAGAAAGGAAAATACAGTTCCAAATATGTGCTGTCAGATATTATGGTCTGCGCGGAATGCGGTCAGCCTTACCGCAGGCAGGTATGGTCAAAGTATGGACAGAAACAGGCGGTTTGGCGCTGTGACAACCGTTTAAAGCACGGTTCCAAGAGGTGCAAACATTCCCCTACCCTCAAAGAAAAAACGATCCATGAAGCGATTATGACAGCCATCGGCAGCGTGGTGGAAGATCAGGGAGAATTCGTGCAGGCGTTCCGTGAAAATGTAATCCGAGTCATCGGCAGCTACTCCGCATCTGCAGAGCCGACAGAATATGCTAAGCAAATCGAAGCATTGCAACAGAAAATGTTGAAGCTGATCGAAGAAAGTGCCGGAAAGCAGGCCGCAGATGAGGACTTTGATAAAGAATACCGTGTGATTGCAGACCGGATGAAAGAACTGAAAAAACAGAAGGCGAAGAAACTCAAGGAATGCCAACTAGCGGATGCTTATGGACAGCGCGTGAAAGATATGGAGCAGTATACTCGTAAGATTGGCTACTTGAAACGGGAATTTGATGATGAACTGGTACGGCGGCTTTTGAAAACGGTACGAGTTATAAATGAGAATAAAATCGAGCTACAGTTCCAATCAGGAATAGTGATTACACAAAGCATTGATTTCAATGTATAAGCAGTGGCAGGAACTGAAGGATAGTTCCTGCCATACAAAACTGATAAGAATAAAATCCTCAGAGAGACTGAGGATTTTATTGTTGGCAGTTACAGTGACATATAGAAAACACTTGTTTATTCTGATATAATATTTTAAAAGAATGGCATTTTTGAAAATTATAAATTATGAAGAATTGTGAGGAAGAAAAATTGGATAATAGAAAGCGGATGGGAAAGAATAAAGACGGGGTGATATTTCCTGTCGCTCCTAATCTTTCCGAGATGAGTGATACTTATTTGAATTTTATAGAAGAAATAAAAGCAGAGATTCAGAAGCAGCGCATCTCTGTTGTATTGAATGCAAATTCCAGTATGATTTGTCTTTACTGGAACATTGGCAAAGCCATTATAAAAAAGCAGGAGAAAGAGGGCTGGGGTACGAAAGTTATCGACCGCATGGCTAAAGACTTGAAGGACGCATTTCCTGATATGTCTGGATTTTCTCCGAGAAATATCAAATACATGCGGAAATTTGCCGAGTGCTGGCCTGACTATGAAATAGTGCAACGGGTCGTTGCACAAATTCCGTGGAGAAGCAATATTTCTTTGATGGATAAGCTGACAGACCAAAAGAGCCGCATATGGTATGCACAGAAAACAATAGAAAACGGATGGAGCAAAACAATTCTCGATATGCAAATTGAGAGTAGGCTGATGGAACGTGCAGGTCAAAGCGTAAACAATTTCCAGGCAGCACTACCGCCAACAGATTCTGATCTGGTAAATCAGGTATTCAAAGATCCCTATCTGTTTGATTTTCTTGGAACAGATATTCCTCGCAGAGAGGTGGAAATAGAGCGCCAGCTGACAGAACATATTCAAAGTTTTCTGCTGGAATTAGGGCAAGGATTTGCCTTTGTCGGCAGACAGGTTCATCTGGAAGTTGGTGGTGATGATTTCTATATTGATCTTCTGTTTTATCATCTGAAGCTACGGTGCTATGTCGTTATCGAACTGAAAGCCTGTGATTTTGAACCGGGCTTTATCAGTCAGTTAAATATGTACCAAAATGCGGTTAATGATATTTTACGTCATCCAGATGATAAGCCGACAATTGGTTTGTTGTTGGTAAAAGGAAAAAATAAAACTGTAGTAGAGTATTCTCTGGCAGGATATCAAAATCCGATTGGTGTAGCAGAATGGAAAAACCAAATTGCAAAAGCATTGCCGGAGGAACTGCGAAGTAGTCTTCCGTCTGTTGAAGAAATTGAAAAGGAGTTAGAGTAATTGTGCAGCGACCCGTTGCACAATTAAAGTTGGTGCAATCAATGCTCAAAATTTTTGTTCCGCCAAGAGCAAATTCTGTTTTTGGGGAATCTGAATTGCACACTCAACACACGTGGAGACGGTAGTTCTTTTGTCCCACAAAAAAGCCGACAGTTATATCCACATTGATGTGGAGTTTGGAGAGGGCGAGGGCAAGATTCCGGTAGATAGTATTGCTAAAAGAGCCGAAGCGTACAAGCCCAAAGAAAAAGTGACCTACAAAATGATTAAGGAGTACATAGAAGCGAAATACGGCTTCAAGGTACATACCGCATATATCGCAGAGGTAAAGCGAAATTTGGGATTGCCGATGTATGATGCTCCTAATGCGGTAGAAGAATTGAAACAGCCGAGGAAACATCCGACACCAGAAAAGGTAGAAGCAATCAAAGATGCACTTCGTTATTTTGCAGTGATATAAAACTTTACTTACAATCGAATATTTCTTACATAGCCGTTTATTCATTTATTTGAGTAAGCGGCTTTTTTCATCCTTATTTTTCGGAATAGGGATATTTTTTGTAGAAGGAGGAGGTTTATTTGAACACGCAAATCATCGCCATCGCCAACCAGAAAGGCGGCGTTGGCAAAACAACAACCTGTGCGAACTTGGGAATAGGTCTGGCACAGGCCGGAAAGAAAGTGCTTCTGATTGACGGGGACCCGCAAGGAAGCCTGACAATCAGCTTGGGAAATCCGCAACCAGACAAGCTGCCATTTACACTGTCGGATGCAATGGGCAAAATTCTGATGGATCAGCCTATACGCCCCGGAGAAGGTATTCTGCATCATGCAGAAGGCGTTGACCTGATGCCCGCCGACATTCAACTTTCCGGTATGGAAGTGTCCTTGGTAAATGCTATGAGTCGTGAGACTATCTTGCGGCAATATCTGGACACACTGAAGGGGCAATACTCCCATATCCTCATCGACTGCCAGCCCTCCCTTGGTATGCTCACAGTCAATGCGCTGGCGGCTGCGAACAGGATCATCATTCCCGTTCAGGCAGAGTATCTGCCCGCTAAAGGGCTGGAACAGCTGCTCTCCACGGTAAACAAGGTAAAGAGGCAAATCAACCCCAAGCTCCAGATTGACGGTATCCTGCTGACGATGGTGGACAGCCGAACCAACTTTGCCAAAGAGATTTCCGCGCTCCTGCGGGAGACCTATGGCAGCAAGATCAAAGTATTCGGCACAGAGATCCCCCATTCTGTCCGGGCAAAGGAAATCAGTGCAGAGGGAAAAAGTATTTTCGCCCATGACCCTGGCGGCAAGGTGGCAGAGGGGTATCGAAATCTGACGAAGGAGGTGTTGAAACTTGAAAAGCAGCGCGAAAAAAATAGAGCTGGCCTCGGTAGATGATCTGTTCTCCACCGAAGAAGGCCGTCAGGATGCAAAGCTGGAAAAGATTCAGGAGATTCCGCTGTCTGAACTGCATCCCTTTAAGAACCACCCATTCAAAGTCAAGGATGACGAAGCCATGATGGAGACCGCTGACAGTATCAAGCAGTATGGCGTTCTGGTTCCGGCGATTGCTCGACCGGACCCGGAGGGCGGTTATGAGCTGGTAGCCGGACACAGGCGGCACAGAGCCAGTGAGCTGGCAGAAAAAGAGACCATGCCGGTAATTGTCCGTGATCTGGACGATGATGCAGCCACAATTATTATGGTTGACAGCAATCTGCAACGAGAAAGTCTCCTCCCCAGTGAAAGAGCATTTGCTTATAAAATGAAACTGGATGCTATGAAACATCAGGGAGAGCGAGTTGATTTAACTTGTTCCCAAGTTGGGAACAAGTTAGAGGGCAAGAAGTCCAGTGAGATTTTGGCAGAGCAAGTAGGTCAGAGTAAAAACCAGATTTTTCGCTATATCCGTCTGACAGAGCTGATTTCTGAATTGATGGATATGGTGGATGAAAAGAAGATTGCCCTGAACCCTGCCTATGAGCTGTCCTTTCTCAAAAAGGAGGAACAGGTAGACCTGTTGGACGCGATGGACAGCGAACAGGCTACCCCTTCTCTTTCTCAAGCCCAGCGGCTCAAGAAATACAGTCAGGAGGGGCATCTGACCCTCGATATGATGCGTGTCATCATGGGTGAGGAAAAGAAAAGCGATCTGGACCGAGTGACATTTACCTCTGACACCTTGCGGAAGTATTTCCCTAAAAGCTATACGCCCCAGCGAATGCAGGAAACCATCATCAAGCTGCTGGAGGCATGGCAGAAAAAGCGTCAGAGAGATCAGGAACGATGAAAGGAGCCGCCTATGAGGGATATTTCAGCCCGTGAGCTGAAAGGACACAACATTCTCGCCGTAGAGAGGTTTTGGGATAACACCCGCTGGATGATTGAGTTTTCCGTCCTGCGTCCCAGCACAGCTTACGGCAGCCCCGGAGAGGAAATGCGGATGTTTTTGACCGAGGACGGGTATCAGGCTGCCCTGCAAAGCCAGCAGCGCCGGGAGATTAAGATCAAGCGTTACGCTCGTGTGATTGAGGGACATATCCTCGATTTCAAACCGGGAAAACGCCGCCGCTCATAAACCCATACAACGAAAGGAAAGGAATGACTATGTGTACGGTAAAGGAAATTCAAGAAGCAATCCGGGAAGATTGCAAATCTCAGCATGACATGGATTCAACGGATATTGACCGAGTGATGCAAACACTTCCTTTCGCCCAGGAGGAGCCATTTACAGAGGCGCGTCCTCGAAAGCCGCTGTTTTGGTTCTATGCAAGAAAATTTGAAAAGTGTTGAACACCGCAATTCTTTGGAATGAGGATTGCGGTTTTTTTGTACCCAAAATTCGGAAGGAGTGAGGTCGATGGCCGTTTTTCGCATTGAACGGACCCGTGATTATACCGTGATGAGCAATCATCATTTACGAAATGCAAACCTGTCGTTAAAAGCCAAGGGACTGCTTTCCATGATGTTATCTTTGCCAGAGGACTGGAATTACACCACCCGTGGTCTTGCAAAGATCTGTAAGGAGGGCGTGGATGCCATAGGCGCTGCGTTGCGGGAATTGGAGGCTGCCGGTTACATTGTGCGGCACAAACTGCGTGACAGCCAGGGACGCATCAGTGATACGGAGTATGTCATATACGAGCAGCCACAGCTTAGAAAACCGGATACGGATTCACCAGATACGGAAAACCCGTATATGGATAAACCGGATACGGAAAAGCCCGCAGAATTAAATATAGGGAAATCAAATACAGAAAAATCAATTACTTATGGATCAAGTACCGATTCCATTCCCTTCCGGGAAACAGCGGCGGCAAGACCGCCGGAACGGAAAGGAAGAGATGCGATGTCTGTCACAGAGATAGAAAATTATCGGGAATTGATTTTGGAGAATATCGAGTATGACTGTCTGAAGCAGCGTTATCCTCTCTACCTGGATGACCTGAATGAGATCGTAGAGCTGTTGGTAGAAACGGTCTGTGCCAGACGAAAGACCACCCGGATCTCTGGGGCAGACTTTCCTCACGAGATCGTGCGTTCCCGTTTTTTGAAACTGGACAGCTCCCACATCGAGTTTGTCATGGACTGTCTGCAAAAGAACACCACCCAGGTACGCAACATGAAGCAGTACCTGCTTGCGGTGCTGTTCAATGCGCCTACCACCATGAATAATCACTTCACTTCATTGGTCAACCACGATATGCACGCAGGCGGCTGGTAAAGGCCGCCTTTTATCATGCCAAAGGAGGCACGACATGAACCAGATGGAAATTTTCAAAAACCCGGAGTTTGGCAGTATCCGGGTCATCGAAGAAAACGGCAAATACCTGTTCTGCGGAACGGATGTGGCCGCTGCGCTGGGGTACAGCAATTCCCGCGATGCAATTATCCGCCATTGTAGGTATGTCGTGAAACGCGACGCACCTCACCCACAAAGCCCCGACCGCAAAATCAGTATGACTTTTATCCCCGAAGGAGATTTGTACCGCCTGATTGTTCACAGCAAATTGCCATCGGCAGAACAGTTTGAACAGTGGGTATTCGATGAGGTTCTGCCTACCATTCGCAAGCACGGGGCCTATCTCACAAGAGAGAAGCTTTGGGAGGTAGCTACTTCCCCGGAGGCTCTGATGAAGCTCTGCTCAGACTTGTTGGCTGAGCGTGAAGCAAATATTTCTCTGCGTAAGGAAAATGCACAGCTGGAGGGCAAAGCCGCTTTCTATGACCTGTTCATCGACTTAAAGCACAGCACCAATCTCAGGACAACCGCCAAAGAGTTGGATGTCCCGGAGCGCCGGTTTGTTCGGTTTCTGATAGAACGACGGTTTGTGTACCGCACAGCATCCGGCAATGTGCTGCCCTATGCCAATGTGAAAAATACGGGGCTGTTCTGTGTGAAAGACTACTGCAATCACGGGCATACCGGCTCCTACACGCTGGTTACGCCAAAGGGAAAGCTCTACTTTGCTCAGCTGCGGGAGATGATCTTGCTGGTCTCATAAGAACGGAAAGGAAGTGGGTTTTATGCAGGAAGGCAAAACAATCGGGCAGCTGATGGAGGAAATGCGCCAGAAAGCCGGGGCGCAGAACTATCACGGTCATGACTACATGGATCTCCAGCGATTTGCGGAGAACACCCGGCACATGATTATTTTTGATGTGCTGACGCATGATTCCCCGGTGGGCTGGAAAGGAGAACGCACCCGCCTGTTTTTGTCAGAGATAGGCTATGAAAAAGCTCTGGACAGTCAGGCAAAGGGGCAGATCAAGATTCTCAGCCATGCAAAGGTCAGAAATGGAGATTTGTTTTATGACCACAAAGAACAGATACGATAGGAGGAATCCGATATGAATGAGGAAAAGAAAGTACCCTTTAAGTGGGAATATGGGGAAGAAACCATATCGCTGCAACTTGGGATGTATGCGAATAATCATCGGCTTTATATCGGCATGATTACCCATACAGAAGATGGGGAGGAACCGTTTGCAGATATGACGGTGAACCTTCCGGGGTATTCCCTGGACCCCGGAGAGGCGTTTATTTCCGGTGACATCAGCAAGGACCTGCTGCGATTCATCAAAGAGAACAAATTGGGGAAGGTGCTTCCCTACCAGGTGCAGTCCGGTTATGGAAAATATTCTGCCGTTGCCTTTGATCTGGAGAAGTTGAAGGCATTTAACCCCAAAGGTGTGGCTGAGTTTCGGAAAGAGTGGAATCTGCCGGATAAGAAGCCGGTAAAGAAAAAGAGCCGCGGGATGGAGCGATGAAGAAATATTTTCTCCGGAGGCTGGTGGTTCCGCCTTAGAAATAAATGCACCACCCCTGCACATTTTGTGGAAAGGAGGCGATGAAAATGCAGGAAGAAGTGGAAAACAGGACTTTAACGCTGGTTGTCAGTGGAACAAAGTTCACCGGCAGGCTGCTCAAAGCCGCCATCAGCAAGTACATGGCCCACTGCAAGGAAAAGAAGCTGCAAAAGCAAAGAAGCCGTGACGCTCCTGTGACACCCCACGGCAAACAGACCGTCAAGCAGCTCATTGGTCAGAATCAGGGGATCTCCAATATCGAGATCACAGACCCTTCCATCAAGGAATTTGAGAAGATCGCCCGGAAATATGGTGTGGATTATGCGGTGAAGAAAGACCGCAGCAGCTCCCCGCCCAAGTACCTGATCTTTTTCAAAGGCCGTGACGCCGATGCGCTGACCGCTGCATTTACCGAGTACACCAGCAAAAAGGTCAAGAAGGCCGAGAAAACGGAACGCCCGTCCGTACTGGCAAAACTCAGTCAGTTCAAAGAGATGGTCAAAAATGCCGTGGTGGACCGCACCAAGCGAAAGGAGCTGGAACGATGAAAAAGCAGCTTGACATCAAAAAGCTCGTTTTGCTGAACCTGCCCTATCTCCTGATGGGGCTGTTTGCTACCAACTTCGGGGAGGCATGGCGGCTGGCACAGGGGGCAAATGCTTCAGAGAAATTCCTTTCCCTGTTTGCTGTCCTGCCTGGGGCGCTGCAAAGTTTCTGGCCCAGCCTGCACCCGTTGGATCTGCTGGTGGGGCTGTGCTGCGGTGCTGGCCTGCGTCTGGCGGTGTATCTCAAAAGTAAAAACGCCAAGAAGTACCGTCATGGCATGGAGTATGGTTCTGCCCGTTGGAGTGCATAATTTTAAGTGTAAATGACACATACATGGACGCACAGGAGGTTATGCACATGACTGATTATAGCAAAATTACAGCCCTTTACTCCCGCCTTTCCGTGGGCGACGAGGACAGGGATGGCGGCGAGAGCAACAGCATACAGAACCAAAAAATATTTTTGGAGAACTATGCCAGAGGGCAGCACCTAACCAATATCCGGCACTACATCGACGATGACGAAAGCGGCAGGTTTTTTGACCGTTCCGCCTACTCCCGCATGATGGACGATGTGGAAAACGGGAAAATCGGTGTCTGCATTATGAAAGACCTTACCCGCTGGGGGCGCGACTATCTCCAAGTCGGCAACGCGATGGAGATATTCAGACGGAACAATGTGCGCTTTATCGCGGTCAACAACGGCATTGACAGCGAGAAGCCCGACACATTGGAGTTTGCGCCCTTTATCAACATCATGTCGGAGTGGTACGCAAAGGACATCAGCAAGAAAGTGAAAACGGGCATTAAGACCAAGGGCATGAGTGGAAAGCCGATTGTCACCGAAGCCCCTTACGGCTATATCAAAGCCCCGGATAACAAGGACTTTTGGATAATCGACGAAGAAGCCGCCGAGGTTGTACGCCTTATTTTCCGCCTGTTTATCGGTGGGAAGAACCGCAACCAAATCGCCGTATATCTGACACAGGAGCGAATCCCAACCCCCACTTTCTATATGAAAGACCGAGGGCGGGGAACCTGTAAAAATAAGACGCTCAACGAGGATAACCGCTGCAAGTGGAACAAAGCCACCTTGACCAATATCCTCACACGGCAGGAGTATTGCGGCGATGTGGTCAACTTCAAGACTACAAAGCATTTCCGGGATAAACATAACCACTATGTAGACCGGAGCCAGTGGCACATCACAGAAAATGTGCATGAGCCGATTATCAGCCGCAGCGATTTTGAAACCGTACAGCGGATTTTGGAAAACGCACCCGTCAGACGCCCCAACGGGGACGGGGAAATCCACCCTCTGTCCGGCTTACTTTTCTGTAAGGACTGCGGCGCAAAAATGCACATTCGTATTGATTACCGGAACGGCGGCAAGCGGCACGTTGCTTTTTGCAGCGAGTACCACAAGGGGAAAGCCAAGAACCCCAAATGCCATTCTCCGCACATCATGGACGCGGACTTGCTCATGCAGACCATCGCGGAAGTGCTGAAGAAAATCGAGGACTATTCTATCAGCAATCGGGCGGAGTTTGAAGCATTAGTGAAAAAGAACCTTGCCATGCAGCAGACCGACCAGACCAAAAAGCAGCAGAAGCGTATTCCGCAAATCACGACGCGCCTTGAACAGATTGACAAGGTGCTGAATAAGCTCTATGAGGACAACGCCCTCGGCACGATCCCGCAAGACCGCTATGAGCAGATGTCGCAGAAGTATTCGGAAGAATACTACGCGCTGAAAGCGGAGCTTGCCACGCTCCAAGAGCAGCTATCCGCTTATGAGAACGCGGGAGGACGGGTGCAGAAGTTTTTGAAGCTGACGGAACGCCATGCGGCCTTTACCGAACTTACACCCGCCATTCTCAACGAGTTTATCAGCAGGATTGAAGTGCATGAGCGCGACCAGAAAAGGGCGAGATACGCAATCCAGCACATCAGCATATATTTCAATTATATCGGCAAGTTTGAGAATGAAGTGACGCAGCTTGCAGAGCCGACCGAGCAGGAAATCCGGCAAATGCGGGAGGAAATCGAAGAAGCCAAAAAGGAAAAGAGCCGCGCCTACCACCGGCAGTATTCAAGGGAGTACCGGGCGCGAAACCTTGAAAAGCAGCGGGAGTATGACCGCATGAAAGCGCGGGAATACCGGGCAAGGCGAAAGGCGCAGGCAGCCGCCGCACAGCCCACACAGTAAAACAGAATAACCGTCAACCAAGAGGGATTTTCCGAACTACGGGAAATCCCTCTTTTGCGCCCAAAGAAAGGAGCCGCCTATGGCAGAACAGACCCCCGACAGTATCATTACGACCCAGAGGAACGGGCAGACCATTGTTGCGGAGTTATTTTTCAATCACAGCAGCAAAGAAACATTCCGCGACAAGCTGCTCAAACTGGCACTTGCCGACAGCTCGCGTTTATCCGCGTCTGACGGTCAAGAGCCGGAAAAAACAGAAATCTTGTGATAACAGCCGCCCTGACGATACACTCCCCGTCCGGGCGGTTTCTATTTGAAAATCCTCATTTTCCCCAAGTCAAGAGCCGGGAAAAACACCCGAAAATGCCCCTATTGCGTAACAGGGGCGCAGAAAGGAGAGTTTATGAGAACAGGGCTTACGAAGCAGGAAAAGACCACCGATATTTGGTTTGACGAGAAAGGCCCCCTTATCCATATCCGCACCCACAACACCGACTTAAAGAAGCGGCTTGCCGCCTACGCCGGACAGCACCCCGACCAGTGCCGCCAGACCGACGCAGACCCCGAAACGGGCTGCATGGAGTTTGATATTGCAAAGGGGCGTTTCTCTTTCCGTCTGACCGCCCCATACAGCGAGAAACGGCGGGAAGCAGCGCGAAGGTATGCCAGAGAAAATAATGCCGCTGACAGGCTGAATTGATATGGATTTGTTCATACTCTTGTGCTATGATATTTATGAATAATGAAACCTTTTCCTCTTTTTTGCGTCTATATAAATAACAGAAAAATGAAAGATAAAGGAGGCTTCTGTTATGAAAAAGAAATGGTTAATAATCACAATGGTGTGCATGGTCTTATTGTGCATTGTGGTAATGGTCTTTCTGTTTACAATGGGGAAAAAACCATATAAAAATCTGGACGCAGCACAAATAGCGTCAGCCAAAGTGCAATTAACGCCGCCAGACAAAACAGTTGAAATTGAGGATATTTCAGAGTTAGTAGGCTATTTGAATGATGTAGTTATCTATAATCAAGATAATTCTTACACAGAATATGTAGGGCAAGGCGTTACTTTTACCCTGATTATGACCGACGGCACACAGACAGAGATTACGGCATATAACCCATTTCTTATAATTGATGGTGTAGGCTATAAAACAAAGTATGAGCCATGCCAAGCACTTAATAGCTATGCCAATGAATTATTAAATTCTGGAACTGCCAATGTGATTTTGGAAGAGCCGCCTGCTTTAGGTTTAGTAAGTGATAACACCTATGTCAGTGCATTATTAGGTGCTTATTCGTGGCAGAAAAAAGATGTTGATGGAAATTCTATAAGTACAACTACCGATAGCGCACACCCTTTAGATTGTGAAGAATTATTATCCCCGCCGTATGAAACACCAGAAGCAACAGCTACACTAAGTTTTACAGAAGAACCCGATACTATTTTAAGTGTAAAATGTTGGAGTGATGAATATTGGGGGAAACCTACTACAAACAGCGAAGATGTAACTATGACTGGAAATGTCCTCACTCTTAAACCGGGCGGGTATATCTATGAAATAATAGCCGACTGGAATACCCAAAACGGTTATGGAGGAACTGCAAGCTATTTTATTTACTTGAAAATGATAGAGTAAAACTAAATAAACCACCTACAAGGGACAGCCGAGAAAATCGACTGTCCTTTTTCTATGCCGACAGGCAGAAAGGAGCGACCAACCATGACGAAACCGAGAGAGAAAACCCGCGAGGAGCTGCAAGCCGAGATTGAGGACGGAAAGAAGAAAATCCGGCAGTTTGAAAATCGGGAAAAGGTGTTGCGTCAAAAGCTATCCAAAGAGGAACGCAGAACACGCAGCCACCGCCTTATCGTCCGGGGCGCAGTCTTTGAAAGCATTGTGCCGGAAGCAAAGACCATGACCGACGAGGAAGCTGCCGCGCTTCTCCGGCTTGCACTGACGAGTGAACCAGCACGGGAATATCTGAAAAAACGAGCCGAAAGCGGGAACGCCGAATAAATCCCTTAGGAACTAAGGGCGCACTTATACACCCTTGCGGGCGTGTGCGCTCTGCCGAGGGCTTATCTCCGCACAGGGAGAGTTCCCCGCGCTCCGATATGGCGGCTTTGCCGCAACAAGGGGCTGCACCCCTTGCGCCGCTTTGCGGCTATCCCTGCACACCCGCAAAAACAGTACACCCGCCGTTGGCGTCTGTACCATTTTTGAGGGCTTTATTATCCTATCCGGGAGGTGATACCCATAGCCATTTACCATTGGAACATCGGCATTGTGAGCCGAGGAAAAGGCAAATCAGCCATTGCCGCAGCCGCCTACCGAAGCGGTGAAAAGCTGACAAACGAATGGGACGGAATGACCCATGACTACACCCGCAAAGGCGGCGTTGTCCATACAGAGATCATGCTGCCGCCCCATGCCCCGCCCTCTTTCTCTGACCGCTCAACCTTGTGGAACAGCGTGGAGCTTTACGAGAAAGCCGGGAACGCCCAGCTTGCCAGAGAGATTGACGCGGCGCTCCCCATAGAATTATCCAGAGAGGAACAGATCCGGCTTGTCCGGGAATACTGTTCCTCTCAATTTGTTTCCAGAGGAATGTGCGTTGATTATGCCATTCACGACACCAACAGCGGCAACCCCCATTGTCATATTATGCTTACCATGCGCCCCCTTGACGAGCGCGGAGCATGGGCGGCGAAATCCAAAAAGGAATATGACCTTGACGAAAACGGCGAGCGTATCCGCTTGCCAAGCGGAAGATACAAAACCCACAAGGTTGACCTCACAGGCTGGAACAGCCAAGAGAATGCGCTTGTTTGGCGCAAGGCATGGGCTGATATTTCAAACGACTATCTTGAGCGTGCCGGAAGCCCGGAGCGTATCGACCACCGCAGTAACGCCGAGCGCGGCATTGACGAAATACCGACCGTCCATATGGGCGTGGCGGCTTGCCAGATGGAGAAGAAAGGTATCGCCACCGAGAAAGGCGAACTGAACCGCAGTATTCAAAAGGCAAACCGCCTTATCCGGGAAATCCGGGCGCAGATTGGGAAGCTCAAAGAGTGGATTGCCGACCTGTTCAAAGCGCGGGAAACCGCCCCGAAGCAGCCGCCGCAATCTCCCAACCTTGCAAATCTGTTGATGAAGTATTTGAGCGTTCAGAGAGAAAAGAGCCGGAAGTATTCGCAGCGATGGCAACAACAGCACACAGCCGATGAACTGAAAACCATAGCGGCAGCGGTCAACTATCTTTCCGAGCATGGTATCTCTAATCTTGATGAGCTGGACGCTTCTCTTTCCTCTGTCAGTGATAAAGCCTATTCAATCCGGGAGGGAATGAAAACCACCGAGGAACGCATGAAGAAGCTGCAAAAGCTAATTGAATACGGGAAGAACTATACAGAGTACAAGCCCATTCACGATGAGCTGAAAAAGCTGCAAAACGGCTGGACAAACAAGCGCGACAAGTACGAGGAAGCCCACCGCGCCGAGCTGACCCTATGGAACGCAGCAAGCCGCTATCTCCATGCAAATCTGCCTAAAGGAACAAAGACCTTGCCTATTGCGGAATGGGAACAGGAATATGCTGACCTCAAAACACAGAGGGAAGCGGAATATGACACGCTGAAAGAGACCCGCGCCGAGGTTGCCGAGCTTCAAAAAATCCGCAAATGCGTGGATATTGCACTCCGCGCCGACCAGCCGGAGCAGACGCAGAGCCGCACCAAGCGGCACGAACAGGAGCGATAAAGAAAAGGACGGGCAAGCCATTTTGCTTGTCCGCCCTAAATGCTTTCTGATAAACTGGAAGTTGTTTATCCAAAATGAAATGGAATAACCATATCAAGTAAAACTGCAAGAACTATACTAATCGTTCCCATTAGCGCAGAACTCCTCAATGTGTCTCTCCTCAAAACAATAAGTCCAATAATAAAGACTATCACTTCCAAAACAGATTTTGCATTAAAATACCAGCATCCATATACAAAGCACATATTGAACAATACTGCCAAAATCAGTGCTGATAGTATAAATGCCAGTTTGCTTTTCCCCTTTGCATACCAACAGACAAAAGCCAATAATGGAGAAACAGCTGTAAATCCAAACCAAATCATCGCATAACTTCTTGGGAAAAATCCTGCAATATAGTTTGAATACAAATAGTAGCTTGCAACCATACCAACAAAGAATACAAAAACATTGATGCTTGCTCTTATTGCAGAATTGCTATAAATAGAAATACACAGTGCAATCAATATCCAGATTGCAAAACGCCCAAGAAAATTACCAATATCTAAGACTCCATTTATTGCCATAAGCACACCTGGAAGTTCAGTTTGACGAAAATCCAGATATTTTGAGAAAGTTCCCAAAGCTATTCCGAGAAACAATATCGCTATGGTATTTATAAGTTTTCTATTATTGGATATTGGATTTTCTGCATTCCTTATATCATTCAAAAAATTTATCATAATTACCCTCACAAATTCCAATTTGTCGATTTCATTATACTCAAAACCTATGAACAATTCAACCACAGAAAGCGAGGTATCAACCATGTACTACACCCAAGAACAGATAGACCGCGCCAACCAAGCCGACCTTGTTTCTTTCCTGCAATCACAGGGCGAGCAGCTTACCCGCGCCGGGAATGAATACCGCTGGAAGCGGCACGACAGCTTGACCGTCCGGGGAAACAAATGGTACAGGCACAGCCAGAGCAAGGGCGGCGCACCCATTGATTTTGTCATGGAGTTTTTCGGCAAGAGCTTCACCGAAGCCGTTGAACTTCTCGCAGGAGAAAAGGGAGCTACACCGCCGCCGGACAGACCAAGCCCCGCGTCCTTTTCTGACTTCCGACTGCCGCCCCGCAGCACCGACAACCGAACAGCGAGGAACTACCTCACAGCTGCCCGCCGCATTGATGAAGATGTGACGGGCTTTTTCTTTGCCAGCGGCGATATTTACGAGGACGCAACCCACCACAACGCCGTATTCGTCGGCAGAGATGAAAGCGGCATACCACGCTACGCCCACCAGCGCGGAACAGCCGGGAGTTTCCGGCTTGATGTGAAAGGCAGCGACAAAGCCTTTAACTTCTGCTACCGGGGCGAGGGCGAAAGATTGTTTGTCTTTGAAGCCCCGATAGACCTCTTATCTTTCCTCTGCCTGTTCAAAAAGGATTGGCAAAAGCAAAGCTATCTGGCGTTGGGCGGCGTGGGCGAAAAAGCCCTTTTGCGTTTCCTTTCTGACCGTCCGAACATCAAGACCGTGTACCTCTGCCTTGACAGCGACAACGCCGGAAACGATGCTTGCAGCCGCCTTGCGGAGCTTGTGCCGGAGGGCTTGACCGTCCACCGCCTTCTCCCGCTTTACAAGGACTGGAATGAGGTATTGCAGCACCGGGCAGAAATCGCGGACGGGAAGTATATCCGGGAAGCGATTTACGGCTTGAAAGAGCCGCCGCAGGAAGAAACCGTTGAGATTATTCGCATGAGCGAGGTAGACACGCAGACCGTTGAATGGCTATGGGAGCCGCATATCCCCTTTGGGAAAGTAACCATTGTGCAAGGCAATCCCGGCGAGGGCAAGACCACCTTTGCCCTACGCCTTGCCGCCGCCTGCACCACCGGGGGAACGCTGCCGGGAATGAAGCCCTTGCCGCCATTCCAAGTGATTTACCAGACCGCCGAGGACGGGCTGGGCGATACCGTGAAGCCCCGCTTGATGGAAGCAGAAGCCGACCTTGACCGGGTGCTTGTGATTGATGAAGCCAAGCGGGAGCTTACCCTCTCTGATGAGCGCATAGAAAAGGCAATCACGCAGAACGGGGCGCGTCTGATTATCCTTGACCCCATACAAGCGTATATGGGAGACAAAGCCGACATGAACAAGGCAAACGAGGTGCGCCCTATCTTTCGCCGCCTTGCCGATGTTGCCGAGCGTACCGGGTGCGCCATTATCCTTATCGGACATCTCAACAAAGCTGCCGGAGGGCAGAGCGCATACCGGGGCTTAGGTTCTATCGACTTCCGCGCCGCAGCAAGGAGCGTCCTGCTGATCGGGCGCGTGAAGCGAGAACCGAATGTGCGCGTTATCGTCCATGACAAATCTTCCCTTGCGCCGGAGGGCAAGCCCGTTGCCTTTTGCCTTGACCCGGAAACGGGCTTTTCGTGGATAGGCGAATATGATATAACCGCCGACGAGCTGCTGTCCGGCGCGGGCGGCAACACCGCCACCAAGACCGAGCAAGCCGAAAGGCTGATACTTGACCTGCTTGCAGACGGGAAAGAGCTTGCCAGCGAGGAAATCGTAAAAGCAGCCGCCGAAGCCGGAATATCCGAAAGGACGGTACAGAACGCCAAGCGCAACATGGGCGGCATTTTGGGCGCAAGGCGTGTCGGCGGTCAATGGTACAACTTCATCAAGAAGAAGCAGCCACCCGAAACCGCAAGCTGAAAGTGCAAAACGCAGAGCCTTTGCACCTTGCACTTTCGCACTTTCACGATAATTTGCGTCAATAACTCAAAAAAGCACTTGACAAAACGCTTCATGGGGAACCAGTGAGGATATTGCTCCCTACATCGACCCGGTGTTCCAGAACAATGTCATTCTCACAAAAACCGAAAGCCTGACCATGAACAGCCGCCCCAAGGACCCAAAGACCGCCAGAAACAAAAATGTGCTGGTGATCGGCGGCTCCGGTTCCGGTAAGACCCGTTTCTGGCTCAAACCAAATCTGATGCAGATGCACAGTTCTTATGTGGTCACAGACCCGAATGGTAATTTACAATAAGGATAAAGGGAGCGCGCACCCTCAAGAAAGGAGGTTACACCCCATGAAGAAACAGCCGGACAAGGGAAAAATCACAGCCCTGTACGAGCGTCTTTCCCATGACGATGAGCGAGCCGGGGAAAGCGTGTCGATAGAAAACCAAAAGCGCATTTTGGAGGACTACGCCCAAAAGAACGGCTTTACGAATATCCGGCACTTCACCGATGACGGAGTGCGGGGAACGACTTTCAAGCGTCCGGGGCTGGACGCTATGCTGGAAGAAATCCGGGCGGGAAATGTGGCTACGGTCATTATCAAAGACCAAAGCAGGATTGGCCGTGATGTTGTCGAAGTGGGGCTTTTGAAGCGCACCTTTGACGAGTACCATGTACGCTTTATTGCGGCAAATGACAACCTTGATACCGCCAACGGCTTTGATATAATGTCCATTTTCCGAGATGTGATAAACGAGTGGTATGTTGCCGACACCAGCCGGAAAATCAAGACCGTTTTCAAGTCGAGAATGGAAAAGGGCTTGCGCTGCTCCGGCAGCGTCAGCTATGGCTACCTTGCGTCCAAGGAGAACAAGGGCGAATGGGTAATCGACGAGGAAGCCGCCGCCGTTGTGCGCCGTATCTTCCACAGCGTTGTTGCCGGGGAGAGTATCGCCAGCATAGCAAGGGCACTCCGCGCCGAGAAAATCCCTATCCCGTCCGAGCATTGGAAGCGGATAGGCGCACCCGTCCGGTCGGCGAAGTACACAGACCCCTACGCATGGTCAACAACAACTATCAGCTATATCCTCAAACGCCCGGAGTACACAGGGCGCAAGGTTTTAGGGAAAACCGTCTGCGAGAACTACAAGACCAAAAGCACCCGCAAGACCGCGCCGGAGGAACAGTATATTTTTGACGGGGAAATCCCCGCCATTGTGGACGAGGAAACATGGAACACCGTCCAGCGGCTTATGGGAACAAAACGCCGCGCCCCCAAGCGGCAGAACACCCCAAACCGCTTGACCGGGCTTCTCTACTGCGCCGACTGCGGCGCGAAGCTGACCCACCGCAGCAGCCTTGTGCAAGGCAAGTATCTGGACGACGCTTTTGTGTGTTCCAGCTACCGCCAGCTTACCCGCGACTGCACCATGCACTATATCCCCACCGCGAAAATGGAAGCCGCCATTCTTGCCGCAATCCAGCGCGTGAGCTGGTATGTACGGCACAATGAAGCGGAGTTTATCGAGCGTGTGCGGAAAGCCACCGACCAGCACCAAGAAAATGCCGTCAAGGAGTACCGGCAGAAAGTGAGCAAGGCGCAGCGGCGGTATAAGGAGCTGGACGGGCTTGTAAAAAAGCTGTACGAGGGAAACGCCACAGGCAAGATACCCGATAAGCACTTTACCCGTCTGCTTGCCGAATATGACGAGGAACAGACCGGGCTGGAAGCCGCTATCGCACAATGGCAGGAAGCAATCGAGAGCTGGAACGCCGACAGGCTGAAAACAGATAAGTTTATCGAGCTTGTGAGCCGCTACACCGACTTTTCCGAATTGACAACGCCCATGCTCAACGAGTTTATCGAGAAAGTGGTTGTCCATGAGGGCGAGGGGCGCGGGAACAGCCGCCGCCAGCGGATAGATATTTACCTCAACTTCATCGGCGCGTTTGAAGTCCCCGCCCATATCGTTACCCCAATGGAAGCTGAGGAACAACGCCGCCAGCAGGAGGAACAGGCGGCAAAGGAAGCCCGTTCACAGGAGCTTGCCAAAGCGCGGGAGGAAAAGCGCAAGGCAGAGAAGCGGGAGTTTACCGCGAGGAAGAAAGCGGGCTTGCTGACCCCGGAGGAACAGGCGGCAGACGAAGCGCGGTTAGCCCATAACCGGGCATGGCAAAAGGAATGGCGGAAGAAACGGAAAGCCGCCGAGCCGCCCAAGCCCCCGAAGCCGAAATCCTTAAAGGAGCTTGCCGCGCTGCAAAAGGCCGGAGCCGACCTCACGCCGGAGGAAGCAGAACGCCTTGCCGCTTACCGCGAGAGGAAAAACCGCCAGCACAAGGCATGGTATGAACGGCAGAAAGCAGCGCAGCCGCCCAAGCCCCGGACGCTCAAAGAGCTTGCCGCCGCGCAAGTCGCGGGACAGCCCCTCACGCCAGAGGAAACAGAACGCCTTGAAGCCAGCCGGAGCCGGAAGAAGAACGCCTACCAAGAACTGAAAGCCCAAGCGGAAACCGACCCCGCCGCAGCCGCCGAGCTTGCAAGGCGGCGGGCTTACCACTCGGAAGCCACCAAGAAATCCCGCCAGAAGATGTACGAGGAAGCCGCAGCCGGAAACCCCGCAGCCCAAGCCCGGTATGAGAACTTCCTTGCTGCAAGGCGGGAGAACTACCACAGGAAGAAGCACGACGAGAAAGGAGAACAAATCGCATGAGAAGATTGATTGATAACGGGAACCGCCCCATTACCCCAAAGCCCCATATCGGCCACTACGGGCGGCTGCGGAAAGCCTATCTGGAACAATACCGCCACCGCCTTTATACCGCCCTTGTAGCCAGCGAGAAGCTATACCCCCACCTTGCGGAAACAGACCGGGCGGCGCGGGATATGCTGGACTACCTCATGCCCCGCCTTGCCAGAGAAGCGGGAGCCACCGAAGCCCTCAAAGCCGCCGACCCGATGAAATGGGTAGGTTTGATGAACAACTGCAAGGCGATAGCCGAGGAAATCGTAATGCATGAGTTAATCTATGTTTAACGGTCAAGAGCCGGAAAAATCGGAAATCTTGCGATAACAGCCGCCCTGACGAACCATTCCCCGTCCGGGCGGTTTTTATCGTCAAAAACGCCGTTTTCTCCAAGTCAAGAGCCGGAGAAAACACCCGAAAAATGCCCCTATTGCATAACAGGGGCGCAGAAAGGAGAGCTTATGAGAACAGGGCTTACCAAGCGGGAAAAGACC
Source organism: Pilosibacter fragilis (assembly GCF_032490495.1). Classification (NCBI taxonomy): domain Bacteria; kingdom Bacillati; phylum Bacillota; class Clostridia; order Eubacteriales; family Clostridiaceae; genus Pilosibacter; species Pilosibacter fragilis. The sequence continues at coordinate 6,970 of NZ_JAVYJB010000003.1, read as the reverse complement.
ACCGACATTTGGTTTGACGAGAAAGACCCCCTTATCCATATCCGCACCCACAACACCGCCTTGAAGAAGCGTCTGCTTGCATACAGCCGCCGTTATCCGGCGATCTGCCAGCAGACCGACGCAGACCCGGAAACGGGCTGCATGGAGTTTGATATTGAGAAAGGCCGCTTCTCTTTCCGTCTGACCGCCCCATACAGTGAGGAACGGCGGGAAGCAGCGCGGCAGTTTGCCAAGGAAAACAATGCCGCCAGCAGACTGAAATGAGGTGGATTTGTTCATAATCCTGTGCTATACTTCTCTTGAAAAAAGAACAACAAATCGAAATTTTGAGGAGGTTTACTATGATATATAAGTTTACGGAAGTATTAAACGATCTTGTTAATTATTTTATTCTTGGTGACATTTTACTACTGGAAAGTTGGAAAAGAGCCAATAATCTTTCAGACGATTTGGCAACGGAATTTACCACAAATGAAAGTGGGGATAGGGCTTTTAGTGAAGGTATTGTTATCCCCATGAGTGGCATTGAAAACTATCCTTATACCGTATTGTTTAATCTCTCTGGTGATAAACCGGAGTTGTGCAAAGGGGAAAGCCGATTGCAGTTTAGAAGGAGTGGTTATTCCCTCAAAGTGGATAATAATATGCTTATGCTTTTTACATGGCACATATTAAAACAGTTTACTCCCGAAAAAGTGAAAACTCTAATTTCTTATTACAGACAGAATAAAAAGCCAATTGTCGAACTTGCAAATGGCTGGTATCATATCGAGATTTTGGGTGGAGAAACCTTGCAGGACGGGGACTATGAGCCTACATTTGAATTTGTGATACAACCAATAGAAAATGAAGAAAAAGCCGCAAATGCTGATATGAATTTAAGCTTTGAAATTATAAGTTCTGCTTATTAAAACTAAATATATTATCCACAAGGGCAGCCGAGAAAATCGACTGCCCTTTTTCCATGCCTACGGGCAGAAAGGAGCGACCAGCTATGACGAAACCGAGGGAGAAAACCCGTGAGGAATTGACCGCCGAGATTGAGGAAGGCAAGAAGAAAATCCGGCAGTTTGAAAACCGGGAGAAAATCATCAAGCAGAAGCTATCCGTCGAGGAACGCAAGGCGAGAAACCACAGGCTTTGTAAGCGCGGCGGCTTCATGGAGAGCCTTGTGCCGGAGCTGATTGCCATGCCGGACGAGGACGCGAAAGCCTTTTTACGGCTTGCCTTGATGAGCGAGCCAGCACAGGAGTTTTTGAAAAAACGAGCCGGGGACGGGAATGCGGAGTAATCCCTTTGGAACAAAGGGCGCACTTATACACCCTTGCGGGCGTGTGCGCTCTGCCGAGGGCTCATCTCCGCACAGGGAACTTTCCCCGCGCTCCGATATGGCGACTTTGCCGCAACAAGGGGCTGCACCCCTTGCGCCGCTTACGCGGCTATCCCTGCACACCCACAAAAACAGTACACCCGCCGTTGGTGTCTGTACCATTTTTGCGGGTCTTGTTATCCTATCCGGGAGGTGATACCCATAGCCATCTATCATTGTAATATCAGCATTGTCAGCCGGGGCAAGGGCAAATCAGCCGTTGCCGCAGCCGCCTACCGAAGCGGCGAGAAAATCACAAACGAGTGGGACGGAATGACCCATGACTACACCCGCAAGCGCGGCGTTGTCCATACGGAAATCCTATTGCCGCCCCATGCCCCGCCCTCTTTCTCTGACCGCGCTACCCTATGGAACAGTGTGGAGCTTTACGAGAAAGCCGGGAACGCCCAGCTTGCCAGAGAGATTGACGCAGCACTCCCCATAGAATTATCCAGAGAGGAACAGATCCGGCTTGTCCGGGAATACTGTTCCTCTCAATTTGTTTCCAGAGGAATGTGCGTTGACTTTGCCATTCACGACACTGACAGCGGCAACCCCCATTGTCATATCATGCTTACCATGCGCCCCCTTGACGAGCGCGGCGCATGGGCGGCGAAGTCCAAAAAGGAATATGACCTTGACGAAAACGGCGAGCGCATACGCTTGCCAAGCGGCAGATATAAGACACACAAAGTTGACCTCACAGGCTGGAACGACAAGGGCAACGCGCTTTTGTGGCGCAAGGCATGGGCGGATATTTCAAACGCCTACCTTGAACGCGCCGGACACCCGGAGCGTATCGACCACCGCAGCAACGCCGAGCGCGGCATTGACGAGCTGCCTACCGTCCACATGGGCGTAGCGGCTTGTCAAATGGAGAAGAAAGGCATAGCCACCGAGAAAGGCGAGCTGAACCGGAATATCCAAAAGGCAAACCGCCTTATCCGGGAAATCCGGGCGCAGATTGGAAAGCTCAAAGAATGGATTGGCGAACTGTTCAAGGCGCGGGAAACTGCCCCGGAGCAGCCCCCGCAATCCCCCGGCCTTGCAAATCTGCTGATGAAATATTTAAGCGTTCAGAGAGAAAAGAGCCGGAAGTATTCGCAGAGTTGGCAAAGGCAGCACGCCGCCGATGAACTGAAAACCGTTGCAAAGGCGGTCAACTATCTTTCCGAGCATGGCATTTCCACCCTTGACGAGCTGGACGCTGCTCTTTCCTCTGTCAGCGATAAAGCCTATTCAATCCGGGAGGGAATGAAAACCGCCGAGCAGCGCATGAAAGAGCTGCAAAAACTCATGGAGTACGGCAGAAATTATCAAACCTACAAGCCCATACAGGACGAGTATCGGCAAATCCGCTGGAAAGGAAAACAGGAGAAGTTTGCGGAAGCCCGCCGCGCCGAGCTTACCCTATGGGACGCGGCAAACCGCTATCTCCATGCCCATTTGCCGGAGGGCGTGAAAACCCTGCCGATCTCCGCGTGGGAGAAAGAATATACCGCCCTCAAAGCACAGCGGGAAGCGGAATATGAAACGCTGAAAGATACCCGCGCCGAAGTTGCCGAGCTTCAAAAAATCCGCAAATGCGTGGATATTGCACTCCGCGCCGACCAACCGGCACAGACGCAGAGCCGCACCAAGCGGCAGGAACAGGAGCGATAAAGGAAAGGACGGGCAAGCTGTTCGGCTTGTCCGCCCTCTGTACTATTGGATGGATAAAAGGCGACTCATTTCTTTTTGAATTTTGTTACAATCTTATTTACCCATATATCTACAATTATATCACCTATGGTTGCAAGGAAATCAACTATTAAATCAATCATAAGATCACCTCTTAAATCCAACTTGCTAACCCCATTATATTTGAAATCTGTGAACAATTCAACCACAGAAAGAGAGGTATCAACCATGTATTACACCCAAGAACAGATAGACCGGGCGAACCAAGCCGACCTTGTTTCTTTCCTACAATCACAGGGCGAGCAGCTTACCCGCGCCGGAAATGAATACCGCTGGAAACGGCACGACAGCTTGACCGTCCGGGGAAACAAATGGTACAGGCACAGCCAGAGCAAGGGCGGCGGCCCCGTCGATTTTGTCATGGAGTTTTTCGGCAAGAGCTTCACCGAAGCCGTGGAACTTCTCACAGGAGAAAAGGGAGCCGTACCGCCGCCGGACAGACCTTGCCCCGCGTCCCTATCCGACTTCCGGCTACCGCCCCCAAACAGCGACAATCGAACAGCGAGGAACTACCTCACAGCAGCCCGCCGCATTGATGAAGATGTGACGGGCTTTTTCTTTGCCCGCGGCGATATTTACGAGGACGCAGCCCACCACAACGCCGTATTTGTGGGGCGGGACGAGGACGGAATACCGCGTTACGCCCACAGCAAGGGGACGGCGGGAAACTTCCGGCTTGATGTGAAAGGCAGCGACAAAGCCTTTAATTTCTGCTACCGGGGCGAGAGCGACAGGCTTTTTGTCTTTGAAGCCCCCGTTGACCTGCTCTCTTTCCTCTGCCTGTTCAAAAAGGCATGGCAGAAACAGAGCTATTTGTCATTGGGCGGCGTGGGAGAAAAAGCCCTGTTGCGTTTCCTCTCTGACCGCCCAAACATCAAGACCGTTTACCTCTGCCTTGACAGCGACCAAGCGGGAAACGACGCTTGCAGCCGCCTTGCGGAGCTTGTGCCGGAGGGATATACCGTCCACCGCCTTGTGCCGCTGTTTAAGGACTGGAACGAGGTATTGCAGCACCGGGCAGAAATCACAGACGGGAAGTATATCCGGGAAGCGGTTTACGGCTTGAAAGAGCCGCCGCAGGAAGAAACCGTCGAGATTATTCGCATGAGCGAGGTTGACACACAGACCGTTGAATGGCTATGGGAGCCGTATATCCCGTTTGGAAAAGTAACCATTGTGCAAGGCAATCCCGGCGAGGGCAAGACCACCTTTGCCCTACGCCTTGCCGCCGCCTGCACCACCGGGGGAACGCTGCCGGGAATGAAGCCCTTGCCGCCATTCCAAGTGATTTACCAGACCGCCGAGGACGGGCTGGGCGATACCGTCAAGCCCCGCTTGATAGAAGCCGAAGCCGACCTTGACCGCGTGCTTGTGATTGATGAAGCCAAGCGGGAGCTTACTCTCTCCGACGAGCGCATAGAAAAGGCAATCACGCAGAACGAGGCGCGGTTGATTATCCTTGACCCCATACAGGCGTACATGGGCGAGAAAACCGACATGAACAGGGCAAACGAAGTGCGCCCCATGTTCCGCCGCCTTGCCGATGTTGCCGAGCGTACCGGGTGCGCCGTTATCCTTATCGGACACTTGAACAAAGCTGCCGGAGGGCAGAGCGCATACCGGGGCTTAGGTTCTATCGACTTCCGCGCCGCAGCAAGGAGCGTCCTGCTGATCGGGCGCGTGAAGCGGGAGCCGAATGTGCGTGTTATCGTCCATGACAAATCTTCCCTTGCGCCGGAGGGCAAGCCCGTTGCCTTTTGCCTTGACCCGGAAACAGGCTTTTCATGGATAGGCGAATACGACATAACCGCCGACGAACTGCTATCCGGCGCGGGCGGGAACACCACCACCAAGACCGAACAGGCCGAGAAGCTGATACTTGACTTACTCGCAGACGGGAAAGAGCTTGCCAGCGAGGACATTGTAAAGGCCGCAGCCGAAGCTGGAATATCCGAGAGGACGGTTAAAAATGCCCGCCGCAATCTTGATACCCGGATAGAAGTCATACGCCGGGGAAATCAATGGTACTATCGCAGGAACGAAGCCAAGAGTGCAAAGTAAGAATGCAATCCGTAGATACCTTTGCATTGTTGCACCCTTGCACCCTTACCCGATATGACCGCCTCATGTGCCGACCACATGGGGCTTTATCTTTGAAAGGAGAGCCTATGAACAATGAAACCAGCAAGACCAGCACCCCCGCAGCCGTTTCCCCTCTGACCGCCAAACCCGACCTTGTGAAGAACATCGGCGGCACGACCTTTGACATTCATATCCATTTCAGCGAAACCAGCCGGGAAACCTTTACGGACAAGGTTGTGCGCCTTATCCAGAACGACAGCGGCGATGAAACCGCTTAAAAGCAAGATACTATTTTCTTGTTCCTTATTGACAAAACCCGAAGGGAACCATTTTGGTGGAGTGCGGGAAAATGCTCCAAAGGGGCGCACCCAAACTGGGAAAGGACGGAAAGCCCATGAAGGATAAGCACGGCAAGGTCATTTATGAGCCGTACCGCATCAAGGTTCTAAATACCATCAACTTCCGAAAATCAATGCACTATAACCCTTTCGCCTATATCCATAGCGAAAAGGACATCTTGAAGCTGGTCACAACGCTGATCGCCAATACCAAAGGCGAAGGCAAGGCCGGGGACGATTTTTGGGTCAAAGCAGAGACCTTGCTGTATTGCGCGCTGATTGGGTATATCCACTATGAGGCTCCGGTAGAGGAGCAGAATTTCTCTACCCTCATCGAGTTCATCAACGCCATGGAAGTCCGGGAGGATGACGAGGAGTTCAAAAATCCCGTAGACCTGATGTTTGATGCACTGGAATCGGAAAAGCCAAACCACTTTGCAGTGCGGCAGTATAAGAAATATAAGCTGGCAGCCGGTGTTGTATGCTCTAAAAGACTTCTTAATCAAGCGGTTGGGAAGTCTCTTAGAACACACAACCTAAAACCGAAGAAAGGAGCGCAAGTTATGAGAAAAAACGAGAAAATCACAGCTCTGTACGAACGATTGAGCCGTGATGACTTTGGCAAAGATGATGACCAACAGCGTGAGAGCAATTCCATTTCCAATCAAAAAGCTATGTTGGAGGAGTTCGCCGCACGGCAGGGCTTTACAAACATTGTCCATTTCACGGACGATGGCATTAGCGGCACCTGCTTTGACCGTCCCGGATTTTTGGCAATGATGAGAGAGGTTGAAGCCGGGAATGTGGAGTATCTGTGTATCAAGGACATGAGCCGCATGGGTCGTGACTATCTGAAAGTCGGTCAAATTATGGAAATCCTGCGTCAGCGTGGCGTTCGCCTTATCGCCATCAATGACGGCGTGGACAGCGCCAGAGGGGACGATGATTTTACCCCTTTCCGCAACATTATGAACGAGTATTACGCCAGAGACACCAGCCGTAAAATCCGTTCCACTTTCCAGTCCAAAGGCAAGTCCGGCAAGCACCTTACAGGCACGGTCATTTACGGCTATCTCTGGAACGAAGCCAGAGACCAATGGTTGGTTGACCCCGAAGCCGCCGAGGTGGTCAAGCGCATCTTTGCCATGACGATTGACGGCTACGGTCCGTATCAGATCGCCAGCAAACTGAAATCGGAAAAGGTGCTTATTCCGTCTGCTTACCTTGCCCAACACGGCGAGGGCGTGAACAAAAACAAGACTTTCAAAGATGTGTACGGCTGGGGTTCTTCCACCATCTGCAACATTCTTGAAAAGCGTGAGTATCTGGGACACACCATCAATTTCAAGACCCGAAAGCACTTCAAGGACAAGAAAAGCCATTATGTCCCGGAGGACGAATGGACGATTTTCGAGAATACCCATGAAGCTATCATTGACCA